>NZ_JASATP010000008.1:0-208913 GCF_038440375.1 Bacillus sp. OTU530
CTGGCAAGCCCTGCCTTTGGGCGAAGACAGAGGCGTAGTTGCCCTTATACTGTATTCCTAAAATTTTCCGCTATGTGGAACGATCTCCTAGCTAGAAATGTATACCAAAAGTGTAAAAAAAGAAGCAGTAGGAATCCCTACTGCTTACTTTGTTTCGCGGTGTACTGTCGCTTTTTTGTCTCTTGAACAATATTTTTTAAGCTCAAGACGCTCTGGATTGTTACGTTTGTTTTTCTTTGAGATATAGTTACGCTCGCCGCATTCTGTGCAAGCCAAAGTGATGTTTACGCGCATTCTTATTTCCCTCCAGTCATTGTGGCATAAATCAGACTTTACTATGATATCACCTTTTTTATAAAATTTCTAGACCTTTTGATATTGTCTTATTTTTTCAATTAAATGAGTATTTTTTTCCTTTGCCGCTTCTGGAGTGGAAGACTGGGAATACACGATGAGCTTCGGCTGACTGAGATCAGATACGATATAGGACCAGTCCCCATTTTCATACTGAAACCGAATTCCATCCATGACTTCCATCTCTTGATTCTGCATATCAGCTAGAAGCATACGCATGACTCTCCCTTTTTCTCCCCACGGACAAACGACCTCATCCCAAAATAAGTAGCATTGAGGATACGGCTCAAAAACTCCATGAAGCGGCTGTTTTCGAGAAGCGATAAGCTCCAATAGCTTTCCAATCCGGTATAAGGAATCGTGTTCAAACCTCTTATGCTTAAACTCTCCTTCTTGGCGTTCTTCTTTGACGGAGCAAATGACATAGCTTGCTCCATGTTTTAGTAATAAAGGATACAGTACTTCTTCTCCCTGGTGAAATAAAATATCCGGGATCGCAACATTCTCCTGCCCGATGCTTTTATATACGTTTCCAAATGAATCATATAGCTCAAACATTCTCCCTTGCTCATGAAATATAATACCGACATCTGCTTTGCTTGATTGCATGAGCGATTTAACATGACTCTCGTTCGCTTGTGAGTATACCCACGTAAGTGAGCAACCGAGAAGCTGCAGAAATGAAAGTACCATATTATGAAATGGATTCTCTGTTTTATTGACAAGAAGATGAAACTTCTCATTTCGGATGAGCGATCTATTTAAGGATTGCAGCAAGGAATATACATACTGCTCTTCGCTAATGTTTGCCTCGGTATTTATGCCAATGCTTGTTACGTTTACATGCCGATACAGCTCTGACATATATATAGATTCAATCTCTTTTTCCATCCGGACAGAAATAGGATAACCGTCTTGATCATAAAAACGAACAACCATTTTCTCTTCATGCTGTAAGACAGATAGAAATACACCTCCTACCACATCTTCCATCAAGGCGGCGTAACGAAAGCAAGAATCGCTCACAGGCTGACATTCCATTGTATGAATACCTGCCGCATGCAGCCCGCTCATAAACGCTTGTTTCAGAAGCTGTGAATACGGGTTCCAATCGCCTCCGATTAAAATGGAGGAGTGAAGAGGGAAAATAGATCCATATGCCGCAGCCAACTTGACGATGAACTCAGGGGTAATATCTAAATTTGCGCGCCCAGCAACTGTGCCTCTTTGCAGCAGGGAGAGTGCGTTCTCCTGCTCGGACATAAGAGATGAGCTTAATACAGAGCTTCCTTCGATGACTTTTCCAGGTGCAACCTTTATCTTTGCCTTAACAACAGTGTTTTTCCCTAACTTACAGTGGTCCGCTACAATGCTTTTTTCAAACAATGTCGAGCCATCCTCGATCACCGTTCCGGATGCAATCGTCGTCCCTGTTAGTTCGCATTGCTTTCCAACATACACATCATTCCATAAAATTGTTTTTTGCACGTGCGTATTTTCGCCGATTATATTATTTTTTCCAATAATAGAATACGGCTCAATGAGTGCACCGCTTTTTACAACAGCACCATCTCCAATAAGAAGCGGTCCTTGTATTTTCGTTCCATCCTCAATTGTAACATCTGCCCCCATCCAGACCATTGGCAATACTTCCGTAAATGGAAGCTGCACACTCACCTTTTTCATCAATAAATCAAAATGCGCCTGTCTGTATTGGGGAAATGTCCCGATATCAAGCCAATACCCCTCACTTAAATAGCCATATATATTTTTCTTTTCCTTGAGCAATCTTGGAAAAATATCATGGCTGAAATCATAGAACATATGACGCTCCATATATGAAAAAATCTCTGGATTCATAATATAAATGCCTGTATTCACAGTATTAGAAACGACCTCATTCCAGCCTGGCTTTTCGATGTATTTCACAATGCGCCCATCTTCCTCTGTAACAGCAAGACCGAAGTCAAGCGGATGAGACACCTCTTTTAAAAAAATAGTTACCAAACGCTCTTCGCTTCGATGGAAATCCATCCCACGAGATAATTGAAAATCCGTTAATGCATCACCGCTAATGACAACAAATGGTTCATCTAAAAAAGCTTCTGCCTGCTTTACACTGCCAGCGGTTCCAAGCGGGGGTGAATCTTCAAAATAATGAAGCTTCACTCCCCACTTGCTTCCATCTCCAAAATAATTTTGAATGGCATTGCCCATATATTGAACCGTAACAGCAATTTCTTCAATTCCATGCTGCTTTAGCAATTCTAGGCTGTATTCCATAACCGGCTTATTGAGCAGAGGCAGCATAGGCTTTGGGAGATTGCATGTTAATGGCCGTAAACGCGTTCCCTTTCCTCCTGCCAAAATGACTCCCTTCATTCCCCTCAACCCCCACTTTTAGAATGATGAACAGCTCCTCTATAAACACGAATTGTATTTTCTGCTATTGTTGTCCAATTGTATTTTTGCAAAACGTATTCCCTTCCATTTTCCGCTATTCTCGTTGCTTCCTTTGGATTTGTGACAATACGTTCAATCTGCTCTATTAAGCTCCCTACATCCCCAGGGTGCATCTTAAAGCCATTCTCACTATGAATGACAATCTCGCTTAAGCCCCCTACATCGGATACGATGGTTGGCTTTGCGGCCAGCATTCCTTCCAATGCTACGATGCCAAACGGCTCGTATAGGCTCGGAACGAGTACAATATCACTTTCCTGCAAAAACGCCCTTTGCTCCTCCTCGCTTATATGACCGACAAAGGAAATCACGTGTCCGAGCCCTCTTTCTGTAACGACTGAACGATAATAATCCAGCATAGGCCCTTTTCCCGCAACAATAAACATTAAACAAGAATAGCGTTTAGAAAGTTCAGGAGCGGCATCAATGACCGTTTGAAATCCTTTTTCATTTACAATGCGTCCAATTGAGAAAACAATGATCCGATCTTGCAGTGCATATGTGTTTCGTACACTTTGCCCCATGCTTAATTTAAAAAAGTTTGTATCAATTCCATTTGGAAATATGGCAATTTTAGACGGAGATGCATCTAAAATCAGCTCAATCTCATGCTTCATATATGTGCTGCATACGATTAAAACATCGGATTCTTTTACAAGTTCTTTTTCTGTCATATGTATTTCATATTGGAGTGATGTATGAATCCCATTATTGCGTCCATGCTCTGTCGCATGAATTGTAGTGAGAAGAGGGATGTGTTCCTGCCGCTTAATTGCTGTTGCGGCGCTGCATACGAGCCAATCATGTGCATGAATGAGGTCAAATGAAACTTCCTTACACAAAACCTGCGCATATTGCACAATTGCCTTGTTTAAGCCATCAATCCACGTATAAAAGTCTGCACGATTGTCATAGTGACTTTTCACACGATGTACATGTACATGATTAATTTGTTCATAAAACTTGAAGTCATCTACATGTGTAGTAATGACATGAACCGTATGACCTTTTGCAGCCACTGCCTTAGAAAGCTCATATACATGTCTTCCAAGACCGCCCACAAGCATTGGAGGATATTCCCACGCCAACAGAAGAATTTGCAACACTTTTCTACTTCCCTCCTGTCTCTACTAAAAGAGACTTATCTAATTATATAGACGTTGTAAGCACTTTCATGACAATAGTCAGAATAAATGGAATTCTCAATAAAATGATACCACCTGTGAATAAGAGTGACAACGTTGTAATTTGTCTAATTTTGGAACATGGCAAATAAAAAATCTGTATACCAGCAAAAAAACAAATTTCTGCTGATATACAGATTGTTTTGTTATATGATCACGGAGAATCTAAAGAGAGACCCATTCCTTCGTTTTACTCATTCAGTAAATAGTGCTTCCCTTTAACAAGATAAAACACATTTTCTGCAATATTTGTGATATGATCGGCAACACGTTCAATGTAGCGGGCAATCAAAGACATTTGTGTAATTTGTGCAATTTCCTGTGGATGCTCCGGAATATAGGCAATAAACTCCCGAATAGATTTTCCGTATAATTCGTCCACTGTATCGTCCATTTCTGCTACCTGCTTTGCTAATGTTAAATCTTCCTCTTTATAAGCTTGCATGACAGTAGATAACATTTCATAGGCATTTTGAAACATAGTCTCTAGATCTTCAAGTGTAACAGCCCGCTCTTTTTCGCCAAGACGAATTGTGGACTTCGCAATGTTCACTGCATGGTCGGCAATTCGTTCTAAATCTGTTGCAATTTTAATAGATACAAAAATCCGTCTTAAATCAACAGCAACGGGCTGCTGCTTTGTAATGAGCATTAATGCAAAATCGTTAATTTCTTCTTCCAAATCATCTGCCCGCTGATCATCATCGATAACTTGCAGCGCCAGTTCAATATTTTTTGAACGTAAACCATTCATTGCTGTATTAAGAGCTTCCTTCGCTAATTCGCCCAGCTCCATAACTTTATCCTGTAGTGTATCTAAGTCGAAGTGAAACTGTCCACGTACCACCTTACCTGCCTCCTTGACGGTGAAAGTATCAACCGAAACGTCCTGTAATGTAATCCTCTGTTCTCTTGTCCTTTGGTGTTGTAAACAATTGATTTGTATTTGTATACTCGACAACTTCACCGCTTAAGAAAAATGCTGTACGATCAGAAACGCGAGCTGCCTGCTGCATATTATGTGTAACAATTACGATGCTAAAGTTCTTTTTCAGCTCTTGAATCAATTCTTCTACCTTTAACGTAGAAATAGGGTCTAACGCTGATGTTGGTTCATCCATCAAAATCACATCCGGCTCAATTGCCAAGCAGCGTGCAATACATACGCGCTGCTGCTGTCCGCCCGATAAACCATAGGCGCTATCATGAAGACGATCCTTCAACTCATCCCAAATCGCTGCACCACGCAGGCTTTTTTCCACAATTTCATCGAGCTGCTTCTTATCACGAATACCATGAATCTTCGGACCGTATGCAATGTTCTCATAAATGGATTTTGGGAACGGATTCGGCTTTTGGAACACCATTCCTACGTGAGTACGCAGCTCTTCGACATGATAGGACTTATCGAAGATATTTCGTCCGCGATATTGAATCTCTCCCGTTGTACGAACAATCGGCACTAGCTCAACCATCCGGTTTAATGTTTTTAAATAAGTAGATTTTCCGCATCCGCTCGGTCCGATAATTGCTGTTACTTCATTTTCATAAATGCTGAAATCAATATCCTTTAGCGCATGATCTTCCCCATACCAAAGATTTAGTTTTTTCGTATCGAACACGATATTTTTCGGTGTCTCTATTTTTGTCGTCTCACCTTTTACTTTTACATTTATAGCAGTAGCTACCATTTTGAATTCCCCCTTCATCCATTTCTAACAGTCAATATCTTTTTTGCTTTCGGTTTCTTAGCAGTACAGCAATGGCGTTCATTGCGAGTAATAAAGCGAGCAGTACAAGAATTCCCGCGGCTGCTACAGAATGAAATTCCTCCTGCGGCCTGCTCATCCAATTAAAAATTTGAATAGGCAAAACGGTAAAGCCCTCCAGTGGATTAACAGGTATATAATGAATAAAAGCAAGCGCTCCAATTACGAGCAAAGGAGCCGCCTCTCCTACCGCGCGGGACAAGGACAGGATGCATCCTGTCAATATGCCCGGAAACGCTGCAGGAATTACAACAGATCGCAGAGTTCGCCACTTTGTAGCGCCAAGCGCATAAGAGGCCTCCTGCAAGGAACGCGATACGGACCGCAATGCCTCCTGTGATGCTACTACGATGGTGGGAAGTACGAGTAAGCTCATCGTCAATCCGCCTGCTAACAGACTTTGCCCTAAACCCATGCCATATACAAAAACGGTTAACCCGAGCAATCCAAAGACGATGGATGGAACACCAGCAAGAGTATGAATATTTAACTCAACAAACCTTGTAAATGCCGTTCTTGGAGCATATTCCTCCAAATATAATGCTGTTCCGACTCCGAGCAATAAGGAAACAGGGGTTACAATTGACATTAATGCTATTGTTCCCCAAAGAGCAGCAGCAATACCGGCATCCTCTGGTCTTCGTGACGAGAAATGTGTCACAAAGCCAAAATCTATATAAGAAATCCCTTGCTTCACAATTTGATATATCAGAAGCAGTAAAATCAGCAATGAGGCTACAGTAGCCAATACAAATAACAATCGCTGCAGCACATCGATTCGAAACCGTCTCTTCATCCGCTTCTGCATTGCTTTATGATCCAGCATATTCACGAATAGCCCCCCTTAAAGCGACGAGCGATGTGACGGGCAGCCATATTCATAAAGAATGTAAAGATAAACAGCACACTCCCCACCGCATACATGCTGTAATAAGCAATCGTGCCGTGTGGTGCATCTCCAAGGCTGACCTGCACAATATATGCCGTTAAAGTCTGAATCGACTGCATCGGATTTATAGACAACACGGGTGTCGCTCCCCCAGCGATGACAACAATCATCGTCTCCCCCATTGCGCGGGAAACAGCGAGCACAATGGAAGCGAGAATGCCTGACAAAGCAGATGGCAGCACAACTCTAACAGTTGTTTCAAAGCGCGTAGCTCCCAGGCCGAGTGAACCTTCCCGAAAGGAAGACGGAACCGCATGGATCGCATCCTCTGAAAGAGAAGCAATTGTCGGAATAAGCATAATCCCAATGACAATGCCTGGACTTAGGGCATTAAAGAATTGCAGTTTTGGAATGATGGTTTGCAGCATAGGTGTAACGAATGTTAGTGCAAAAAATCCGTACACGATCGTCGGAATCCCTGCCAAAATCTCTAACAGAGGCTTAATAATCCTTCTGAGCCTATCCGAAGCATATTCGCTCAAATATACAGCACATCCCAGACCAATTGGAATAGCTACCATCATTGCGATAGTCGTCACGAGAAACGTACCGCATACAAGAGGGAGCATGCCGTATTGCGCATTTGTTCGAAAAAATGGCAGCCACTCTTTTCCTGTTACAAAATGGATAATCGATATGTGCTGAAAAAAAACTGTCGTTTCCGTTGCAAGCGTCCAGACAATCCCAATCGTTGTTAGGATCGATAGGCTTGCCGCGGTAAACAACAAAACTGGAACCGCTTTGCTGAGCAGCTGTTCTTTTCTGTGATGTTTGCGGTTACGCTGAATAAGCATACGAACCGAACCGACAGAACGACTGCGTTTGGACAAAGCCAAAGATGAAAACCCCTTTCCATCCTCCAGACAAGATTATGTTTTTTCTCTCTTTACACTGTAAGAAAGTATAAATTTCCAGCTAGAAGCTAACTCGACATAGTCGGAAATTTTAGGAATACAGTATAAGTGCAACTAGGCCTCTCTCTTCGCCTAACGGCTCGCCAATCAGCGAGTTTTCTTTATTTCATCCAATCGCCGCAGCTGCTGTTCATACTTTTGGCGCGGCAGCTGTACATAGCCAACCTCTTCCGCAAGCTGTCCGCCATACCGGAAAGCAAAACGCAGATAATCGTACACGCATTCCTTTTCACGGATCGATGCTTTGTTTACATACATGTAAAGCGGACGGGAAAGAGGCTTGTATCGACCGGATTGAATCGTGTCCTTCGCAGGCAGCACTCCATTTACAGCCACCGCCCTCACCTTTTGCTCATTTAAGGAGTAGTATGCAAATCCTAAAAAAGCGATGGCATACGGATCACTCATGACTCCTCTGACAAGCACATTATCATCCTCTGAAAATGTAGCAAACCTTGTCATGTCGCGTTCTCCTAAAATGGTTTCCTGAAAGTAGTCGTATGTCCCGGAATCAATGCCTGGTGCATAAAAGTGAATTGGCTGCTGCGGCCAGCTTGGATTAATATCAGACCATTTCTTTTGTTTGCCGCTTTCCGCCCAAAGCTGCTTCAGCTCGCTGTCTGTTATGTGCGTAAGCCAGGTATTGCGCTGATTGACAATAATGGTAAGCCCATCATACGCAATCGGAAACACAGCATATTGTATATCATTTTGTTTTGCAGCTTCCTGCTCTTCTCTTTTAATAGGGCGGGAGGCATTAGTAATATCTATTTCTCCTTTGATAAATCGATTGAATCCTCCCCCTGTGCCAGAGATACTAATGGGTGTTTTCACATAGGACTGCTGATGCGCATATTCTTCTGATACGGCCTCCATAATCGGAAACACAGTAGAGGATCCGTCCATTGTCACACTTCCCCGTAAGTAGGGATTTGCATGCGCGTCGAACGCAAATACAGTACAAGCAAATAGCAAAGCAGCTATGCTTGTAAAGCCTGTTTTCATCGTTTCCTTCCTCCCATAAAAGTCCTGCGCACAGGACTACACGAATAAGGATAATACCTGACTATTAATGCGGTTTTAACCCTTTGTAAATCTTTTGTAAATGTCGACACCCTTCGATAAACACTGCACCTGTACAAGCAATCGGGCTATATTATTATATGAAGCTTGTCCAAAAAAAAGCACACAATTCCTTCGATGGAATTGTGTGCTTTTTACTGTTTTTCGTCTAAAGTGAACTACAGAAGCGAAACAAGCGATGCCTGCTCTTTTTATTGGTTCTCAGCTTCTGCTCCTGTTCCTGTTTCTCCGTATAGAGACGGACTTACTTCCATTGCGACTTCTTCCTTTTTCAACTGAAAATAGGCATCTAAAATACGGCTTCCTATTTTTTTGTTTACAGCATTTGAGTCATTTTTCATCCAAGGTACAACAACAGAAAATGCCACTTCTGGGTTCTCATCCGGCGCATAGCCGATTAATGTTAAGTTATAGACAGGCGTTGTTCGTAATGAATCGATAGGACCATCATAGAAGGTTTCAGCCGTTCCCGTTTTTCCAGCCGCCTTATATGCTGCATATGGCGCCTTCATAAACAGGGAAGCCCCCGTTCCACTTGGTGTTTGCATAACCATACGGAAGCCCTCCTGCACAACCTTCAGATAGCCGTCATCCATATCAATACGGTTCAGCACAACCGGTTCAGTTGATTCTACTACTTTTCCGATTTCCCCAGTCGTTGTGCTTGGTTCACGAATTTCCTTCATGATTTGCGGCTTAATACGGTAGCCTCCATTCGCAATCGTAGATACATATTGCGCGAGCTGCAGCGGTGTATAGGTATCATACTGGCCAATCGCAAGGTCCAATAGGAGACCTGGCTGGTCAGCTGTCCCTTTAAAGCCGCTTGATTCATTTGGCAAATCAATGCCCGTCGGTACACCAAGACCAAACTGGCTAAAATATAAGCGCATTGTATCAAAGGCCTTTTGTTTAATATCAAGAGTCCCGCCCGGTACATATTGTACGCCTGCAATATTCATCGCTGTTTTAAACATAAATACGTTGGAGGATTGTTGCAGCGCCGTCTGAATTCCAATACGTCCCATGTTCTTCCATGATTTTTTGACAGGAGTTCCTTTAATTTTGATCGGCTCATCCACTAGCGTTGTATCCGGCTTAATGGCTCCTGTCTGCAAACCGGTCAGAACCGTCGCTCCTTTTACAGCAGATCCCATCGCATAGGAGCTTGTCATTGTGCCAAGCGCAAAGTCCTGTACTTCCTGCTTGCCGTCCTTGTTCACGAGCTGTTTGCCGGCCATGGATAATATCTCGCCATTTTTCGGGTTCATCATCACAACAAATGCACGGTCGAGCATTGTCTCGCCTGTAGCCTTTGCAGCCTTCAGCTCTTCCTCAATAATCTGCTCTACCCGCTTTTGCAGCTCCATGTCCATTGTTAAGATTAAATCTTTTCCTCGGGATCCTTTGGAAACATAGATTGTATCTAAAATATTCCCCTTTTGATCCGTAACATTCTTCACTTCCGCCTTGGTGCCATGCAGCATATCTTCATATTCTTGCTCAATATAGCTTTTTCCAACGCGGTCGTTGCGGTTATAATCGCGGACTAAATAGTAATTCAGCCGGTCTACTGGCAATCCTTCATCAGCGCTTGACACATTTCCAAGAACAGTCCGGAATAAATTGTCGTACGCATAATTTCGATCCCAATCTGTTGTTGTATCAACACCCGGCAGCTTGTCCAGATTTTCGCTGATTACCGCATACTCCTGAGGTGTCACATCTTTATTTTTAATAATTTGCGGTGTATTCGTATAGCCGCTATCCATTTGCCGTTTAATAGCTAAAACTTCTAACTGGGCCGGCGTCAACTCTTGCAGCTCGGCATCCGTAATTCGTGCCAGCTGCCGTTTATATACTTCAGCATCATCAATTTTTTTATCTTTGAGCTCTTGTCTATCTTTTGCTGTAATTTTCTTTTTAGCACGGTCCTCATTCAACAGCATCCAAAAATCTTTTTTATCACGCTCAGTGATTTTATCAGTCGGCATGTCGATGAGCTGTGCCAACTGCTGCGCCACTTTCAAACGCTCCTCACTTGTGGATCCGCTCATTCTTGTATACGTAATCGTTCGCAGAGGCGTATTATCAACAACAATGCGATGATAGCGGTCATAAATTTTCCCGCGCGGTACCGCTGTACTTACTGTTACGTTCTCGGTACGCTCTACTTCCTTTTTATAATCCTCTCCGTATACAATCTGCACAACACCTAAGCGCAGGATAAGCGCTGAAAACATAACAAACACGAGAAAGAATAATAGATTTAATCGGAGCGGCACAGGACTTTTTTTCTTTTTCTGCTTCTTTTTCATTCTCATAAGGGACATTCTTCTGAAAGAGCGATCTTCCCTTCTCCCTCCTTTCATTCAAACGCAGCGCGATAGCTTTTAGAAGCAAGCGCCGGAAAAAGGGACACCTTGTAAGCAAGGTGTCCTCACGTAGTTCTTATTTTACCATAAAGCATGCGAGAAGTTAACCTTCCCCTTCCGTAAGTTCCTGCCTTGTTCGCGATACTTGCAGTCCTGGTTTCGGCTGCACTGTTGTCCCATACGCTACATTGCGAACTGTAAAATATATAAGAAGATGTCCCATTCCTAAAATGCCAAGTAAAACGGGCAAGCTTTGCTGCGGCTGAAAAAAGCGAACAGCAATCAAAAAAGAGACGATAGAGCAAATTCTTCCAGCATTTAAGAATAGCTCGCGAACAACGATATACTCCACACGAAGCTCCTTTGCCTGACGAGCCTTGCCAATCACATCATATGTCATGGACATATACGGCACGAGCAAAATAGGATAGGCAACGGCAATGCAGGCCGCATAAATAAGCAGCTTCGGATAGGTGACATCAATGATAACAAGATACACTCCTACGTACAAAAGCAGGCCCCCAAGAAGAATTGCCTTTTTTCGATACGCATCCTTAATGAGACGTGTTGCCAAATAGTAACAAAGAAATGAAATTGCTGAACTGACAAGCCCAAACTTCCCGATGGCAAGCTCACTTCCCGTTGTTATGTACACATAGACCGAGATAACAAATACGAAAGTCCCTTCTCGAAGTCCTTGGAAAAAGTGAGCCAGCGTCACTCGGTTCCAGTTTCGATTATGCCGTCGTTCTCGAATAATTTTCACAAGCTCATATTTCCCTTCACACTCCCTGCGTGACAAAAAAAAGCTCATGACAATCGCAATAGTAAATAAGGTTAATGAAAGAATGAAAATAAAAGTATATCCATTCCATCTTTTCATGTGAGAAATCACATATCCGGCCAAAATAGGACCGATCATGCCAGCAAGTGATGTTAGCAGCCCTAGAAAGCCATTGAAAAAATCTCTCGTTTCCGGCTCTGTAATTTCAAATGTAAGTAAATTAAATGCGAGCCAATAAAACCCATAGCCAATTCCAAGCATGCTTCCGATGAGTAAAATATATTGTGAGGCATTTGTTCCAGTCCATAAAACCGTAATAAAAAAAGCGGCAAGTGCGCTCATTCCTAAGCGCAAAATAATGATGCGATCCACATTTTTCGCCAGCTTCCCTGCACATGCGAACGTAATCGGCTGTGCTATCACAACAGCTAAATTATACAATCCAATGTTCAGAAAATCCTTCGTTTGCTTCCAAATGTAGATGTTCACGAACGTATTGGATAACGAAATAGCTAATGTGTACAACCCGCCGATTGTTAACAGCAACACGAGATCACGGTTGATTTCCACATCTCCAATTAAATGCTTTGTTTTCATCATTTAAAACTCCCCTTTACTTCAAAGCTTAGTCTTCCGAGTTAGGGGAGAATTATGTAAGAAAAAGGGGAGTTGATGAGGCGAAGACAGAGGCATAATTGTACTTACATTTAATCACTTAAATTACCAATTATGCAAAATTACCCTTTAACTAGAAATTTATACCTTCTTACAATAAAAAAACAGGCCGAATGAGCGGCCTGCTAAATCATTATTTTGCTTCTTGGTAACGTTTCTCAACAGCGTTCCAATCCACTACATTCCAGAATGCAGAAATGTAGTCAGGACGACGGTTTTGGTAGTTCAAGTAGTACGCATGCTCCCATACGTCTAATCCAAGAACAGGTGTTTTACCTTCCATTAATGGAGAGTCTTGGTTTGGAGTGCTTGTTACTTCGATTTCACCGTTGTTTACAACAAGCCATGCCCAACCAGAGCCGAAGCGAGTTGTAGCTGCTTTTGCAAACTCTTCTTTAAATGCAGCATAGCTGCCGAATTTTGCATTGATTGCTGCAGCAAGTTCGCCTACTGGCTCACCGCCGCCATTTGGAGAAAGAATTGTCCAGAATAAAGAGTGGTTTGCATGGCCGCCGCCGTTGTTGCGAACTGCAGTACGAATTGCTTCTGGTACTTCTTCCATGTTAGAGATAAGTGCTTCTACACTTTTCGCTGCTAATTCTGGATAGCTTTCCAAAGCTGCGTTTACGTTTGTTACGTAAGTGTTGTGGTGCTTTGTGTGGTGGATGTTCATTGTTTCCTTATCGATATGAGGCTCTAATGCATCATAAGCGTAAGGTAATTGTGGTAATTCATATTTTGCCATTTTGTAATTCCTCCCGTATATATGTACTCGGACGTAAGCTCGTCTGCCTATAGCCCATACTTATTGTACACTATTTTTTCAAGATGGAAAATAAATCTGCTGCCGGTTTGTACAATTTGAAATACGAATCCCTCGTAAAAAGCGTCTTGTACTAGGTAAAACAAAAACAGCTTTTATCGGCATCGCTGATTGGCGAAGACAGAGGCGTAGTTGCCCTTACACCGTACTCCTAAAATTTCTCGCTACGTCCAATGGTCTTCCAGCTAGAAATTATCCTTTCTTACAGTATAAAAAGCCCCCAATTCGGGAGCTTGCGCTGTTAGATATATGTATGGCAGAACGGAAAAGGTGGGATTCGAACTCACGCACGCTTGCACGCCTACCACATTTCGAGTGCGACCCCTTGAACCAATTGGGTACTTTTCCAAAATGGACCCTGTAGGACTCGAACCTACGACCGGACGGTTATGAGCCGTCTGCTCTAACCAGCTGAGCTAAGGGTCCTTGATAGTAGCGGCGGAGGGGATCGAACCCCCGACCTTACGGGTATGAACCGTACGCTCTAGCCAGCTGAGCTACACCGCCATGAAAGCCTTCACATTTGAGACATATATAAATTTATCATATGTAAAACAATTGTGTCAATCATAATTATTCCATATTCTTGTATATTTTTCCATAGCTATTCCTTGTTCTTCTTCTTCTTGCTGCGTTACAATAAAAGTGCCGAATTTTAAAATAATAAGGAAGTGAAATCATGTCAATATTCCAGCAGTTGTACAAAAGCTTATATTCTCCAAAAGTTATGGCACGCTATCGATTTCAAAAAATCGGAAAATCAATTTTATACATATTCCTCCTTTCTTTACTTATGCTTATTCCGGAAATGGTTCATTTGACAAATTTGGTACGTACAGAACTATCTCTTGTTGAACGAACTGTACAATCAGAAATTCCAGAATTTACAATCGAGCAAGGAGAACTAAAAGCGGATATACAGGAACCGATTCTAAAAAACGAAAATGATTTTGTATTCTTGTTTGACCCAAATAGCGAGGAACTTCCCTCTTCCCTCACACATCAGGATGGCTTATTTTTCTTAAAACATAAAGCCATTCTTGTCTCGGATGCAAACAATGAAGCATATACATATTCGTTACTAAACGATACTACGATCTCGAAAACGGATGTAGAAGAATTTCTTAGCATGATTAGAAGCATTTATCCGATTGCCTTAGTCGTTTTAGGTGTGCTTTTGTATTTATTTGACAGTTTTATCATGTTATTTGGTGTGACCGCTCTTGCTTTCATTGGCAGGCTTATTGCTGCTCAAATGAATCGCAATGTTAACTATAAACAGGCATGGACGCTGACAGCTTACAGCTTTACAATCCCAATCGTATTTTTTATGGTTATGAAGTTTTTAAGTATAACGGTCCTACATTCGTTTTTAATCTTTGTCGTTGTTTCGTGTTTTGTTCTTTTCTTAACATTAAAAGAAATTCCTCCTATAAAAGAGAAAAAAAACTTGTAAAAATGCCGCCTATTGCGGCATTTTTTTATAGGACAAGCATATATTCTCTACAAAGAAGGAGGAGAATGTATGAAACGCATCGGCATAACACTGTTTGTTTTACTCATTGGATACTCTTTATTTTACGATATAACTGTTGGCACACTGCCGCTTCTCAAACCAAAAGCACAGGAAGCAACTGCAAAGCCTGCGATGGGTTCCAGCACAAGTGAACAAAAACAAGCCGATGCTGCATACAAAAAAATCGAGGTCAAAAGCGGCGATACCGTTCTGTCCATTGTAGAAGCCATTAGCAAAGAAGGAACGTTACCTTCTGTAGATATGATTACAAATGATTTTAAAAAGCTAAATACAAACGAATCCCCATCTAAGATAAGAATAGGAAAGACATATAAATTCCCATTATATAAATGAAGAACCTCTTACTTTTATTCTTTATGCCTAAAAAACAGACCTTTAAAGAAAACTCGCCGATTGGCGAGCCCTGCCCTTGGGCGAAGACAGAGGCGTAGTTGCAATGATACTGTATTCCTAAAATTTCCCGCTACGTCGAATTGGCTTCCAGCTGGAAATTTATACTTTCTTACAGTGCAAGAAATGTGAAAGGCGCAGCCTGATGAGCAGAAAGAGGCTGAGTCGCTCTTTTACGTAGCAAAACAGTTATTTCTATAGTAAAATTAACTAGAACGACTCTACTGTGGTAGTAGTTGCGTAAATAGCACTCGTCTGCTGGCTATCGTTCGCCTACAGCATACAAGAGTCGCAAAGGAAACCGCAAAAAACTGTGGCGCGAAACTAAAACAAGAGTACGGGCTAGAATCCTCTATCTTCAATCGAAGGAGCTTCCTTTGGGAAGGCAGAGAGCTTAAGACAGTACTCATATGATCAGGAGGAAAGCAGCCATTACGGTTAACTCTTTTACAAGGAGAGCGATATGTTCGTGAATGAAATTACACATCGTACAAAAACCCGACCGGTGAAAGTCGGAAACTTAACAATCGGTGGAAATAATGAGTTAGTAATACAAAGTATGACAACAACGAAGACACATGATGTCGAGGCAACAGTGGCAGAAATTCTCCGTCTAGAGGAAGCAGGCTGCCAGGTTGTTCGTGTTGCCGTTCCAGATGAACGTGCTGCAAACGCCATCGCCGATATTAAAAAGCGCATTAATATTCCTCTTGTTGCAGACATTCACTTTGACTACCGCCTTGCTTTAAAGGCCATTGAGGGCGGCGTAGATAAAGTGCGTATCAACCCAGGAAATATCGGAAGACGCGAAAAGGTAGAAGCAGTGGTAAATGCCGCAAAAGCAAAAGGGATTCCAATTCGAATCGGTGTAAATGCTGGTTCTTTAGAGCGTCATATTCTCGAGAAATACGGTTATCCAACAGCGGACGGCATGGTAGAGAGCGCCCTTCATCACATTAAGATTTTAGAAGACCTCGACTTCCATGATATTATCGTATCCATGAAGGCATCTGATGTAAATCTGGCAATCGAAGCATATGAGAAAGCAGCGAAGGCCTTTCAATACCCGCTTCATCTTGGTATTACAGAATCAGGAACATTGTTTGCCGGAACAGTAAAAAGCGCAGCAGGTCTTGGTGCAATCTTAAGCAAGGGTATTGGCAATACATTGCGCATTTCCTTAAGTGCCGATCCAGTAGAAGAAGTAAAGGTTGCACGCGAATTACTGAAATCATTTGGCCTTTCTTCCAATGCTGCTACGTTAATTTCATGCCCAACGTGCGGCCGCATTGAAATTGATTTAATTAGCATTGCGAATGAAGTGGAAGAATATATCTCCAAAATAAAAGCACCGATTAAGGTAGCTGTATTAGGCTGCGCCGTAAACGGCCCGGGAGAAGCACGGGAAGCGGATATCGGTATTGCCGGCGCCCGCGGTGAAGGCCTCCTCTTCCGTAAAGGTGAAATTGTCCGTAAGGTACCGGAATCTGTAATGGTAGAGGAATTGAAAAAAGAAATAGATAAGATTGCTGAGGAATACTACGCTGAAAAAGCAAAACAAGAAACAAAATAAACAGCGGACATCCAGCATGATGTACAGACTAAACATAATCAATACAAGAAAAAGAGCTTGGAACGTCTTCCAAGCTCTTTTTCACACTTTAAGCAAAAGTCCCTTGTTTTATTTTACACAAACCGGACATTTCCCGTATATTTCGAATTTATGTCCTGTTACCTCAAAGCCTTCAAATCCCGACAAGGATACATCCATCGGGCAGAGGTGAACCTCCTTCGTTCGCCCACAGTCGAGACAAATAAAATGATGGTGGTGCTGTGTCGTTGAACATGTAAAGCGGAAATGCTTCTCCCCGTTCAATTCTGTTTGTTCTAAAATACCAAGCTCCACAAAAAGAGCTAAATTACGATAGATGGTATCAAAACTTAAGCCTGGATAGGTATCCTTCATATTTTCCAACACGTCTTTTGCCGTTAAATATTTATTATGTGAAGAAAATAGATTCAGCATATCTTCACGCTTTCCCGTATGCTTGAAGCCTTTTTCCTTCATTAGCTTTAACGCTTCTGTCAGATTCATGTCCATCCCTACTTTACGCTGTTTTTTTCTTTTTCCACATGATCGCTCCTACCAAAATTGCAACAGCAATCATCACAATTGTCCCTCCTGGAGCCAAATCCAGTTGATATGAAGTGATAAGTCCTCCCACAACAGCCAGTTCTCCAAAAAGAATAGAAAAGAAGATAGTCTGTTTAAACCCCCTTGCAATGCGGATACTCGCCGCCACTGGTAAGGTCATGAGCGATGATACAAGTAAAATGCCGACAACTCTCATAGATGCAGCAATCACAAGAGCCACCAGTACAATAAAAATGAAATGAATCCATTTCGCACGCAGGCCCGTTGCAGTTGCATACTCCTCATCGAAGGAAAGTAAAAACAGCTCTTTATATAGGAGGAAAACTGTTGCAAGAACAAGAACAGCTATGCTGATAATAACCGTAAGATCTCCCTTGCTTACCGCACTGATGCTTCCGAATAAATAGGAGAATAAATCGGTATTAAATCCATTAGCCAACGAAATAAAAATCACACCAATACCGATGCCTCCCGATAAAATAATCGGCACTGCCAGCTCTTGGTAATGCTTATATACAGCCCGCAACTTTTCAATGAAAAGCGCTCCGCCAATCGAAAACACCATCCCCATATATAAAGGGTTGATAAATCCGCCCGGAAATAATGTTTTCTCCAAAAGTAAGCTTGCGGCAATACCAGAAAGCGTTACATGGCTAAGCGCATCGGCAATAAGCGACAATCGCCGAATGACAATAAACACGCCAAGCAGTGGGGCAACAAGACCAATAAGAACAGCGGCATATAGCGAATTACGCAAAAAATCATACTGCAAAAAATCTTGTATCATCTTGTCCCTCCGTGGTGCTCATGACTATGTTCAAGCAGATGAATATGATGCCCATAAAATGCTGACAAATCATGGTTCTTCCGCTCCTCAAATAGCTCTGTCTCTCCATGAAAATGCAAGTGCTTATTCAAACAAGCAACATGCGTTACCTTTTCTGTAATAGCTCCGATATCGTGTGTAACAAGAATTAGCGTAATTCCCAGCTCTGTATTTAAATGCTCCAGCATACTGTAAAAATTTTGCACATTCTCAGCGTCAACACCTACTGTCGGTTCATCCAAAATGAGCAACTCCGGCTCACTTACAAGTGCCCTGGCAATAAAAACACGCTGCTGCTGTCCACCCGATAATTCTCCGATATTACGGTTCATAAATTCGCTCATCCCAACATCCGTAATGGCTTGTTTCACCTTTTTCTTTTGTGACTTATTCAAAAATCGAAACAAACCCGTCTTTGATACAAGCCCCATCGATACTACTTCAAATACAGTAGCCGGGAATCCAGAATTAAAGCTATTTGCCTTTTGTGATACATAGCCAATCTTATTCCAGTCTTTAAACTTGCGACTATCTATACCAAATAACCGAATCGTTCCCTGCTTTGGCTTTACAATCCCCAATATACATTTTAGAAGGGTGGATTTACCGGATCCATTTGGGCCAACAAGTCCAAGAAAGGAACCCTTACGAACATGTAAATGAATATCCTCCAGCACCTTTTGATCCTCGTACTGAAACGATAAATGATCAATTTCTATAATATGATTCATCATATCTCACCTTTATAATTCAGAATTCTTCCGATTTATATCTGTTCGAATTATAGTACAGTTCACACCAATTGTAAACTCATTTATCTTACACTAGACTAGATCTTTTCTATACTCCTGCCTGCCGCACGAAAAAACAAGAGATGGCACCATCTCTTGTTAATGAATTGCAGACTTAAACTTTGCACCTTTTGTTTCCTGCGTATTCATAATTGTAATAAATGCTTTTGGATCAATTTCGTGCACAATGCTTTTCAGCTTCGTTACCTCAAGGCGAGTAATAACCGCATAAATAACCTCTTTCTCTTTATCCGTGTATCCTCCCTTGCCAACAAGCTTCGTTGTACCGCGGCCAAGACGGTCCAAAATGGCATTTGACACATCCTCATAATAGTCTGAAACAATAATCACTGCCTTTGTTTCATCAAGACCTTGAATGACCGTATCAATGGTTTTAAATGCAATATAATATGTCATCACTGAATACATCGCCTGCTCAAGCCCAAACACAAATGCCGCCCAAGCAAAAATAAAGATATTCATAAACATCACGAACTCTCCAACAGAAAAGGGCAGCTTCTTTGTAAGCAGAATTCCTAAAATTTCTGTTCCATCCAAAGAACCCCCATGTCGAATTACAAGCCCAACGCCAACCCCAAGAGTTAAACCGCCAAATACAGTAGCTAAAATCGGATTTGTTGTAAATGGCTGAAAGTGATGAAGCACTCCTTCAATAACAGCAAGGCAGATGACTGCAAAAATTGAAGAAAACATAAATGTTTTTCCGATTTGTTTGTACCCGGAGTACATAAAAGGTAAATTCAGGAGGATTACTAAAGTGGAAAAGTTAAGCCACCAGACACTTTGCGGTACAATAAAGTCCAAAATGAGGGAGATACCAATGATTCCGCCATCAATAATTTTATTCGGAATCAAAAATAGCTCAATCGCTACTGCTGCACAAGCCGCCCCAATCATAATCATCACTAAACGATATAAAATATGACCTAAGCTTTCTTTTTTATGTTGTTTATTCCCCATCGCTTCTCCTTTACAAGATTACTATTTTATGCCTACGTGTATACTGCTATTGTGACATTTTACACAAAGTTAGATAAACTTTATTATACCATACTTTTCTTCAAGTTGGGAAAACAAAGGAATATGAACAAGCTTCCTTTACATATATTCCGTTAGATAGCGGAAAAGGAGGAAGCGTATGAACTTCATTCAGCAAATTGTAAATAAAAAGCTAAACAACATCACAACGAATGAATTGCTGAAATTAAGCAAGGAGTATCAAATTCCCATTACGGAAGACCAAGCACAAAAAATTGTTTCCCTCATAAAAGGGAAGAATATTAACATTTATAGTCACATAGAGCGAATTGAACTTATCAAACAAATCGCACAGGTAACCTCACCATCAACAGCGCAACAAGTAAATATATTGCTGCAAAATCTGCTAAACTAAAAAGGAGGAGTGAGCCCTCCCCCTTTTTGGTACATAAGGCTGTCTCCTCTTAAAAACTCGCCAATCGGCGAGTTTTCTTCACAACATGATTTTACTCAAAATCTCCGGGTCAAAGGTTCGGCTTTGCAGCATCTCAATTTCCTGCTTATATGGAGCTTTTTTATTATTTTTATCTTCTCCGACATAAGGTGTTTCAAGGATTTTGGGAATGTGCTGCAGCTGCGGGTGATGGACAATATAGCTAAGCGTTTCAAAGCCGATATGTCCAAATCCAATATTCTCATGACGGTCTTTATGCGTACCGCGTTCGTTTTTACTGTCATTAATATGCAGCACGCGAATGCGATCAATACCGATAATACGATCAAACTGCTCTAGTACCCCGTCAAAGTCATTTACAATATCATAACCGGCATCGTGTACGTGACATGTATCAAAACAAACAGACAGCTTCTCGTTATGCGTTACCCCTTCAATAATTTTAGCGATTTCCTCAAAACTTCTGCCGCACTCAGAGCCTTTTCCAGCCATTGTCTCCAAAGCAATTTGCACTGTTTGATCTACAGTCAGCACTTCATTTAAACCTTCAATAATTTTAGCGATGCCAGCATCTGCTCCTGCTCCAACATGCGCTCCTGGGTGCAGGACAATTTGCTTCGCCGCTTGCAATGCCTCAGTCCGCTCAATTTCCAGACGTAAAAAATCAACCCCGAGCTGAAAGGTATCAGGATTTTGCGTATTGCCGATGTTAATAATATAAGGAGCGTGCACAACAATCTCCTCAATGCCATGCTCCTGCATATGAAGAAGCCCCGCCGCTATATTCAAGTCCGCAATCGGCTTGCGTCTCGTATTTTGCGGCGCGCCCGTATACACCATAAATGTCGTAGCCCCGTAAGAAACGGCTTCCTCACTTGATGCAAGCAGCATTTTTTTACCGCTCATTGATACGTGTGAACCTATTTTCAGCATCTATATCACCTCATTTGTTTACTAAAGAAAACTCGCCGACTGGCGAGCCCTGCTCTTGGGCGAAGACAGAGGCGTAGCCCTACTTATACTGTATTCCTAAAATTTCTCGCTACGTCGAATTGTCTCTTAGCTAAAATTTACACTTTCTTACAGTATAAAAAACGAAACAAAGGAGCACGCCCCCTTATTTCGTTTTCTTACTGTATCTCCGCTTAATTTTCTCTCGTTCTTCATTTAATTTTTTCTTATATCCTGGCTTAACTTTAGTTGGCTTCTTGATAACCTTCTTCGCCATAACATCCATCTCATTTTCTTGCTTTTTGCGGCTTTGACGCTTTCTGCGCGGACCAAGGTCGACCCATTCACCGCTTCGCAAGTCAATATGATGGAATTCAATCTTGCGTTTCTCAAGCTTATCTAGTGCTTCTTCATCACTTGGTTCGTAAATTGTAATGGCGGTTCCAGAAAAACCAGCGCGTGCCGTACGGCCAACGCGGTGAATATAGAAATCCAGATCATCAGGCAGTTCATAGTTCACAACATGACTAACTCCTTCGATATCAATACCACGAGCCGCTAAGTCTGTCGCAACAATATATTGGTACTCTAATTCATGCACTTGCTTCATCATTTTCCGGCGTTCACGCGGTGCCAAATCACCGTGAATGCGGCCAACCTTTAATCCGCGCTCCGCTAGCGCCTGCGCAACTTCTTCTGCATTCTTTTTCGTATTTGTAAATATAATCGCCAAATACGGCTGATATTGCATCAGAATATCTTTCAATAGATCCTTCTTATTACGATGGCGCAGCGGTATAATCGCGTGCTCAATGTTTTGTGCGGCTGCCTGATTCGGATTGATATGTACATACTCTGGATTTTCCATATACTTTTTCAAAAACGGCTTAAGTTTTTCAGGAATCGTTGCTGAGAAAACGAGCATTTGTAATTTTTGCGGCATCCGCGCTGCAATTTTATCAACATCTTCAATAAATCCCATATCAAGCATTAAATCTGCCTCATCGACAACAATGGTCGAAGCTGTATGTACAAATAATGCCTGCTCCTCGACTAAATCGTGGATGCGTCCAGGTGTACCAACAACTATATGCGGCTGCTTTTTCAGCTTATCAATTGTACGCTGCTTGTCCGTTCCACCAACAAAGCAACGTGCGGTGATCAGCTGTTCCTCTTGGCAGAATTTCGTAAGCTTTAGAATTTCTTGATAAATTTGCTGCGCCAATTCACGTGTCGGCGCTGTAATTACAGCCTGCACTTCTTCCTGCTGTGGTTGAACTGCCTGTAAAATTGGAAGTAAGTACGCGTGTGTTTTACCGGAACCTGTTTGTGATTGACCGATAACACTATGTCCTTTTTTCGCAATCGGAAAAATTTTACACTGAATTTCAGTTGGCTCTAAAAAGCCCAGATCCTTCACAGCCTTTAATAAAAACGGCTGAAATACAAACTGTTCAAATGATGCTGTCATCTGTTCCACCTTCTTTCTCCTTATTTAACGCACAAATCAGGCAAGTTATCATTATAACGAATTCTACATGGAAAAGCTATTATTAGTTTGATGCTATGCTTGGAAAACTAACCTCTTTTCTTGTTGCTGCATATGGTAGTGTATACACCAACAAGAAAGGAGTGCTTTTTATGAGCCAGCCACAAATACCTCCCCGCCAACCGATGATGTACATGCCGCAATCACACCCATATCCAGCTGGAGGAATGAGAAGGGATACGCAGCAAAGGCGAACGCAGCAAATGCCGATGCAACAAATGCCAATGCAGCAAATGCCGATGCAACAAATGCCAATGCAGCAAATGCCAATGCAGCAAATGCCAATGCAGCAAATGCCAATGCAGCAAATGCCGATGCAGCAAATGCCAATGCAGCAAATGCCGATGCAGCAAATGCCGATGCAGCAAATGCCGATGCGGCAGATGCCGATGCAGCAAATGCCAATGCAACAAAAACGGCAAGGAGGAATTTTATCAAAGCTGTTTGGAAAGAAAAATAAAAATTCGCAAGATACCGGTTCACCCTTTATGCCAAACAACAACTACGGCTCCCAGACGCAGCAGCCTATGATGCATCCCCGTCAACAACCGGCAGCCCAGACAAATACCCGGATGATCCCGCAGGCTGCAGCAACAAGCGCTGCAACAGCAAGCAACACAGGAGGAATTGGCAGTTTTTTTTCTAACTTGGTCGCCAACCCTTCCGCTATCGTAGGAAATGTAGAAAAGATTGTGCAAGTTGCGCAAACTGTCACTCCCGTTGTGCAGCAATATGGCCCGCTTATGCAAAAATTCCCAAACTTGACGAAAATTTTAAGTGCACTTACCCCTAGCAGCAATAAGGAAACAACAACAGAGGCAGTAACAGAGGCAACAACAGAGAAAACAACAGAGAAAACAACAGAGAAAACAACAGAGGCGACAACACCGGCAGCACCAATAGCTGTACAAGAGGAAACGTCAAAACCAACAGCTAAGAAAGAAGAGAAGAAACAGAATAATCCAACAGTAGAAGACACACAAACGCCGCCACAGCAGCCAACTTCACCTGCTGCCACGAAAACATCATCACCAAAATTATATGTATAGCTTTGTCAAGGCTCCTCTCCTCCTTTATAATGAAGAAGACTAGCTGGTGAAAGTCCTTGCTAAAAAGGAGAGGAATACGATGAAGGTAATTAAAATTGCCCCACGCGGCTATTGCTATGGGGTGGTAGACGCGATGGTCATTGCGCGCAATGCGGCGCTTGATAAAGATTTACCACGACCAATTTATATATTAGGAATGATCGTCCACAACAAACATGTAACTGATGCATTTGAAGAAGAGGGCATTATTACATTGGATGGTCCAAACCGTCTTGAAATTTTAGAACAGGTAGAGTCTGGCACTGTAATTTTCACAGCGCATGGTGTATCCCCTGAAGTCAAAAGACGCGCGCAGGAGAAGGGGTTAACAACTATTGATGCTACATGCCCTGACGTCACAAAGACACATGATTTAATCCGCGATAAGAAGGAACATGGATACCATATTGTTTATATTGGCAAAAAAGGACATCCAGAGCCGGAGGGGGCAATTGGTATCGCACCTGATATTGTACATCTGGTCGAGAAGGAAGCGGACGTAACTGCTTTGAATCTGCCAACCGATCGAATTTTGGTTACAAATCAAACAACGATGAGCCAATGGGATGTACAAAATCTCATGAAAAAAATCCAAGAGCGTTATCCTACAGCAGAATTCCATAAGGAAATCTGTCTGGCAACACAGGTTCGTCAAGAAGCGGTGGCTGATCAAGCAAAAGAAGCAGACCTAACTCTTGTCGTAGGCGATCCAAAAAGCAATAATTCCAATCGGCTGGCTCAAGTTTCTATGGAAATTGCCGGAACAAATGCATACCGTATTTCAGATGTAAGCGAAATTCAGCTCGAGTGGCTTAAAGGTGTAGAAACTGTTGCGATTACAGCAGGTGCTTCTACTCCTACACCAATTACAAAGGAAGTCATTGCCTTCATTGAGCAATACGATCCATCCAATCCCGCAACATGGGAACGCAAGCGACAGGTACCGCTTTCTAAGATTTTACCCAAAGTGAAAACGAAGTGATCAGGAGCGCTAGCACACCTAGCCTTTGCTCTCGTAGTTGCCCTTATACTGTAGTCCTAAAATTTCTTGCTGCGTCGAATTGTCTTCCAGCTAGAAATTTATACTTTCTTACAGTGTAAAATAATCCACGTACAAAACGAGAGGTTCAGGAAAATTTGATTCATAGAAGCTTTCCATAGGGTTTTCACTGCTAACTGTTTTTTTCATAACACCGGAGAAGGGTATTCCGCGAAAGGGAATAGACCTTGGCTGTAGGGCGGCACCTAAAAAATTATATATAAAAAGCGGAAGAGAGGGCTCTTCCGCTTTTTAAGCTATTGAAAAACAAAATTGTTACAATTATGGTCGATAAAGCAATACGTAATCACCTGGACCTACTAACGCTACGCCAGCTGTCACCGCAATTAGGACCATGTTATACTCAAATCCATTATTTGTAAGCCAATAGCCATTGCGGCCATGCACTGTCACGATGGCATCAATCATAATGATAATGATAAGAATAGCCCCTAAGGAAGTGAGCTCTCCAGCAGCGAAAAGGATTCCTCCAACAAGCTCAAATGATCCAGCTAGAACAGCCCAAATCTTCCCTCCTGGCTTAATTCCGATAGATTCTAACCATTCTCCCGTATTGCTTACACCAGCCCCTTCAAACCATCCAAACAATTTTTGACAACCATGTCCAATAAATGTGATTCCCACTACTAATCGAATGATTAATAGTCCAAGATTTGCCATCGAATCGAAATGATCCATGCTAGCCCTTCTTTCCTTATTCTTTGGCAAGAATGCCCTCCCTGCGCTCGGCATCAATAAAAAGCAGGAACGGAGTATATCACTCGTTTTACTTCTTCCTAAAAAGGATTCTCTAGAGAAAAACCCCTACCCCCCTATCGAGAAAAGATTAGTCAACTTTATCTGTTTCTATAATGGGGGTACTTTTTGTTCATGGGTTCATTTTGCAACAGAGATTTGTTTTTTATGCATAACAAGAACTTTATATTGTAGTGATGAATGTAACAGCCCTGTCTATATAAATGTAAATGGCTCCGTATTAATCGTGGATGCGTGTACTGTAACAGCCAATTTCTTTTCTGTTGCTTTTTGCTGCAGCTGCTTCTGTACCCCTGCCTTCATAATTTTTTCTACATTATGTCCCGGATCCACAACATGTAACCCAAGCATCATGGCATCATGTGCGACGTGATAATACAAATCACCTGTAACATACACATCTGCGCCCTTAAACTTCGCTTGTTTGATGTATTTATTCCCATCTCCACCAACAACTGCCACCTTTTTCACTGTATCCTGCAGCGCTCCGACAACTCGAACAGCCGGGACGTCTAATCGTTCTTTTACATATCCGGAAAATTGCTCCAGTGTCATGGCCTCTGGTAAATATCCTATTTTCCCTAAGCCTAGCACATTTCCTTTATTCTCAAGCGGGTAGATATCGTACGCAACCTCTTCATATGGATGAGCCGCAAGCATGGCCCGTACCACTTTACGCTGCAGGGACGCTGGGAAAATGGTTTCGATCCGTACTTCCTCAACATGCTCAAGCTTCCCTGCTGTTCCAGTATAGGGGTTGGTTCCCTCTAGAGGTAAAAAGGTTCCTGTTCCTTCCACATTAAAGGTGCAAGAGCTGTAGTTTCCAATATGTCCTGCACCGCTATCTCCCAAAGCTTGCTGCACTGATTCCCGATGCGAGACAGGGACAAAAACAACCAGCTTTTTCAAATTTTCCTCGTATGTCGGCACCAAAACCTCCGTTTGCATTAAACCGAGCGCTTCAGCTAATAAATCATTTACCCCGCCGCTTGCAATATCAACATTTGTATGAGCAGCATATACGGCAATATCATGCTTGATGCACTTTTCGATGATTCGGCCATAAGCGGTATCTGTGTGAATCGTTTTTAATGGGCGGTATACAAGCGGATGGTGCGCAATAATTAAACCTGCCTGTTTCTCAATCGCCTCATCCACAACCTCTTCTGTTACATCTAATGCGATTAGTACATTTGTAACAGGACGGTTTAAAGCACCGATATGCAAGCCAATAGGATCCCCTTCCATCGCAAAAGCTTTTGGATACATTGTTTCAAATAAGCTAATAATCTCATGACCGTTTGGAATTTTGCTCATCCTAACGCCTCCTCAATAAGAGCGATTTTCTCAAGCAGTTCCTGCCGCTTTCTTTCTGTTTCCTCTGTTTCAGCCGCTTTGTTCAGCTGTTCATAAATCATTTTAAGACTCTTTAGCTCATGCTGCCACTTTTCTACAAACACGGTATTTTTCTCCGGCAATAAAAACGGCCCCATCAGTACTCCTGCTGTCTCTTGCTCCTCATAAGGCTGCATGGGATTTCCTTTTTCAGCACACAAAATTTCATAAATTTTTCCGTCCTCTTTTAAAATCTGTTCCTTTTTCAGCTCCCATCCATTTTCAATTAACCATTGGCGAATATTATGGGCTCCAATATTTGGCTGCAGCACGAGACGCTGCACCCCTTGCAGCTTCCCTTTCCCTCGCTCCAATATATCGCGAATGAGAGCACCCCCCATACCACAAATCGTAATCACATCTGCTTCCCCGCCAGCAAGAACTGACAGGCCGTCTCCTTTGCGTACGGAAATCTTATCTTCTAAATGAAGCTGTTCAACTGTCGTTTTTGCCGATTGATATGGTCCCTCTACCACCTCGCCGGCAATTGCAGAAACAATTCTGTTATGTAACACGCAATAACATGGCAAATATGCGTGATCCGATCCGATATCAGCTAAGACGGATTGCGGGATAATTTCTTCCGCAACGGCCTGCAGCCTCTTTGAAAGCTTTACCTCGTTCATTCTGTTCATCCTTTACTTGTTTTCTTCATCATAAGAATTTTTTTATACTGTTGCAAGCGACAGTAACGACTTATTTTAGCATAAGAAAGCCGGTTAGGTCATAATGAGGAAGGGAAATTAAACTCAACTGCTGCCCTTATACTGTATTTCTAAAATTTCTCGCTACGTCGAATTGTCCTTCAACTAGGAATTTATACTTAAAGTAAAAAAAACCCCTTTGTAAACATGTACAAAGGGTCTAATATATTATTTTTTTTGTGACAGCCATTCTGCTACTTTGGAAGCCTGATCAGCCGGAAGTAACCCAGCTGGCATGTTTCCTCTACCATTTAGAATAACACCTTGAATATCCTCTTTAGACAGTTTGTCGCCAACCTTTTGCAAGTTTGGACCAATATTTCCTTGTAGCTGGTCCCCATGACAGCTTACACAAGTTTGCTTCACAATATCTTCTGGCTTCGCAGCAGCTGTTTGCGTTGTTGTGCCACCATTTTTCTCGGCATCCGCCAGTTGTTCCGCCTTGTATAACCCTTGGAATGAAAGCAGAAACGTTAAAGCAATCCCTAAAGCTGCAATCAATGCGAACGGAATTAACGGGTTGCGTTTCATTTCTTTTCTCCCCCTCTATGTACCCCATTAACTATTTTTGTATGAACAGTTCTATTGTACTTGAAAACGCTCTATCGGAAAAGCATAAACTCCAAAACGGGAGGAAAATCCCCTAATTTTTTTATTTTTTTCCATAATTTATAAAATATGTATTTTTATTTTGACAAATGAAAGAAATATCCTCTAAATTTTTTTGCTAAAAATCTTCGAGATGTAGCAAAAACTCCTACTATTCAACTTAAATATTGTAAACCAACACAGAATTTGCTCGAAAAATAATAAAATGAGCATTTGCAAATCAATAGACAATTCTGTAAAATAAATTACAAGAATTGTAACTGGTTAGCATTTCCTTTCTCTACAAAAGCATGAGAGAAGTTTTCGAGGCAACGACAGAGGCATAGCTGCACTTACACCTTATTCCTAGAATCCCCTGCCCTGTCGAATGAACTCCTAACTGGAAATTTATCCTTTCTTAAGGCAGAAAAGAAAAAGTTTACTTCACCTGCAATGAAGTAAACTTTCTTAAACGGTTATTCTAAGAAATCCTTAAGACGTTTGCTGCGGCTAGGATGTCTTAATTTACGAAGTGCTTTTGCTTCAATTTGACGGATACGTTCTCGCGTAACACCAAATACTTTTCCTACTTCCTCTAGTGTGCGCGTACGCCCATCGTCTAATCCAAATCGAAGACGGAGCACATTTTCTTCCCGGTCTGTTAATGTATCAAGCACATCCTCAAGCTGCTCTTTTAGCAATTCGTATGCAGCATGATCAGCCGGTGAAGTAGCTTCTTGGTCTTCAATAAAATCACCTAAATGCGAATCATCTTCTTCGCCAATCGGTGTTTCTAATGAAACAGGTTCTTGTGCAATCTTTAAGATTTCGCGTACCTTTTCTGGTGCTAGATCCATCTCTTCACCAATCTCTTCTGGACTTGGCTCACGACCTAGATCTTGGAGTAATTGGCGTTGCACACGAATAAGCTTGTTAATCGTCTCAACCATATGCACAGGAATACGAATGGTTCTCGCTTGGTCTGCGATCGCACGTGTAATCGCCTGGCGAATCCACCATGTTGCATACGTACTGAACTTATAACCTTTGCGGTAATCAAACTTTTCGACCGCTTTAATTAATCCCATATTCCCTTCTTGAATTAAATCAAGAAACAGCATGCCGCGACCTACATAACGCTTTGCAATACTAACAACGAGACGTAAGTTTGCTTCAGCAAGACGGCGCTTTGCTTCTTCATCGCCCTCTTCAATACGTCTTGCCAATTGGATTTCATCTTCAGCGGAAAGCAAATCGACACGCCCGATTTCCTTTAAGTACATCCGAACCGGATCATTGATCTTCACGCCTGGAGGAACGCTTAAATCATTTAAATCAAATTCTTCTTCTTTTTCTAATTGATGAACATTTGGGTCTTCTTCAGCATCACCTATGAGTTCAATGCCTTGTTCCCCCAAGTATTCATAGTATTCATCCATTTGATCAGATTCGATTTCGAATCCGTTCATGCGTTCTGCAATCTCCTCGTATGTAAGAACGCCGCGTTTCTTGCCGAGCTCTGTAAGCTGTTCCTTTACCTGCTCGAAAGTCACATCAGTTTCCATTTCTTTAGAACGAGCTGATTTGTCAGCCATTTGTTCCCCTCCTTACGCGAGATACAAATAAAAATTATAACTTGTTATAATAGAAAAAGCTATTGTTTTGCTTTTCGCTTATTAATGATATGCTCTTGTGCGAACCTGGCTGCTGCTAAAGGATCTGTTCGTTCTAGGTTTCGCAGTTCAAAAACACGGTTCATTTGTTCTATCCTTTGCTTGTGCTTATAGAGAGAATCGAGATTCCCTTGAAGCAGCTCTTCGGAATACTCCGTATTAATCATTTCGTCTGTTGCGAGTTCTGCTACAATGTTTTTTAACGGCTCGTTCGAAAGCCAATTGAGAAAGTGACTGATGTCAGGTTCGCATCCTTTTTCATAATATGCATACAGTTCATATAAAATCCCTTTATGTTCCTCTGTATGAAAATATTCAATAAACGGTTGGACACGCTGAGTCACTTCTTCGCTTTGCAGCATATGGTAAATCAACTCTCGCTCAGCTCTTTCATAACCAGCAAACCTCGGCTTCGCCTTTACCGGCTGTGCGGCTTGCGCGATGGTATGGCGCTCCTTTTTTTGCTGCACTTGCTGCAGTTGGCGCAATTCATTTCGCAAGTCCTCAATATGGTATGGAAACTCTTTTGCAAGCAACTGTAAATAGGGCTGTGCTTGTACAAAAGTCGTTAACTTTCCAAGCTCTCGAACTGCGGCCTGTACATATTCTCCTTGCTCCTGCGGATCCTGCAAATTTCGTCCGAAGCGGAGATGCTGAAGCTTAAAGTCAATAAAGCTACCACTGTTCTCCACAAGATTCTGAAATGCAGCCTCACCGTGTGTTCGTACATATTCATCTGGATCAAGCTTGTCTGGAAGCATAACTACTCTTACTTGGCTACCAATGTTCAGCAAAACACGGCCGGCCTTTTCAGTTGCCTCTTGTCCAGCTTTATCTCCATCATAGCAAAGAACTACAGTTTCTGTATTACGGCGAAGAATCTTAGCCTGCTCTTCTGTTAATGCGGTTCCCATTGTCGCAACTGACTCCTCAAAGCCGCTGCGAATGGCAGCTAATACATCAGCATATCCTTCAAACAACAGCACTCGCTGCTGTTTCCGGATCGATGGACGCGCATAATGAAAATTGTAAAGCAGCTTGCTTTTTTGAAAAACAGGAGTTTCTGGACTATTCAAATATTTTGGATTATCTTGTCCGATTGCTCTTCCGCTAAACGCAACAGTCTTGCCTTGCATGTTCTGAATCGGGAACATGATGCGATTACGAAAGCGGTCATAATAGGAGCCGTCCTGTTCACTTTGTACGACAAGGCCGGCCTGTTCCATAAGAGGAAGTGAAAAGCCTCTTTTTTGCAGCACTTTAGCAGCATGATCTCGAGAAGAACTCGCATATCCGATTTCAAACCGAAGCATAATCTCTCTCGAAATCCCCCTGTCAAGCAAGTATTGAAAGGCTTCATTTCCTTCCCTTGTATTCACAAGAAGATGATGATAATATTTTTTGAGCAGTTCATGCGCTTCTACCATGCTGGAGGTGTAATCGGCTTGCGGCTGTTCTACCATACTGTCTTGTTCAGAAATATATTGTGTTACATCTACACCCGTTTTTTCTCCTAGCTTTTTCACTGCTTCTGTAAACGAAATACCATCCATCTTCATGAGAAATGATAAAGAATTTCCTCCTTCGCCACAGCCGAAACAGTGAAAAATTTGTTTATCAGCTGAGACGGAAAAAGAAGGTGTGCTTTCTCCATGAAAAGGACATAATCCAAAATAATTTCGTCCTTGCTTTCTTAATTGAACATATTCGCCTATAACGTCTACAATATCAACGGAACGACGAACTTGCTCTATTACTTCTTCAGGAATTCGGTTCGTCATAAGCTCCATCTCCGTATTGTATGTTGTATTCGATACAAATTAGTGAATTCCTTCATGATTCGACAATATTTTTTGTAAACTTTGTTGAAATTTCTTTTTGTCTTCTTTGGAAAATGCTTTTGGGCTTTTTAAAAAGGTTCCTTCTCTGCGCAATTTTGCAGATACATATCGGTTATATAAAATTGTATCCATCTGCTCATCCGTGATGATTGTTCCTCTTGGAGACAGAACATGTACACCTTTCTTCACGAGCAGGGATGCCAAACCCATATCCTGCGTTACGACAAGATCTCCTAGCTTCGCATGCTTGTAAATATGAAAGTCTGCTTCATCTTAAACAGAATCAACTTACATCCATGTTCCTCCGCCAAAGTTTGTTTGGTGGGCGTAAGATGCCACAAAGTAAATGGGAACATGAAATGCCTGACAGACTTGCACAATTTCCTCCTTAACGGGGCATGCATCCGCATCAACAAAAATCTTGCTGATTTTTGGCATATTTCTCTATTCTACATCCCTTCTTTGAATCCTTCCACAATACATGTTTTCTTGTCTAGATTTTTGCTCAACTTCTTTAAAAAGATGCTTACATCATTCTACCCATAGTTTATTCGGAAAAAACAAAGTCTAAACGTAAAATATATTGTTTTTATCACAATTTTTTATTATAATACATTTCCCTCAATTTCGCTATAACCCTTTTTATTTTCCTTAAAATATTTTTATTAACCGAGAAACTTTTTTATTTTCTACTACCATCATTCCCATATTTGGGATTCGTTATGGCATCTTTATATTCCCACATCCAAAAACATCTCATTTTTTAGAAGATTTCATGCGCTAATCATTGCAAAACCTCAACAATATGACATTTGTCACCTGACATTCATGACATCCCTTACTAAAATTCACCAGCTTTGGATCATACAATGAAATCAAGAAAACCGGAGGTGGTTTATACATGAACAAAGTTGTGAGCTTAAAAAATGTAACAAAGTCCTTTCCAAATAAAAAAGCCGTTAATGACGTCTCTTTTTCCATTAAAAAAGGAGAGGTAGTCGCGATTCTTGGTCCAAACGGAGCGGGAAAAACGACAACAATCTCAATGATTTTAGGACTCCTTACCCCAACAGCAGGTGAAATAAAGCTGTTCAATCACCAGCCTCGTGAAAAACAAGTGCGAGAGAAAATCGGTGTGATGCTGCAGGAAGTCAGCGTAATGCCTGGACTCAAGGTACGAGAAATTCTTGAATTGATCCGAAGCTATTATCCCAATCCGCTATCGCTTCAGGAATTAGTGACCTTAACAGGACTCACAGAGAATGATTTAAAGACGATGGCTGAAAAATTATCTGGCGGACAGAAGCGACGACTGAGCTTCGCCTTAGCGCTTGCAGGGAATCCGGAGTTAATTATTTTTGATGAACCGACTGTCGGGATGGATATTACATCAAGAAATCGCTTTTGGCATACGGTCAAGGTACTTGCAGAGCAAGGAAAAACCATTATTTTCTCAACCCATTATCTGCAAGAAGCCGATGATGCGGCAGAGCGAATCTTACTTTTTAAAGATGGCGTAATTGTCGCTGATGGAACGCCTGAACAAATCAAATCGAGGATTTCGAAGCAGTCTGTCTCCTTTAAGGTCGATCCTGAAGTATCACTTGAAAATTTGTATCTCCATCCAGAAATCAATGATATCTTTCGGAAAAATGATCGTGTTTACATCCAAACCAATAATACAGATAAGGTACTGGAATTGCTGTTCCAAGAAAAAATTGGTGCACGTGAGATTCAAATTGAAGGCGGTAAGCTAGAAGAGGCATTTAAGCAGCTGACGAGCGGACATAAGGAGGTCATATAAGATGAACACATTAAAATTGCAATGCAGGGCAGAAATTATCAAAGTGCTCCGAAATCGTTACTATGTCTTTTGGTCTCTGTTAATGCCGATAATCTTTTACTATATTTTTACCAATGTGGTGAATACGAATGTCGAGGATCAGGCTCAGTGGCAGGCGCATTATTTAATGTCGATGACAACATTTAGTGTGATGGGCTCGGCGATTATGACACATGGGATTCGGATGGTTCAGGAACGTGCCCAGGGCTGGTCAACATTTATAAGAATCACGCCGCTCCAAGCAAGGTAATTATTTTAACTACCTTCGCCCGACCTGGTTATTTTGAACGGGCATTAAAAATCGGTGTCCATGGTTACCTCCTCAAGGATGGAGAGATTGACGAACTGGCAGATGCGATTCGCAAGGTGATGACGGGAAAAAGGGTGTTCAGTCCCGAGCTAACCTTTGAAGTGATCCGCGAAGAAAATCCACTCACACCAAGAGAGCAAGAAATCTTGCGAGCAGCAGCCTTTGGAAAAACGACCAAAGAAATCACTGCTGAACTTTATTTATCCTCCGGCACTGTCCGCAACTACATCTCAGAAATCCTCCGCAAGCTTGACGCCAAAAACCGAATGGAAGCCGTCAGTATCGCTGAGAAAAAAGGCTGGATTTAATTGATGTGGTTCCCCTTTGGACAAATCACTCTTGTGAACATTTAGAGCGATTTGTCCAAAGGGAATAGACAGCTTGTTATTTCTTTTTCACCAATGCGTTCTATAGACTACGTTGATTTTGATATATATTTAAAATTACATTTGCCGATTCTTCAATTGCCTTATTAGATACATCAATTACCTTGCAGCCGATTCTATCAACGATTGCTTCGAAATGACGCAGTTCCTCTTTAATTCGCTCAATATTCGCATAGGTTGCTCCATCGCTTAAGCCCAATGTTTTTAAACGCTCTTTGCGAATATCATTTAGCTTTTCCGGATCGATTTTCAACCCAAAGCATTTTTCTTTCGGTACACGATACAGCTCCTCCGGAGGATCTACCTCGGGAACAAGCGGCACATTTGCTACCTTTAATCGTTTATGGGCCAAGTATTGAGACAATGGTGTTTTAGATGTACGCGATACACCAATCAGTACGATATCCGCTTTTAAAATACCACGCGGATCGCGGCCATCATCATATTTCACCGCAAATTCAATCGCTTCAATCTTTTTAAAATATTCCTCATCCAAAAGACGAACGAGACCCGGCTCGTAACGAGGCGTTGCCCCAGTCTGAGACTGAATTTGTTCAATTAGAGGGCCGATAATATCATATACTTGGACGCCCTCTCTAGCTGCCTCTTCCACTAAATAACTTCTCATCCACGGTTTCACTAGTGTAAAGCAAATCATCGCTTGGTTGCTTTTGGCGATCGAAATTACCTCTTTTAAAGTTCCTGTGTCCTCTACATACGGCACACGGCGAATATCCGGTACAAAAAGAAATTGCCCCATCGCAGCTCGAACAACTAACTCTGCTGTTTCGCCTACGGAATCCGAGACAACGTAGACTATTTGACTATTCATCCTATTCCCTCACTTCTGATATACTATTACAACAATTCATTATTTACTAAGTCGACAAATGCTCGTGAGATTGTTGTTTTTGTAATGCGTCCTATGACCTCAATACCCTTCTCCGATTCCTTCACGACTGGCATCGCGTCAATTTGCCTTTCAATGAGCTTTTTAGCAACCTCATAGAGGCTATCTTCTCTTCGGCACGTTGTAATATTAGGCATCCTTGTCATAATGATATTAACAGGTACAGCAGTTAATTCTTGTTTGCCCAGACTCGCACGAAGTAAGTCCTTCCTCGATAAAACACCGATAAGCAGTGCATCATGGTCGATTACAAATAAAGTGCCAACATCCTCTAGAAACATTGTGCAAATCGCATCATATACAGATACGTTTTTATCCACTACAACTGGCAGGGATTGATACTCTTTTACCACCAGCTTCTTAACTGCTTCTGAAAGCAGTTGTCCCCCTGTTTTCCCAGTGTAAAAATATCCGACACGCGGACGAGCATCCAGATAGCCAGCCATTGTCAAAATAGCCAAATCAGGCCGAAGCGTTGCTCTCGTTAAGTTTAGCTGATCCGCAATTGCCTCCCCTGTGATAGGACCGTTATCCTTCACAATTTGGATGATCTGTTCTTGTCTTTTATTTAGTTCTATGGTAATCACCACCTTCGCCACGCAGCATCCGAAATAAAATTATGTTGTCTTCTAAACATTATATACTAAATAGGGTGCCTGAAAAAGAACGCTATTTTGTAAAGGAGCATTTCTTTTTTTATACTGTAGGAAAGTATAAATTTCTAGCTAGAAGTGATTCGACGTAGTCAGAAATTTTAGGAATACAGTATAAGTAGGGCTGCGCCTCTGTTTGCGCCTAACAGCTTTCTGCAAATACAAAAACAGAACCTATTTCCTATAGGCTCTGTTCTTATCTATGTATGAAATTTGTCAAGCTGACTCAAAAATCGTCTCGATTTCAAATAAATCCCACAGTATTCATCATAATATGCGTACAGGATGGTCTGAATTTGTTTTTTTGTTTCTTCTTTCACCGATACTTTTCCAAGACGAGCTAAATCAAAATGATAAAATAAACGGAGAAGCTTGCCAACAGCCTCATTTACAGGAATACAATAAGGATCCTGCTTAGCATGAAGCTGACATAGAAATCCGCCCTCTCTTACAGAGAAGGCGGTAAGCTGTTCGTCTTGACCGCATATCGAACAAGCATCCCACTGTGGATAAAACCCAAGAACCGGAAGCATTTTTGTTTGATAAATGAGCGCTAAAATCTCTGGATCCACTCCCTCGTCCAGATAATGCAGCGTTTGATATAACAATTCAAACAAAAATGCATTTGGCTGCTTGTCCTCCGTTGCTTTATCTGTTAACTCTATTACAAAAGAAGCGTACGCTGTCACAATTAAATCCTCACGCAAATCCCTCATCGTAGAAAGAATTTCTCCTTGCTGTACTGTGCCGAGACCAGAACCAATTTGAATGAGGAAATAGCCGTGTGTAAAAGGCTGCGAAATGGCCGCGAGCCTACTTTTTGGTTTTTTTGCTCCCCTTGCTACAACACCTATTTTGCCAAGCTCCCGGGAGAAAATTGTGATAATTTTATTTGTTTCTCCATAGTCTGTGGTCCGAATAACAATTCCCTCAATTTTTTGAAACATGTTCGTCACCTCCGCGGGCCGAACAGCTAAGATCAAGAAATCGAAGAATCGAGTTCTGCTAGCTCCTCATTTTGCTGGTTTGGTACCTCTTCCCCGTTACTCTCAAGCTCTTTTAGGAGAAGATATGTTTCAATGTTGCCCGTATTTGCAAAGACATTCCAGGTAAACTTCAACATAAGAACCCACCTTCCTCAGTCAAACTAGCATATGTTTCAATTTCTTGTTATTAAAATGACCTTAACTGTCCAATTTCATGTGAGAAAAATTTTTCTAATTTTACTGCTTTCTCTACAGGTAAAGAAAACTCACCGATTGACGTAGGCAGCGGCATGGTTGCACGTATACTTTGTTCCTAAAATTTCCTGCTATGTTCAACTAACTTCTAGCTGGAAATGTATCTTTTAAGTGGAACAAGCTGCGGGAATGAAAGCTTTCTACAAATACTCATCTTCGCGGAAGCCGAGGTCTCGCAGCTGCGTCATTTTATTACGCCAATCCTTAATGACCTTCACCCAAACCTCCAGAAAAACTTTAGATCCCAAAAGCGCTTCAATATCCATGCGGGCCCGTTTCCCAATTTCCTTTAGCATAGCCCCTTGCTTGCCAATCACAATCCCCTTTTGAGACGGGCGCTCGACAACAATTGTCGCATTTACGTAAACGGCACCGCCTTCACGCTTTTGAATCGCATCAATCACAACAGCAACGGAATGAGGAATTTCCTCACGCGTTAAATGCAGCACCTTCTCCCGGATAAGCTCCTCCATAATGAAACGCTCCGGATGGTCTGTAATCTGATTAGATGGATAATACTGCGGCCCCTCAGGCAAATATTTTTTTACCGTTCTTGCAAGAGCATCCACATTATTTCCTTCTAAAGCAGAAATCGGGATAATCTCTGCGAACGGATACAATGTACGGTATTTGTCAATCAATGGAAGAAGTTCATCTGGATGAATTTGATCAATTTTATTGATAATCAAAAACACAGGCTGCTTCGTATGCTGCAGCTTCTCAATAATAAACTCATCACCGCGGCCTGGTCCCTCTTCAGCGTTGACCATAAATAAAACAATATCTACTTCTCTAAGCGTATTTTGCGCAATTTTCATCATAAAGTCGCCAAGCTTATGCTTTGGCTTATGTATGCCGGGAGTATCAATGAAAACGATTTGCGCGTCTTCCTCTGTATATACCCCTTGAATTTTATTGCGCGTTGTTTGCGGCTTGTCACTCATAATAGCAATTTTTTGACCAATCATTCGGTTAAGAAATGTTGATTTTCCAACGTTTGGTCTTCCGATAATCGAAACAAATCCTGATTTAAATCCTTCTTTATTCATGTAAATCCTCCGATGAAAATGCTCCTGGTAATAGCTCTGTGACACTCGTTTCCAATATATCTCCCCGTAAGTTTGACAAATATATCTTCGTGTCCGGCTTGCACAATTCTACCATAACTTGCCGGCATGCGCCACAAGGCGACACAGGACCGTTCGTATCCGCTACAACAGCGATAGCCGAAAACTCAGTATCCCCTTCTGAAACAGCTTTAAATAACGCAGTACGCTCTGCACAGTTCGTTAAGCCGTATGAAGCGTTTTCTACATTACAGCCCCTATATACCTTCCCATCCTTCGTAAGAAGCGCCGCTCCGACACTAAACTTTGAATAGGGTACATACGCCTTCTGCCGTGCCTCTATTGCTTGTTGAATAAGATCTTGAACACTCACAGCCCTCTTCCTCTCCATCGAAAATTATGTGCTACACTGCGGTCCAATGCAGCTGTAAGCTACCACAAATATGGAATAAAGATTACTAGCCCAATCACCACAGCAATACACGAGAAAACGAGTACGGCGCCAGCTGCAGCATCCTTTGCAATTTTAGCAAAAGGATGCCGCTCTGCTGTTATCAAATCTACCGTCTTCTCAAGCGCTGTATTTACCATTTCTAAGGACCATACCCCACCTATCGTTAAAAGCAGCACGAGCCATTCCATTTTTGTTACTCGAACATAGGTCCCCATTAATAAAACAAGCACAGTAGCCGCTGCATGAATTTGCATATTCCGCTCTGAACGTAAGCAAAATGCAATTCCTAAAAACGCATATTGAAAGCTTTTTAGCAGCTTCCCCTTTTTCATCTGTGCAGTCCGTATTCAGCTAAAATTTCCTTTTGCTTTGTGAACATAACAGCTTCATCCTCTTCTGTCATATGATCGTAGCCAAGCAAATGCAAAAAGCCATGTACAGCTAAAAAGCCAAGCTCTCTCATAAAGGAATGACCGTACTCCTCAGCCTGCTCTTTCGTTTTTGGGATGGAGATAATAATATCCCCGAGAATGCGCGGCATATCCTCGCCAACAATTTCATGTTCTCCTTCCCCTAGCTCCTCCATTGCAAAAGAAATTACGTCAGTTGGCTGATTCTTACCACGGTATTCATAATTTATTTCTTGAATGCGCGCATTATCCACAAATGTTATAGACATTTCCGCTTCTTCTTCAATTCCTTCCCGCTTTGCGGCAAAGTAAATTAACTGCTGCAGCGTTTCAAGATGCTCTGCAGCGATTTCCTTTGTTTCATCAAAAAAGTCAATTGTCACTCCCATATATGCCACCTGCTATCTTATAAGTTTGGATATTTAATGCGTGAATGAAAAATACCGTTCAATGTCTCACAAATTGTCTTCTCAATTGTTTGCAGTTCCTTAAACGTTAAATTACATTCACTGAACTGCCCGTCCTTTAAACGATCAGCAATAATCCCTTGTACCAGTTGCGCGATTTGCTCGGGCGTCGGTGCGTTCATCGAGCGGACTGCCGCCTCTACACTGTCAGCAATGCCGACAACTGCAGATTCTTTTGAGGATGCCTTCGGACCAGGATAACGAAACATATTTTCCGTGTAACGCTGTTCGTCTTCCTTCACCGCTTTATAATAAAAATATTTCAACAAAGTCGTACCATGATGCTGCGCGGTAATATCAATAATCTCCTTTGGAATTCGATGCTCCTCCAGAACCGCTACGCCATCACTCACATGGGCAAAAATAATATCCCTGCTTACTTCTGGTTTTAGAGAATCATGCGGGTTCCCCATCCCCATCTGGTTTTCGATAAACAAATGCGGCTGCATCGTTTTGCCGATATCATGATAATACGCCCCAACCCGTGCTAGCAAACCATCGGCCCCAATCGCATCACATGCCGCCTCCGCTAAGTTAGCGACCATGATGCTATGATGGTATGTACCAGGCGCCTCAAGCAAGATTTTACGCAGGAGCGGAGAGTTTGGGCTTGAAAGCTCCATTAGTTTCATCGCTGATACAATCCCAAGACCGCTTTCTAGATACGGCAGAATCCCGAGTGTGAGCACGGAGGAAACGATACCCGAGACAGCAGCCAGCAGCAAGTGCAGAGCAGTTTCTGACAGTGAGAGACTGCCGTTGCGAAGCAGCAGCAAAGCAATTAGAACAATAACATTTAAAACAGCAACAAGCGTACCTGCATGCAAAATCATACTGCGCCGCTTCTTCTCACGTAAGAAGACAGTGACAGAAAGCGAGCTGATGAGCAGGTAAAAGCCTACATGATAATTCAAGGAGCTCGTGATGCCCTCATTAAACATAATGCTGCCGCTTATAGAGAAAATGAGACTTGTGATAAAGACGAAGCGATCGCCGATCATCAGTTTTACAAGCATCGTACCCATCGCAACTGGAACAAGATAACCAAGACCGTTATACTCGATGCTTTGGAAGATGCTAATCATCTTCATCGTCAAAATAGTAATTGTTATAATAATAGTATAAGCAAACAGATACGGCTTATCGCTGCGCTGCTGTTTAGAAAATTGATCAAACTGCTTATAAATAAAATATAGGAGCACAGACAGAAGCAGAAACAGGCCAATGAAAGGCTGAAAGACACGGTGATCAGCTAGCAGGCCGACAAGCTCTAATTGCTCATACACCTCTCTCGTAATGGTGTCCCCTTCCTTTACAAGAATTTGACCTTGCAAAATAAAAACCGGATCCACCGCATCCATTTCGAGTTTCCTTCTTTCTTTTGTCGCAACTGGATCATAAAAGTAGTTCGGCACAACAGCATATTGACCGAGTGCTACGATAGCCGTTTTTAATCCCCCGCTGACACTGACATCCTGAAGCTCCTTTGCAATACGCTCCCTTGACCGGTCAGCCTCATTCATATCAATTTGGTCACTCATCGCATAGTTCACTGCTGTAATTGTCGATTCCCTGGCAACGGACAATTGATCCGGCGGGGCGTTTAACAGTGCCAGCAAAACTTGGTCAGATAAACTCTTTACCAGCTCCGCTGGCAGCTTCTTTTTCAGCTTCTGCAGCTGCTCCTGTTCAGATACATCGGGTTGTTCTGTTGGGTCTGTTTGGTCCGCCTGCGCAGCTTTTGTCTCCTCTTGTACCTCTTTTACAGCGCTAAATACCGATTCCACCACATTTACACGATTGCTTTTATACTCACTATGATACGTGTATTGATCCGGTACCTTTTGGGCGGCTTCGCGCTTTCGTTTCTCTGTTGTCACCTTATCTTCAATCGTAACAGGTGAATGAATAGAGTTCTTGGCGATGGACAATAACTTAATATCAAGCTTATCCGGTCTCACATTACCGATGAGAGTAAAAAACAACACAGCTCCTAAGAAGAGGTATAGTAAAGCGATAAACAATCTAGAATATCGCATCCTTCGAAACCATTGGGACAGTTTGCTTGACTTGGACATGATAAAAATATAAGCTCCTCTCCAAAAATTCGTAGCGTAAAAGATTTTTCTGGAAGAACCAAAATTCAGAAATCCCCTGTTCTATCCAGATCCTGCAAGTTGTTTACTAAGAAGAAGAAAAAGCAATACTGACAGGCAAAAAGGTTGTCTTCCTCTTTTATGATAGTAAAAAAATAAAGAAACGCCAACCTTTTCCGAATCGGAAGAAGAGAGAGCGATTGTCATTTCCCCTAATAGGAAGCTGTGTAGAACTTTCTGAAAGTAAAGAAAACTCGCCGATTGGCGAGCCCTGCCCTTGGGCGAAGACAGAGACGTAGGTGCACTTATACTGTCTTCCTAGCTTTCCAACTACGCCGAATTTGCTTCTAGCTGGAAAGCTATACTTCTTTTCTATAGTGTGAAAAAAATGACCCAAACTGGGTCATTCTGCTTTATCGTACGCCGCAATAATTTTTTGAACGAGTGGATGACGAACAACATCTGCTTGCTCAAGGATAATAAAGGAAATTCCGGATACGTTGCGTAAAATAGCGGATGCAGCAGAAAGGCCGGGCTTTACCCCTTTCGGCAAGTCCACCTGTGACGGATCGCCAGTTACAACCATCTTGGAACTGAAACCAAGGCGAGTTAAAAACATTTTCATTTGTGCACTCGTCGTATTTTGTGCCTCATCCAAAATAACAAAGGAGTCATCGAGTGTACGTCCCCTCATATAGGCAAGCGGGGCAACCTCAATTGTACCACGCTCAATCATGCGCTGCGTATGCTCCTGTCCAAGCACATCATGAAGAGCATCATATAATGGACGCAAATACGGATCAACCTTTTCCTTTAAATCACCAGGCAGAAACCCAAGACTTTCTCCCGCCTCTACCGCTGGTCTCGTTAGAATGATGCGCTTAACTAGGCCATTTTTTAATGCTCGAACAGCCATGACAACTGCCAAATACGTCTTCCCTGTCCCAGCTGGCCCAATGCCAAAAACAATATCATTCTTTTTCATAGCATGTATATATTGCCTTTGCCCTATCGTTTTAACGTGAATCGGCTTTCCTTTTGCGTTTCGGAAGATTTCTTCTTCATACAGCTCCTCAAAATGCTGTAACCGTCCACTCTGTCCAAGCTGGACAGCGTAAGCAACGTCCCGTTCTGTAATCGTTACGCTCTTTCGGATTACCGCAAGCAGACGCTGCAAAATTTCTTCAACAAGCTGAACCTGCTCGTCTGTTCCAGAAACTCGCACCGAACCGCCTCTTGTAATAATAGAAACCTGCAATTCCTGTTCAATAAGCTTCAGATTGGCATCATTTACACCAAAAAGAGCGGCTGCTTCATTTTGATTTTCTACTTGTTGAGTTAGTTCCACTAATTGTTCGGTCATTCGTTACGCTGCTACTGAAAATGTATACAACTATCTAACGCATGAGAAGCTATTGAGCTCCATAAACATCTATTCCAATTTAACTTAGCGTATATATCTTTCAGTAGACTTCCTTTCTTTAAATTTGGATGCTTTGCTTGGGCTTCACTCACTTCACAATGCAGGTACCCTACCCCGCGCCTGAATTGTGATTGCGTTTAATCCCATTTCATGATGATTTTTGTTTCTTTTTAGATTCCTTTTGGGTATCCGGTTTCGAAATTGGCTGGGTAGCAACGATATCCTCGATTACCTTATAGTGTAATGATAACTTTAATTTACCATTCTCTAGCCGCTTCTGTAAAACCTTTTCCCCAACAATCGTGGCTTTCTCATCCAACTTTTTCTTAAGCTCCTGCTGCGCCATTTCTTTCCCGGCCTCAATCGCCTGTTTTTCTGTATATTGTCTGTCTGCAGCTTCTTCCTCTCGTACCGAAACCTTTTCATAAGCAATCGGCAATGACCAGCGGAAAAACTTTATATTGTACATCATAGCGTCTTCCTTAAAACGCTTATATTTATTTTCTTCAAATCCCCAAACTTTTATCTTAAAATTCCCCAATTTGATATAATGCTTCACAAAAAACGCTCCTGTATATACTTGAAAAGTTGTTTTTAAAGGGACTTCCACCTCTGACTTGTACCAAGTTTCGCCAAAAATTACTCCCTTAGCCGGGACAAGTGTCGGATTGTCTTCTTTGCCATACATACCAGACACGAGCAATTGCCCCTTTTCTACATGATCATGCACCGCCACAGCCGGCTTCCCCTTCTCTACAAACAGCCTTTCAATCACTGCTTCCTTTTTAGCGATTAAATTACGAGGGGATAATGCTTCTTCTTCTTCCGGCTCGCTCTTTTCTACAACCTGCAAGTGATAGGTCGTACCTCGCAGCTCCACACCTACCCAGGTAATAGAATGGACATTATTTGTTAACGAACGCTGAATAGCATCTACATCAGGCATTTGAAATTGCAGCTTTCCTTTTTCCACACCTAGACGGTTCAGCTCCTTAACCAATAAATATTCGGTTTCCGGCTTTGCTCCCTCGATTTTCACATTCCATACCATGTTAGATAGGATGATAATACTCACAAAAAAGAGAACAAAGCCAATTAAAAAGCCGCTGTTACGCAGAAGACGCTTCTGCCAAAACGGAAAGCCGTACCGCCCTATAAACGCAATATCACATTCATTTTTACGGCGCACCCCGCGGAGTCTGCGCACATCCTTCAGCAGCATATGGAAGGTAAGGGCTTCGTTTCCTATTCGCTTTACATTCCAAACAAATATCCCTCTACGTACGCACTCATTTACAAAGCGCTCGCTGCCGCGGCCTTTTAATCTCACCTTTACGTATCCCAAAAAGACGGTAACCCATTGATTCTTCATGACTCTCCTCCATTACTCGTTCAAAAATAGAACTTGTTCTATTGTTCCTTCAAGCAACAGTTCCTCCGGAAGAATCGTCTTGATGACAAACGAGTTGCCCCTTATAAGTAATTGCCCCTGCTTCAGCAGCAGACGCACCTCTGTGTCCGAGAATACTAACAGTCCTCGATGATTTTCTATATAAATGTGAATTTGTCCAACCAGTGTAATGCGAGGAAGATCCATGAGGACGTCAGCAGGCAGGTCCATCTTCTTAGTAATCCAACTTTTCATTTGTTGCTGAAGCTTTCTCACCGAAGAATCCCCCCTTCTCATCTCATATGTATGAGTTTTCTTACAGGTGGTTGTTATGCTGTAATGACTTCACTAACATAACTATATTCTGAAGGAGTTTGTATCATGTTAACTAAAACAGTCGCTATATACAATCGCATTTCTCGGGACAAGATGATGTTCTCCTTAATCACAGAACCGCTAATACAAGACTATGCGAATCAAAGGGATATCAGTACAAGTTACATGAAGAGAGAAAGGCTAATAAGGAATTGAAAGAAAAATTCAAATTGGATACAAGTAAAACTATCATTTATGAAAATTAAAGCAGCCATTCGGGCGTTTTCTTTTTGTCCACACAACAATAAAATTTTCTGTTGTGGTGACAAAACTTAAAGGAGAGTATGCAACTAGGTGAAATTAAGAATGCTACCCTAATAATCAAGGTAGCATTCATTCTCAGACGTACTTAGCTAATTAAACATGAGCAAGCTCAGGGGTTTGTACATGAAGCGGGGGAGGGACTAACCATCCTTTTTCTTTGTTTATCCGTAACAATCTTCCACCAAATTGGACCTTAGTGGCATGGAACTGTCCAAACATCATCGCAACGTCTTCACGAATACTTTGACCAATCATTTGGCTACATGCAACTAACCCTGTAGCAATGTCCCTTCCTACACTAGCAGAAATCTCAGGGTCGTTAAATCTTGCCCCTGCAGGGATACTTTCTAACGCAGCGATTGGACGTTCAGGAGGAGAAGGCGGCAAGCCAATTCCATTTACTTTTAGTAAATTTTCGACCTGCTCGATTTCCTGTTTCATACTTCGCATCATATCTTCAAGGAAATTTTCTAAATCTCCATCGCCAGTATGGTTATAGAGCGTTTGATATCCAACCAGTAATCCACGAGTTGTTGCAAGGTAACCCCATACACCAAAAACTTCACCATAGTGCATTGGCTCATTTGTTGGATTTCCACTTAATATTCCCATGATTGTCCTCCTTATTTCAAAAACATTCATTGAGCGACCTCCCTTTCTCAACGTTCGGTCACGTTGTTATAATCTCTAAAAAAACTGATGCTATGCGTCATTCCTAATGATGGTTATTAGAGGTATATCTCGCAATTTTAACCTAAGTAGTTCTGTCTACAACTTAATGAATAGCACCTAATGAAGCTGGAGACATTAAGTATTGATGAAAGGAGAGAGAGCCATGAAGAAAAAGCTATCTTTAATAACTTGTACTTTAGCTTTAGCTGCAATGACTTTAGTAGCACCTGTTCATGCTGCAAATAATAACAATAACAACGTGGATAGAGTTAATTACAATGACAACTTAAACACTCGAAACGTCACTACAACAACAGACATTAATGATGATAATGATACAAACTGGGAATGGCTCGGTTTATTAGGATTAGTAGGTCTGCTTGGTCTTAGAAGAAGAAGAGAGGAAAACGTTCGTTAATACAGATAACTGTTTGTTTTTATTATTCAGTTACTTTAGTTTCACAACGAATGATAAAGAACTTGGAAACTCTCCAAGTTCTTTTTAATGTCAATTACAAAGTGATTACTTGAGTAATTTAATCTGCTGTTTTCCTCCCTGTTTCTGTTTTACACCTTAAACTGAATCCGATAAGCTGAAGCATAGTGCTTCCATTTTACTGTTTCTAAATTATGCTTAGTGAAATAAGGATTCCCAACAACCGTCTATAAAAAAATTCATATGCATGAAGAAAAGGCATGTTCTAGCACCGAAAAAGAAAAAGGGCTCTGTTTTACATATATGGCAGGAGAAGGTGAAAAATATATAGAGGAAAGGGGGAGCAACCATTGTCTATCTTTTTGGGACATAATCATCTTACTTTGCTGCAATGGCTTGAGCGCGGTGTAATCATTTATGTCTTCTTGGTACTTGTGGCCAAATTCATGGGCCAACGATCTATATCGCAATTACGTTTCCTTGATTTTGTGATAGCTCTTTTGCTTGGCGGGCTATTAGGAAATCCTCTTGCCGATCCCAGCCTTGATGTTTGGGATGGGATGATTACAAGCTCTGTGCTCGTCATTCTGCATGCTGGCAGTGCTTTTTTGGGCTTAAAATGGGAAAGATGGAGAAAATTCCTCGAACCGCCTCCCCTAATTTTAATCCGAAATGGACGATTTCTCTTATCGAACTTAAAAAAAGCAAGAGTCTCTATCGATTATGTTTTATCAAGCCTTCGTCTTCAACAGATAGAGGACATCCAAAAGGTAGCAGTTGCCCTGTGGGAACCTGGCGGCACGATTTCCGTCTTCCTAAAAAGTGAATACGAGACCCCAACAAGGAATGATATGAATATAAAAAGTGAAGCATTTTCATTGCCGACAGTTGTTGTTAAGGAAGGAAAAATAAGAAAAGAGGCGCTCCTTTCCTTAGGAAAAGATGAAGCTTGGCTGCAGCAGCATATAAAGGAACCTATTCACATGATTTTGTTTGCAACTCTAGATGAACAACATCGCCTACAACTTATTTTTAAGGAATAAAGAAAACTCGCCGATTGGCGAGCCCTGCCGTTGGGCGAAGACAGAGGCGTAACCCTACTTATACTTTAGTCCCAAAATCTCTCACTACGTCGAATTGTCTTCTAGCTAGACATCACCCCGAAAAGTTATATTTTCTTATCTTGTCAAATATCATAAAAAAACGTCTCGGTTATACCGAGACGTTTTTTTATGATAGCAATTGTGAAACAAGCTTATTCACTAAAGAGCCGTCAGCTTTCCCTTTTACTTTTGGAATGACTGCACCCATGACTTTGCCCATATCAGCTTTAGAAGCTGCACCCGTATCCGCAATTGCTTGCTTAATAACGGCTGTTAGCTCCTCTTCGCTCAACTGCTGTGGTAAATACTCTTCTAAAACTGCAATTTCGCCTTTTATTTTATCCACAAGGTCTTCACGACCCGCTTTTTCAAATTCAAGGAGGGAGTCTTTGCGCTGCTTTAATTCACGAGTCAATACTGTTAGCTCAGCCTCTTCAGACAAGGGTTGTTGCTGCAGCTTAATGCCTTCATTTTGTAAAGCAGACTTTACCATCCGAATGGTGGTAAGCTTTTCTTTTTCTTTATTCTTCATCGCTTGTTTCATATCATCGTTTAAACGATCGAGAAGACTCATAAATACACCCTCTCTTAGAATTTACGCTTTCTAGCTGCTTCAGACTTCTTCTTGCGTTTTACGCTTGGCTTTTCGTAAAACTCACGTTTTCTTGCTTCCGCAAGCGTACCAGTTTTAGAAACTGCTCTCTTAAAACGACGAAGCGCATCCTCCAAAGATTCGTTTTTGCGAACGACTGTTTTAGACATCCTTCTTTCCCTCCCTCCGAAACATCCACTTACATCTTAGATTCTAGGGCATGCAAAAAAGAAACACTTCTTCAGCATGTCTTTTAAGATTATAATACATTGCTTCCTTTCTGGTCAACCATATTGTAAAGAAATTTTGACTGACAGGCACCCATGCGTAAAGAAAACTCGCCGATTGGCGAGCCCTGCTCTTGGGCGAAGACAGAGGCGTAGTTGCACTTATACTGTATTCCTAAAATTTCCGACTACGTCGAATTTGCTTCTGGCTGGAAATTTATACTTTCTTACAGTGATCAATATCCCTAGCCTGTCGGGGCCTCTTAATAATCTGTTTTTGCTGCCTGTCCGCTAATCAGCGCTACACCAGAGCTTGTTCCAATCCTAGTTGCCCCTGCCTGTACCATCGCTTCCAGACCTGCAAAGTCGCGAACCCCTCCTGATGCTTTGACACCGATAGCAGGTCCAACCGTCTTTCTCATAAGAGCGATGTCCTCTACCGTCGCACCGCCCGTTGAGAATCCGGTTGACGTTTTTACAAAATCAGCTCCCGCTTTGACGGCCAATTTGCAAGCACGCACCTTCTCTTCTTCCGTTAACAGGGACGTTTCAATAATAACCTTTGTCAGCGCTTTCCCTTTTGCCGCCTCTGTAACCGCACGAATATCTCTTTCAACAAGTTCGTCATTTCCATCCCTTAACGCCCCAATATTGATAACCATATCCACCTCTGTTGCACCCTTCGCAATTGCATCGCTAGCTTCAAATGCTTTTGTTTCGGGTGTGTTTGCCCCTAGAGGAAACCCAATAACTGTACATACAGCCACATCTGTTCCGTGAAGAAGCTGCGCGGCCGCCTCGACCCAAGTCGGATTCACACACACAGATGCAAAGTGATGCTGCTTTGCTTCCTCACATAGTGTTATGATGGTTTCCTTTTTTGCATCTGCCTTCAGTAATGTATGATCAATCAATTTTGCATAATTCATTTGTTACCCCTTTCCGCACCGCCATGTACGAAGTTCATTATCTGACCACTGCAATTAATCGGATTATATCATAAGATATATGCCTTTCCTATTGTTAAGTTATCCGCGTTTTATGATTTCATTCCTTCGCTATCGCAACTTTATCCTGTACTTGGAACGTTAGGCGGCTTAGGTGGGGGCAACTGCACGGACACTGCACGCCTAAAATTGCCGACAGTGCAAAAAAGCATGCAAACACCCCGTTTGCATGCTTTTTATCACGCGCTGGCAGCCTCTGTTTCAACTGCAGCCTCAACAACGCGGACAAATTGTCCTTCATTATATGGATAGCCAGCCTTTGTAATTTTCACTTTTACAAGCTTGCCGATCAAATCTTCCGTGCCTTCAAATACTACCTTTAGGTAATTATCTGTATATCCAACAAGTAATCCGGTTTGCTCTCCATCCTTGAATGCCTCTTCTGGGATGATTTCAAGCACTTCACCCTCAAACATAGAAGCATATTCCTTCGCGAGCTGATCAGATAACGCAATAAGCTTATGCACACGCTCATTTTTGACATCCTCAGCTACTTGATCATCCATACGAGCGGCAGGCGTACCTGTACGCTTGGAATACGGAAATACATGCAATTCAGAGAATTTATGTGCTTGGATAAAATTAAAGGTTTCCATGAACTCTTCTTCTGTTTCACCCGGGAAGCCAACGATAACATCCGATGTAATCGCAAGACCCGGAAGTGCTTCCTTCAAGCGATCAAGACGCTCTCCGAAAAACTCCATTGTATATTTGCGGCGCATCCGCTTTAGTACTGTATTCGATCCTGACTGGATCGGAATATGCAGATGGCGCACTACAATTTTAGAATCGCGCAGTACCTCAATTACCTCATCTGTAATTTGGCTCGCTTCAATTGAAGAAATACGCAGACGCTTTAATCCTTTCACTTGTGCTTCCATGTCACGAAGCAGCATCGCAAGATTATAGTCCTTTATGTCTTCACCGTATCCGCCTGTATGAATACCGGTTAGGACGATTTCCTGATAGCCTGCATCCACAAGCTGCTGCGCTTGGCGAATAACCTCCTGCGGATCACGTGAACGCATTAAGCCACGCGCCCATGGAATAATACAGAATGTACAGAAGTTGTTGCAGCCTTCTTGAATCTTTAATGATGCACGTGTACGATCTGTAAAATATGGAACATCCAGCTCCTCATACACACGAGTTTTCATAATATTGCGCACCGCATTGATCGGCTGACGCTCGTTTTTATATTGCTCAATATATCCAAGCATGCTGCTGCGATCTTGTGTTCCAACAACAATATCAACACCAGGAATAGCCATGATCTCGGCTGGAGATGTTTGTGCATAACAGCCTGTTACACAAATAACAGCGTCTGGATTTTGACGGACCGCGCGGCGAATGATTTGCCGGCTCTTTTTATCTCCTGTGTTTGTCACTGTACATGTATTAATCACATACACATCTGCCGCTCTTTCAAATTCGGTGCGCTCGTAGCCTGCTTCTTTAAACAGCTGCCAAATCGCTTCTGTTTCATAATGGTTGACTTTGCACCCTAACGTATGAAACGCAACTGTTGCCATATAATCACCTCATTAGTTCAAAATGATAGGAAACAGCAGACAACGCATAAAGCGGTGCTGTTTCTGTTCGTAAAATTCTCGGTCCTAAGCTGCAGGAAACGAAAGTATGTTCACACAAACGCTGCACTTCATCCTCTGTCAAGCCGCCTTCTGGACCAAATACAATTAGAAGACGCTGTCCAGGCTGAAGCTTCTCAAGTGTTTGCACAAAATTTGCTTTTTCACCTTTTCTTGCTTCTTCTTCATACGCTACGATACATGCATCATATTGCGCGCTTGCCGCAAGCAGCTCCTTAAAGGAAAGTGGCGCTGTTACCGACGGCACAATGCTCCGATGAGCCTGCTCTGCCGCCTCCTTTGCGATTTTTGCCCAACGCTCTACCTTCTTCTCGCTCTTTTTGCTATCCCATTTTACAATCGAACGAGATGCCTGAAACGGCAAAAAAGCGGCTGCCCCAAGCTCGGTACCCTTTTGTAAAATGAGCTCAAGCTTATCTCCCTTTGGCAGGCCGCTTGCAATTGTAATCGCAACAGGCAGTTCGCTACGCTCCTCCACCCATTGTACAACAGCCACTTTCACAAATGTATTGGTAATTTCAGCAATCGTACAAATCACTGTTTTTCCGTTTAAGCAGCAATACAATTCGTCCCCTGGCTCCATGCGCATCACTCTGGTAATATGATGCGCATCGTCACCTTCTATTGTAATATGATTGTTGTTTACCTGCTCCTCATGTACAAAATAACGCTGCATTTGCTCACACCCTTACGCCTTGTTGCGGGCAATGATTGCAACCCAGTCTTCCATCGTCATAACTTCTTCAATTGTAAAACCGGCTTGTTCCAGTCCTTCACTCACATCCTGCTGCTTCGCTGCAATGATGCCGGATGTAATGAATAATCCGCCTGGCTTTAACACTCTTGCCGCATCATGCGGGAATAATAAAATAATATCTGCAAGAAGATTTGCGACAATCAAATCAACCGGGCCGTCAATATTTTGCAGTAGATTGTTTTGTCCAACTGTGACAACATCGTCTGCTTTATTGAGCTCCACATTCATTTGGGCACTCTCCACCGCTACCTCATCCAAATCATACGCCTGTACAGCGGCAGCGCCAAGCTTGGCAGCCGCAATGCTCAATATGCCTGATCCAGTACCGACGTCAATCACGAGATCCTCCGGCTGCACTGCTTTTTCAAGTGCCCGGATGCACATAATCGTTGTTGGATGTGTACCCGTCCCAAATGCCATCCCAGGATCAAGTTCGATAATCCGCTCTGTTTCTACCTCAGGTGTATATTCCTCCCATGTTGGCACAATCGTAAACGTATCAGACACTTTAATCGGATGGTAATATTGCTTCCACGCCGTTGCCCAATCCTCTTCATCAACCTCTGACGCAGTTACAATGTTCGCGCCAATATCAAGCCCAAAGGCTGAAAGAGCACTAACAGATACGCGGATTTGCTCTAATAGCTGATCGAATGTGTCATTGAGCGCAAAGTACGCCTTAACTCGCACGCCTTCCTCTGGATACTGGTTCGCATCTACCTCGTAAATTTCACCGAAGCGGTTGTCACGCTCCTTTGTAAAGTCCATTTTATCTTCAATTGAAACACCACTTGCCCCTGCTTCATGCAAAATGTGGGAAACTGCCTCAACAGCCTCCTGTGATGTATGAACTGTAACCTCTGACCATTTCATAATCGATCTTGTCTCCTATGCTTTTTTAGCACTGTAAGAAAGTATAAACTTCCAGCTGAAAGTCAAATTGACGCAGTCGGAAATTCTAGAAATACAGTGTAAGTGCGACTACACCGCTGTCTTCGCCTAATGGTGAGTTTCTACAGCACACAAGCCCCCTGTCTATCAAGGAGGCTCATGTGCGCTAAAAACCAAATTCTCTTTGCTTCCCCCGTCTATTAGGAAATAAACGAAATAGGAAACCTTTCTATATTAACCAGTATTACCCTTTAAATGCTCTTTTAAGCTTAGCAAATAAGCTGTCGTCTTTATGCAAATCCTCATGCCCATCCTTCGCAAGCTCTGTTAATAGCTCCTTTTGGCGGGATGTAAGTTTTGTCGGTGTCACAACCCGTACAATGACATACTGATCACCTTGACCATAGCCTCTTACATTCGGTGCACCTTTTCCTTTTAAACGGAATTCTGTGCCCGTTTGCGTACCAGCCGGAATTTTCAGCTTCACCTTACCGTGAACGGTCGGTACCTCTACCTCATCGCCAAGCGCGGCCTGTGCAAAAGTGAGTGGCATTTCGCAAATGACATCATCACCATTACGCTCAAAAAATTCATGCTGCCTCACGCGCACAACAACATATAAATCTCCCGGAGGTCCACCGTTTATTCCGGCTTCTCCTTTGCCAGAGATGCGAATTTGCTGACCATCATCAATCCCGGCTGGAATTTTGATATTAATCTTTTTACGCTTACGCACCTTTCCTGCGCCATGACATGTCGTACATTTTTCTTTAATAATCTGACCTGTTCCACGGCAATGCTCACATGCACGGCGATTTACAATACGGCCAAACGGTGTATTTTGCTGCACACTCACCTGACCCGTTCCGCCGCAATGCGAACATGTATCCTTTGAAGTTCCTGGCTTTGCGCCAGAGCCATGACATGTATCACAATTTTCGTCGCTCGCAAGTTCAACCTCAGTTTCTTTTCCAAAAATAGCCTCTTCGAAGCTGAGCATCATTGAATATTGAAGGTCTGCTCCTTGACGAGGCGCGTTCGGATCACGGCGTCTGCCGCCACCGCCGCCAAAGAATGAACTGAAAATATCCTCAAAACCGAAGCCTCCAAAATCTCCACCATCAAACCCGCCGCCAAAGCCCTGATTCGGACCTGCATGACCAAATTGGTCATATTGCGCACGCTTCGTATCATCACTGAGAACCTCATACGCTTCCTGTACTTCCTTAAACTTCTCTGTTGCATCCGGCTCTGTACTTACATCCGGATGATATTTTTTAGCCAAACGGCGGTATGCCTTTTTAATCTCATCTTTAGACGCTGTTTTGCTAACACCCAGCACCTCATAGTAATCTCTCTTACTCATAATGTAACACCCCCGACTCCTTTCACATAAACGTAATTGTAACACCTAAAGAAATACCTTTGCAAATAGGAAAAGCGGACACGGCCCAGTTTTGCTTCCCTAAGTTACAATCTAAGAAAAAAGCCAAAGCCAAGGTATACTTGACTTTGACTTTTGTCATCTTACTTATCGTCTTGTACTTCTTCGTACTCAGCGTCTACGACGTTATCTTTTTTCGCACCTGCACCTGCTTCAGCTTCTGCTCCTTGTGCTTGCTGTGCTGCTTGCGCCGCTTGCTCATATAGCTTTACAGATAGCTGCTGCACGATTTCTTGCAACGCATCCTTTTTCTCGCGGATTTGCGCTAAATCATTTGCTTCAATTGCTGCTTTTAAAGCATCCTTCGCTTCGTTTGCTTTTGCTACTTCGGCAGCGTCTACTTTTCCTTCTAAATCTTTCACTACTTTGTCTGTTTGAAATACAAGCTGATCTGCTTCGTTGCGAATCTCTGCTTCTTCCTTACGCTGCTTATCTGCTTCCGCATTCGCTTCTGCCTCACGTACCATGCGATCGATTTCGTCATCAGATAGGCTTGTAGAAGACGTGATTGTGATTGTTTGTTCTTTGTTTGTTCCTAAATCCTTTGCACGTACGTTTACGATACCATTTGCGTCAATATCAAAGCTAACTTCAATTTGCGGAATACCGCGTGGCGCTGGTGGAATATCACCTAATTGGAAGCGGCCAAGCGTTTTGTTATCAGCTGCCATTGGACGCTCACCTTGCAATACGTGAATATCTACTGCTGTTTGGCTATCAGCTGCAGTTGAGAATACCTGCGATTTACTTGTTGGAATTGTTGTATTGCGATCAATTAGCTTTGTAAATACGCCGCCCATTGTTTCAATACCAAGGGAAAGCGGAGTTACGTCGAGCAATAGAACGCCTTTTACGTCACCTGTTAATACGCCGCCTTGAATCGCTGCGCCAAGAGCTACAACTTCATCAGGGTTTACACCTTTGAATGGTTCTTTTCCTGTTTCGCGCTTAATCGCTTCTTGTACCGCTGGGATACGTGTAGAACCGCCAACAAGGATAACTTTATCAATTTCGCTTGCAGAAAGGCCAGCATCCTGCATCGCACGGCGAGTTGGACCTAATGTTCTTTCTACAAGACCTGCAGAAATCTCTTCAAATTTCGCTCTTGTTAACGTAACCTCTAAGTGAAGCGGGCCAGCCGCGCCTGCGCTAATAAACGGCAAGGAAATTTGTGTGCTTGTTACACCAGAAAGATCTTTTTTCGCTTTTTCTGCAGCATCCTTTAAACGTTGCAATGCCATTTTGTCTTGAGATAAATCAAGACCGTTTTCTTTTTTGAATTCAGCAACCAAATAGTCGATAATCACTTGGTCAAAGTCATCACCGCCAAGACGGTTGTCACCAGCTGTTGCCATTACCTCGAATGTACCTTCTGCAAGTTCAAGTACAGATACGTCAAATGTACCGCCGCCAAGGTCGTATACGAGAATTTTTTGCTCTTCGTCTGTTTTATCTAGACCGTATGCAAGCGCTGCTGCTGTTGGCTCATTGATGATACGCTCTACTTCAAGACCAGCAATACGGCCTGCATCCTTCGTTGCTTGACGCTCTGCATCGTTGAAGTAAGCCGGAACTGTAATAACAGCTTTTGTTACTTTTTCACCTAGGTATTCTTCCGCATAAGATTTTAAATGCTGCAGGATAATCGCAGATACTTCCTGCGGAGAATAATCCTTGCCCTCAACGTTTACTTTGTAATCTGTACCCATGTGACGCTTAACAGACATAATTGTGTTCGGGTTTGTGATGGATTGACGCTTTGCAACCTCACCTACTTGACGCTCCCCATTTTTAAACGCTACAACAGACGGTGTTGTGCGGTTTCCTTCTGCATTGGCGATTACCTTCGGCTCTCCGCCCTCCATGACAGCAACGCAGGAGTTTGTTGTACCTAAGTCGATACCGATAATTTTACTCATAGAGAATCCCTCCTATGTAATATTATTGATTTACTTTTACCATTGAAACACGAATAACCTTGTCCTTCAGTTTGTAGCCCTTTTGGAACTCCTCTACAACTGTGTTAGGCTCATATTCGCTATCCTCTGTCTGCATTACGGCTTGATGCTGATATGGATCAAACGGTTTGCCCACCGATTCAATTGCTTCTACCCCTTCTTTTTGAAGAGCTTCCATCATTTGACGGTATACCATTTCCATGCCTTGCAGCAGCGCCGAACCAGATTCATCCTTTACTTCTACCTTTAATGCTCTCTCAAAGCTATCAAGAGCCGGCAGTAAATCACTTACCAGACTTTGCGCTCTATATTTCTCAGCTGCTTCCTTGTCAAGCTGAACACGACGACGATAGTTATCAAAGTCCGCTTGCAGACGAAGCATACGATTTTCCGTATCAGTAAGTTTTGCTTGCAATTCATTGATAGCTTCCTCTAAAGGAGATACCTCAGTGCTTGCTTGCTCCTCTACCTGCTCTTCCTGTTGTTCAATCGTTTCTTCAACTGTTTGCTCGTTACGTTCTTCCATTGCTTTCACCTCCCTCAAAGAGTGTTCTTCCTATTTGAGCTACGCGGAGAAGAATGTTCTCCCCGCAGCCTCACCTACCTTATTTTCCCATCATTCCTTCGTTTGATGCAAGCCTTGAAATACTTTGGTCAGTTGACCTGTAAATAGCTGCAGCAAGCTAATAACACGAGAATAGTGCATTCTAGTTGGTCCCAAAATCGCAATCGTGCCAAGCTGTTCTTCCCCTATCGAATACGTAGCTGTAATTAAGCTGCAATCCTCCATAGCGGATGAACCGTTCTCGCGGCCGATTCTTACTTGAATACCTGAATGCTTATCACGCAGCATGCTGTACAGCTCCTGTTCGTGCTCCATCATCATTAAAAGAGAACGAATTTTATTAATATCATGGAACTCCGGCTGCGATAGCATATTGGTTTTTCCGCCTAGATACATCTTTTCTGATAACGGAAACTTGAATGTGCCATCGAGCATTTTCACCACCGCATCGTAGCTTTGGATATGCTGACGAAGAACAGTGACAATTTCTTTAAAAATCTTATTGTGCAATTCGGAAATGGGAATACCTACGAGCTTGTCGTTTAAAATATTTACCATTTTCTCTAAATCACTGAGCTCAACGTTAGCTGGCACAGTAATCGTCTTGTTTTGCACATGGCCTGTATCGGTAACAATAATAGCTACAGCTGTTTGCGGACCAATTGGAACAATTTGCACGCTTTTCAGCCTATTCTCGCCCACCTTTGGTCCAAGCACAATCGAGGTATAGCTCGTTAGGTCAGACAAAATCTCTGCCGATTGCTGCGCAAGCTTTTCCATTTCAAAAATCTTCTCGGCGAACAATCCTTTGACCTGTACAATTTCCTGTTGCGGCAAGTGCTGCGGCGCAAGGAGGTGATCTACATAAAATCTGTATCCCTTCTCAGAAGGAACACGCCCAGAGGAGCTATGCGTTTTTTCAATAAATCCTAACTCCTCTAAATCAGCCATCTCATTTCGAATCGTCGCAGAGCTGAAGGTAATTTCCTCTTTCTTAGAAAGTGTGCGCGACCCGACAGGCTGTGCCGAACGAATAAAATCATCAATGATAATTTGCAAAATTAAGAGCTGACGGTCGGTAAGCATGTACAATCACCTCTGTTAGCACTCTATTCTTTCGAGTGCTAATTCTAATACTAAATTACCAAAATTAGCGCTCCGTTGTCAATGCAAAAGCTATTAAGATTCATCAATAAGAAAAGACTGAAATACTTCATTTCCAAGCAGCTTGCCCTTCCGTGTCAATCGAATGGCCTCCGCTGTCTCCTCAATTAATCCAAGACGCGTCTGCTTTTCAATTTGCTTTTGAAATATAGCGTCTAGGCGCAGGCCAAACTTTTGCAGGAATGTATCCTTACTTACACCCTCTGTTTTCCGAAGGCCTAAAAATAATTCCTCCTCCATTTGCTCCTGCTTGGTCACCGGATGTGCGCTCACATACGGAAAACCTGTTTCATCAATTGCGGTGAAATATTTTTTTAACGGCCCTGCATTTTGTGTACGCTTTCCAGCCGTATACCCGTGCGCTCCTGCACCAAATCCATAATATTCCTCATTGTTCCAATACGTAAGATTATGACGGCTTTCATATCCCGCTTTTGAAAAATTGCTAATTTCATATTGATGATAACCGTTTTTCTCCATCTCATCCATGACGATTTCATACATTTGGGCCTCATGCTCTTCGCTTGGCAACGGCAGCTTTCCTTTTTGCATCATGTTGTAAAATACCGTTTTTGGTTCAACAATTAACGAGTAGGCTGAAAAATGCGGCACATCTAATGCATATGCTTCCTGAAGCGTTTCCCGAACGTCCTGGATAGTTTGTGTCGGCAACGCGTAAATCAAATCTAGATTTATGTTGAAAAATCCGGCAGCTTTTGCATCCTCTACCGATTTCACTACGTCCTGCCTCGTATGCGTGCGCCCAAGCTTTTTCAGCAGACTCTCCTGAAACGTTTGTACACCAAAACTTAGACGATTCACACCGCCTTCAATTAATAGCTTCAGCTTCTCCTTCGGTACATCACCGGGATTGGCTTCAAATGTCAGCTCATACTCGGTCGCTTTAGGTCGCAAATGCTTATCAATAATGGAAAGAAGGCGCTCGGTTTGCTTCATGTTAAGAGCAGTTGGTGTTCCGCCGCCAACAAAAATCGTTTGCAGCTGTCCAAACGGAACCTGCTGCACCGTATTTTCAATCTCTTTCTCCAAGTAATCCAAATACTGATCCACCGGCTGTCGGTCAATAAACATTTTATTAAAATCGCAGTAATGACAGATATGCTGACAAAACGGAATGTGGATATAAGCGGATTGGATCATCAAATCTTCTCCTTCCTAATGGTTACGAGCAAAGCCAGCTGTACTCGTAACGAAAAGAAGCCGCAGCTCGTGCGGCTTCCCGATTTCTATTTACACTGTAGGAAAATATAAATTGCCAGCTAGAAGAAAACTCGACAAAGCAGGAAACTTTAGGAACACAGTGCAGGTGAAACTACACCTGTGAATTCGCTAAAACGCTGATGAATTTTACTTCTCATCCATTCGTAAAACAGCCATGAACGCCTCCTGCGGCACCTCTACAGAGCCGACAGACTTCATGCGCTTTTTACCTTCTTTTTGCTTCTCTAACAGCTTACGCTTACGGGAAATATCACCGCCATAGCATTTTGCCAATACGTTTTTGCGCATCGCCTTAATGGTCGAACGAGCAACAATTTTATTTCCGATTGCCGCTTGAATCGGTACCTCAAATTGCTGCCGTGGAATAAGCTCCTTCAGCTTTTCAACGATTACCTTACCACGATCATACGCAGAGTCGCGATGCACGATAAAGGACAAGGCATCCACCGTCTCTCCATTCAATACGATATCCATCTTCACAAGCTTAGACGCCTTATAGCCAATAAGCTCATAGTCAAAAGATGCATAGCCTTTTGTGCTGGATTTCAGCTGATCAAAGAAATCATACACAATTTCTGAAAGCGGAATTTCATATGTCAGCGTCACACGCGTTTCATCCAAATATTGCATATCAATGAACGTGCCGCGTTTTCCCTGACAAATCTCCATCACCGCACCGACGAAGTCATTTGGCACCATAACAGTTGCTTTTACATACGGCTCCTCTACACGGTCAATGGCTTGTGGATCCGGCATATTAGACGGGTTATCTACTGTGAGCTGTTCTCCATTTGTCAGATGTACTGTATAAATAACGCTTGGTGCGGTTGTAATTAGATCAATCTTAAACTCGCGCTCAATGCGCTCTTGAATAATTTCCATATGAAGCAAGCCTAAGAAGCCGCAACGGAAACCAAAGCCAAGCGCTTGAGAAGTTTCTGGCTCAAATTGAAGGGCAGAGTCGTTCAGCTGCAGCTTTTCGAGCGCCTCGCGCAAGTCATTATAACGAGCTGTATCAATTGGATAAAGACCACAAAACACCATCGGGTTCAGCTTACGGTATCCTGGAAGCGGCTCCGCTGCTTGACGCTTCGCATGCGTAATCGTATCCCCAACGCGCGTATCGCCGACATTTCGAATAGATGCAGTTAAGAAGCCTACATCTCCAACTGATAATTCATCGCGTAAAACCGTTTTAGGTGTAAATACGCCCACCTCGGTTACTTCAAACTCGGCTCCTGTTGCCATCATGCGAACTTTATCGCCAACCTTCACCGTACCGTTTACAACACGAATATACGCGACAACGCCGCGATACGCATCGTACAGGGAGTCAAAAATCAGCGCTTGCAGCGGTGCCTCTGGGTCACCGGCAGGAGCTGGTACCTTTTCTACAATTTGCTCCAAAATTTCTTCAATACCGATGCCAGCCTTTGCAGAAGCAAGCACCGCCTCGGACGCATCTAATCCAATGACATCCTCAACCTCTTGACGAACCCGCTCAGGATCAGCACTTGGTAAGTCAATTTTGTTAATAACAGGAAGGATTTCAAGATTGTTATCAAGCGCAAGATATACGTTCGCCAATGTTTGCGCCTCGATCCCTTGTGCCGCATCTACAACAAGAATCGCTCCTTCACACGCCGCCAAACTGCGTGATACCTCGTACGTAAAGTCGACGTGACCAGGCGTATCAATTAGATGCATAATATAATCTTGACCATCTTTTGCTTTATAGTTTAACTGCACCGCATTCAGCTTAATTGTGATTCCGCGTTCGCGCTCCAAATCCATAGAATCCAACAGCTGCGCCTTCATTTCACGCTGCGATAGCGCATTTGTTTTTTCTAAAATACGATCCGCTAACGTAGATTTCCCATGATCAATGTGGGCAATAATGGAAAAATTACGAATGCGGGATTGCCTATTTGCTCGTTCTTCTTGATTCATTGTTTCTCACTCCTACTAAAGTCGCCAACATACACTGCTTTTGATTATATCAATACGATTGTAAAGATTCAACGAAAAGTAATGGAAACGGTACCCCTACCTATATGATATGCTCGTTTCATGTAAAAAGAAAATGCGAAGAATTAAGATGTGATCGCCTTTTGGCTGTTACTTCCTGATTTCTTGAAAAATATCTTGAACCTTCTGAGCAAATGCATTCATAGAGACCTGCGCAGCTTTTTGTACCCCGGCCGTTACTCCCTCTCCTAGTCTGGAAAACACATTAAAGGTTTTTAAACGCTCCAGCTCCTTTTGCTTTTCTTCAATTATAAACGTATTGCCAAGAAGCGTAGCCTCTACATTCCCATTTTCTGTACCCGTAATATGGGCAACCTGTTCATAGGTTGGATCATTATAGCCTTTCATTCTCTTTAACCCATCATTCGCAAGCTGCATGCCGGCGAGCACAGCTACGAATAAAATGCTTATTAAGATTAAGCATCTCATCAAAAATGTCTTCATCATCGCACCTCCTTAAGAAAAGCGGACAAGGCCCGCCTTTTATGGCAGTGGAGGTTCAGCCCTACGATGCCATTTTGGGCCTTGGGAGCTAGACATCCCCCCGAAAAGTTATACTTCCTTATCTTGCTAAGAAAAAAATAGCTGATTGGCGATCCCTGCCTTTAGGCGAAGACAGAGGCGTAGTTGCCCTTATACTGTATACTTTCGTACAGTGTAAAAAAACCGTGTTGCTGCAACACGGTTTTAATGGGTATAGGCGCCCGCATTATCTTGATCAATTTGATGGTGCAGGGCAGCGTTTAAGCCGCTTGCAATCACATTAGCCATATCCTCAATAAAAGTATCCACTTCCTTCGGTGTTACCATCAAGTTATGTCCTAACGGAGAGAGCACCTCATGAATGAGTCGCCGTTTCTCCTCTTCTTCGAGCGTTCCAACGACACCTAGAAACATATTTCGCTCCTTTTCACCCGGCATATCGTCCTCTGTCAGCTTTTTTCGGCCACCGAAAGAAAAGCCTGCCGGAAGTAACGAACGTGACGGCTTATCGCCTTCCTTCATTTCACGCCCGAAATGCTTTAAAATAAAATCGATTGTATCACTTGTAATGGAAACCGCATCAACAACGGTCGGCACACCGATTGCAATCACCGGAATACCTAGCGTTTCTTTACTTAATTCCTTGCGTTTATTTCCAATGCCGGAACCGGGATGAATGCCAGTATCCGAAATTTGAATCGTACTATTTACCCGCTGAATCGAACGTGCCGCCAATGCATCAATCGCAATTATAAAATCCGGTTTTGTTTTCTCAACAACTCCAAAAATAATATCGCTCGTTTCAATACCGGTGATCCCCATTACGCCAGGACGAAGCGCACTCACTGGCCGAAAGCCCTCCTCGATCTGCTCAGGCTGAAGCTCGAACAAATGACGTGTGACAAGCGTATTTTCCACTACAATCGGTCCAAGTGCATCAGGGGTAACATTCCAATTACCAAGTCCAACAACCAAACAGCTCGCATTATCGCTAATCCCAATCTCTTTTAAAAAGTGCGCAAATTCCTTCGCAAATACTTGCTCCACCTTTTGCTGCAGTTCTGTGTCCTGCTGACGAATTCCTTGCACTTCCAACGTTAAATAGTTCCCCGGCTTTTTCCCCATTGCCTCAGTGCCATTTTCATCAATTGTTACCTTTGTGATGGTAATGCCGTCTTCGTCCCGCTCCTTTACGATGACACCATTAATAGAGCGTTGTGCTTCCTCCTGCTCCATCAGCATCTCATGTGCTTCCACCGCCAAATCAGTACGAACAGAATACTTGCTTAAATCGAGAGATTCACTCATTGCTAATTCCCCCCCTAATATGAATAAAATTAGAATTTCCAAAAACAGCAAGAAACATTCTTCGAAAAAGTCTCTGTTTGTACAAAATTCATTTCGTTTCACTATTGCATTTATCCAATACGTTTGATAGAATGTTCCTTGTTCTATGTAAGAATCGAGTTACTCGATTGCACCAGGGAGGTGAAAGATATGGCAAACATTAAATCTGCTATCAAACGCGCTAAGATCAGTGAAGAGCGTCGTGCACAAAATGCTTCTCAAAAGTCTGAAGTTCGCACAGCGGTTAAGACTGTTGAAGCTGCACTTAACAATAATGACTTAGAAACTGCAAAAGCTGCTTTCGCAACTGCTGCGAAAAAGCTTGATAAAGCTGCTACTAAAGGTTTAATCCACAAAAACGCTGCTGCTCGTAAAAAATCTCGTCTAGCGAAGAGATTGAGCGTACAAAACGCGTAATGTACAAAACGACGACCTCATATAGGTCGTTTTTTTCTTTTTAACTATGAAAATCTAAAAATTTCCTGCTACATCGAATTCGCTTCTAGCTGGAAATTTATACTTTCGTACAGTGTAAAAAAGTTCATGCGGCAGCTCCGCATGAACTTTTTTTCTCTATTTATGACTCAAGCGCATTAAAAAGATTTCCAGTACAAGTCGCTTATTCAGCTTCCCTGTTTTCATATCATAATCTGCATCGGCCAAGTGATCTATAATACTTCGCAGCTCTTGAAATGAAAAGCGCTGCGCCTGGCCCATAGCCAGCTTTACCCTATACGGATGCACACCAAGATGGGACGCTGCTTGGTTTTGAGCATATCCCCTCTGTTGCAGCTCCTTTACTTGATACAGGAGCCGGAATTGATTTGCCAAAAGCGCCAATATTTTAATTGGCTCCTCTTGCTGCATAAGCAGCTCCTCCAGCATTCTCATTGCCCCGGCAATATCCCTCTGCACTACCCGCTCTACAAGTGAAAAAACGCTTTGCTCCGCCGATTTTGGAACAAGCTGCGCCACAATTTCCCGGTTAATTACACTGTCTACACCAGCGTATAAAAGGAGTTTTTGTATTTCCTGCGATAACAGCAGCATATTGTTGCCAACAAGCTCAAGCAGCAAATCTATCGCATCGCTATCTATTTGCACACGCTGCTCGGTTCCTTGATTCGCAATCCAAGCTCGTATATCTTGTCCTTGCAGGGCATTTGCTTCCAGCACTTCTGCTTCCTTTTTCAGCAGCTTTGTAATTTTTTTTCGTTCATCCAGCTTTTCAAACGGAGCAATAAACACCAAAATGGAAAATGGTGATGGCTCACTTATATATTTCTCAAGCACCTTCACATTTTGCTCTAGCTTTTCCTTTTGTGAAGTTAAAAAATAAGGCGACTTCACAAGAATAACCTTTCGTTCTCCAAAAAATGGAAGGGTATGGGCATCTTCAATAACATCTTCTAAATAGACTTCGTCTAAATCATATGTAACAGTATTTAGTTCGCGATCCTCTTCCTCAAGCGCTTCTGCTAATAGTACATTTATCGTTTCATTGATAAAATATATTTCTGTACCATACAGCAAATATATAGGTACAAATTGCTTTTTCTTGAAATTTTTATGTAAGTCGTTCATGTGCCTCTCCTCAACTTGTTACGTATATATGTATACTACCTATATATTTTTCCTTTTACAATAAGAAAGGCAAATACGTTCCATCTGTGCTTCCATAGCAAGTAAAGTCTATTTTACTGAAGCCCGCATTTGTTCCACTGCAAGAAAAGATAAATTTCCAGCTCGAATTGAATTCGACGTATCAGGGGATTTTAGGAACAAGCTATAAGGGCAACTACACCTCTGTCTTCGTCCAAAGGCAGAGTTCGCTCATCGGCAAGTTTTCTTTATCCATCGTAGAAGACATTTTTTGTCCTGCAAAGAGAGGCTAGAAGCAAGTGATATACTCTTATAGTTGGATAAAGGAACGGGCGAAGCACCCGTTCCTGCATCTATATAAAAACGCTACCGAATAAGTCCCGGGCTTCTTATGCAGTAACGGTAATGATGTACTGTTATTGTTTACTCCTGCTTTATAAGTATAAGTGACAACAGTTTACAGGCATGGAAAGAAAAAGGTAAATTGTAGATTTTTTTCTGACAATATTTTATACTAAAATTGACAAGTTGGGAGGGGTCAAGATGAATGAATTTGAAAAGAACGTTCAAAGCAAACGGAATGACGCTACTGACTCAGGGGTAGGTTTTGTTGTCTCTTTCGGATTCTTTGCAACGGTATTTATCATCGCAACCGTTATTAAATTCATCGGCTCGTAAAAGACTGCTCCATGCAGTCTTTTTTTGTTTTAGGAATAAAGTGCAACTACGCCCCTGCCTTCGCCAATTGGCGTGTTTTCTCTATCTCCCACCTGCTGTGCTTTCATCATATGTAATCCTTGTGCGAAACGTTCCCTTCCCTTTTGAAAAAATATATGTGATTGCTCCGTCCTCATCCGTTCTCCAAATCGCCGCTCCATGCCGCCTAAGCCTTTGTAGCACCTCCTCATGCGGATGACCGTATCGATTTTTGCGCCCGACGGAAATAATCGCTACACGCGGCTGCACGGTCTCTAACAGCACATCTGACGTAGAGGTTTTACTTCCATGATGACCAACCTTTAGCACATCGGCACTTAGATTGTTATATGATGTGATTAACTGCTCTTCTCCCCTCTCCTCTAAATCACCCGTAAACAGCCATGTAAGTCCGCCGACTCTTGCGCGCAGCACAACGGATTGATCATTCTCTTTCTCTTCCTCCCCAAAGGGGGATAGCACCTCAAAATACGCATCGCTGTTCCTCCACTTCATTCCGTTTCCTGCCAATACAATCCGCACTCCTTTTTGCTGCGCGCCCTGCAAAATCTGCTGCTCCATATCGGAATAGCTGTTTTTTCTTCCAAGCACGACTTCTCCCACCCGTACAGAGGATAACACTTCCAAAGCAGCACCAACATGATCTGCATCGCCATGAGTCAAAATGAGCTTATCTATCCTGCGAATTCCCTTGCTTTGTAAATATGGAACGACAATATCATCTCCCACTGAGAATTCATTTTTCCGCTTTTGCCACGCTTGCTTCGGTAACGCAATGGCACCTCCTGTATCAATCATATATGTCCCTTTTGCATAAGGAAGCTGGATTAAAATCGCATCGCCTTGTCCCACATCCAAGAAAGTAATATTTCCATATGGATTGAAGTAGGGAAACAGATACTGCGCTGTTAAAAGCAATATCAAGCCTCCTCCAACTGGCAGAACGTATCTTTTCCTCCGCTTGTCCTCCCATGCTGTGAAAAGAACTAAAATAACGATGCAATAACATACTGTCAGCCACGCAGGTGCTTGGCCAAATATGAGCTTGTTGTATGGCAGCTTCTCAGAAAGAAATAGTACTTTATTAGAAATGGACAAGAGCAAGGAAAGCACCGTTTCAATCCATTGACTAACGAAAGGAAGGAACATAGACAAAAATAACGCACAAAGACAGAGGGGCAGGATAATAAATGACAAAAACGGAACGTAGATGAGGTTAAATATAATACTATACGGGGAAATTTGTCCGAAATAGTGAAGAGAAATCGGGAGAGAAGCAAGCTGAGCCGCTACAGCAACATTCCACATATTATGCAGCATAGATTTTTCCGATGATAAAATAGAGGTCGATGAAAGAAGCAGGACAAAGGTTGCGGAAAAAGAAAACTGAAAGCCGATATCGAACAACACATACGGATCGAACATAAGCATACAAATTGCAGAAAGACTAAGCGCATCTATACCTGATATGCGCGCAGAAAATAATAAACATGACAACACCACAACAGCTGTAACGGAAGCGCGCACAACAGAGGGCGATGCGCCCGCCATATACATATACAATGGAATGACGATAAGCAATAATACCGTTGCTGTCTCTCGTGTACTACCAAGACGAAGCAGCACATAATAGCATGCGGCAATCAGGACCGTAATATGGGATCCAGAAATGGCAAGTAAATGAATAAGACCGAGTTGTTGATAGCTTTCCTCTATCTCTGATGATATAGCCTGCCTATCACCGTATACAAGCGCGTTAATAAAGCTGGCTGCGTCCCCAGAGAAGTTGTCCTGCACATATTGTACAGCCTGTTGGCGGATGGAGAACAGCCATTGCCAAAAGGAAGGGTCTTCATAACAGGAGGAAAAAGCGGAGATGTTATAGATGGAATGAATATGTTGCCTATGTAAATACTCCTTATAGTCAAAGGAACCGAAATTTCGGGCAGGCTGCGGAGCATCCCGTTCTCCTGTAAACATACAAACCATTCCGGCTCGCATATCCTTTAATGCTTCCTTTTCTTCAGGCGATGAAATAGTATAAACCATGCGAAGCTTTTCCTGCTTCGTTGTTTTTGCAGTAAATGAGAGCTTGTCTCCATCTATTATGGGAGAAGATACAATAACAGCGGATAGCGGGGCCATAGATGAGGAGTGGGAAGGTTGATTATTTCTCTCAATTTCATTTGTATAAATAAAACATACACATAAGCTTATAAGACAGATAATAAAAGGTCCTTTTCTTAGCCTCCAAAAGCAATATACAACGTAAGCAGCGGCAGCTGTAACAGAAACCGCCGAAGCATGAGAGCAGGCTGCCGCAATGCCGAACATAGCAGCAATTGCGGCATACCCCCATTGATTGCGCAACTTGTTCACCTCTTTAGCAATTGTTTTGCTTCCTGTAGCAGCCTCCACAAGTCCTCCGGCTCTGTTTGTTCATCTACAGTAGATAGCAAGTCCCTAAGCTGTGAAGCCATATCCTTTTCCTCCAGCGTTGTAACTGTATATGCAAGCGGAACATGCCGCACCTTTACCCCCGCTTGCTGAAACAATTCAACCGCATATGGATGATTTTTATACTCCTGTGCATAGTATACCGCTGTAATCCCACTTTGAATAATCGCCTTGCAGCAATGTAAGCATGGGAAATGCGTAACATACATTTCCGCTCCCTCGGTTTTCGCACCAAATTTAGCACACTGCAACAGTGCATTCACCTCAGCATGCACAGTACGGACGCAATGGTTATCAATCACGTAGCATCCTTCATCTGCGCAATGTACCCCTCCGGCAATTGAACCATTGTAGCCGCCGGCAATAATACGTTTATCACGCACAATCGTTGCCCCAACGGCAAGACGGGTGCAGGTACTCCGTAATGAAAGTAAATGGCTTTGTGTCATAAAATACTGATCCCATGAAATTCTGTTCATCTTGCACACACCTTATAGTAGTTTGTTTCCTTTAGTGTACAGAGAGCATCTTAAGGCGTCAATCATTCACGGAACGATAATCTCGTCCTTCAGCTTCTCCAGCGATTTCTCACCAATCCCCTCCACTTCTAGCAAATCCTCAAATTTCTGAAATGAACCGTGCTCCTCACGATAGCGCAGAATGCTTTCTGCTTTTTTTGGTCCAATTCCTGGAATTTTCTCCAACTCCTCCTTTGTCGCAATATTAATGGCCACCTTTCCTCCCTCGCTAGAAGGAGGAAAAAGCGGCTGCTCCCCTTTTTTTGGCACAACAATCATCATTTGGTCGTGCACTAGTTGTGCTAAATTGATGCTTCCTGTTTCCGCATCCGGCAGCAGGCCGCCTGCTCTTTCAATTGCCTCCTTTACGCGCGAACCATTTGGCAGTTCATATACGCCTGCATTTTTTACCGCTCCTTTAATATCAGCAATAACGAAAGATGTCTCCGGCTCCGCTGCTTCTGTTTGTTGCTCCTGCTTTGAAACAATTGGAAGGGGATCCTTTTGTTTCTCCCGATCCGTTTGCCAATAAAACAAAAACAAAAGCAGAAGGATAACGGCAGCAAGTACACCCCATTTTGTATATCGTTCCATTTTTTCGTGCTCCTTTCCGTTATTCGAAACTCATAAATCGTGAAAACAACTCATATTGTTTAGGAGAAAGCTATTGCAAAGGAGGGGATGGAGCAATGAACATAGGAATGATTGGGACCGGAAATATGGGGCGCATTCTCATTGACGCATTCATTGAAGCACGTATGGTCAAGCCTTCGTGTTTTACGATTATTAACCGAACACAAGCAAAAGCATTTCTCATAAAAGAAAAATATCCGACCATTAGAGTAGGGGAAACGGTAGAGGATGTAATTGAACAATCCGATATCATTTTCATTTGTGCAAGACCTCTTGAAATATATCCCATTTTAAAGGAGGCTGCTTCTTCCTTTACAAAGGATAAATGTCTTGTCTCCATTACAAGTCCCATTAGTACAGAGCAATTAGAATCCCTTGTCGACTGTCACGTGGCTCGCGTCATTCCAAGCATTACAAACCGGGCATTATCCGGCGTTTCACTTTGTACGTTCGGGGAACGATGCTCAAAGAAATGGAAGGATACCATCATCACCCTGTTCTCAGGTATCTCTGCTCCCACAATCATTGACGAGGATATTACACGCGTAGCCTCAGACATTGTCAGCTGCGGTCCAGCCTTTTTTAGCTATTTATTACAGAGGTTTGTCGATGCGGCAGTACAGGAAACAAACATTACGCAAGAGAAGGCAACTCTATTAGCTAGCGGGATGTTAATTGGGATGGGGAAGCTGCTCGAAAAGGAAATTTTCACACTCCCGACATTACAAAAGAAGGTTTGTGTTAAGGGCGGTATTACTGGAGAGGGAATTAAAGTGCTGGAGGAGGAATTAGGAGAAGTATTTGAGCATGTGTTTCAGCGCACCCATACGAAGTTCAAAGAGGATATAGAAATGGTAAGTGAGCAATTTGAGGACTGCTAATTATATGTACGACAAACCTGTCGCATTTCCTTCTACAAAATTTAAAAAAGACGAAAAATTCAATTCAAAGGGTCGACTGCATTCTCGTTACTGATGCACCGACCCTTTTTACTAACCATAAAATGTGCCTATTGCTACGCACGTTTTTTTTGCGCTGTAAAGAAGACGCGCTCAGTTGTATCAGTAACCGATCCTTTAACTTCAAAGTCTCCCGTGATGCCTATCAGCTGAAATCCAGCTTCCTCCAGCCAATGCTGCAGCTGCTCTAGCTCGTATGTACGCTGCACATGAAACTCCTCAAAACGCCGATAGATATCCCCATCATCCTTTACGAAAAAGGTAAGCTCGTGCTCCACACTGTTTGGTTTTTCACCCTCAAAACAATGCCAAATAAGTGCGACATCCTCTTCATTAATGGTATACGTTTCATTTAGAAAAATATGGTGCATTTTATAGAGAGAATGAACATCAAATAAAAACAAACCATTTTCCTTTACATGACGGTATACGCGAGAGAACGTTTCTTTCACGTCCTCTTCTTCTGTTATATAATTTAAGGAGTCACAAAAGATCGTCACAATGTCAAACGTCTGCGGAAGCTCCAGCTCTCTCATATCCTGCTGATAGAGCGAAAGGCTTACTTCTGCTGCAGCTAGCTTTTGCTGTGCGATTGTGAGCATATCATCCGATAAATCCACACCTGTTACTTGATAGCCAGCCTTGGCAAGCGGCAATGCAATATTGCCCGTGCCGCAAGCAAGATCCAACAAGGAAGTACCGGATACTCCTGCTTCTCTCCGCCTCGCGTCGACAAATGCAACCCACTTGTCATAAGGCATATCGCTCATCAGTTCGTCGTACAGCAGAGCAAATTGTCCATAGCTCATTGACTCAACGCTTCCGTTATATCCTCGCGCGGAACATCGCCCCAAAGTCTTTCTAAATTGTAATAGCTTCGTTCCTCCTTATGAAACACGTGTGCGATGACATCACCTAAATCAACAAGAATCCACTTTGCTTCATCAAATCCTTCAATACGCTTTACATGAAATCCATGTTCATGCGCTTTTTCCTTCATTTCGCGAGCAATCGCTTGTACTTGCTTGTCAGAGTTACCATGGCAGATTAAGAAATAATCCGCAACCGGCGAGACGCCTTGCATATTTAAAACAATAATGTCCTCTGCTTTTTTATCATCAGCTGCTCTAGCTGCTACTGTCAATAGTTGTTGTTCATTCATTCAGCTTGTTCCTCCTTGAGCAATGCATTATACGTGTAGAACGTGAGCGGATAAATCGTTTGGTCTTTCTTCATTAGAAACCCAATCGTATTCTTTACCGCCTGCAGGAGTGCCGCCCGCAAATTTGTGCGAGCCAACACTCTCACGTCCTCAACCCCGGAAAATTTCCGGCCTGGCTCGATATAATCAGCCACGTAAATAATAGTATCTAGCAGCGTCATATTCTCGTGTCCGCTTGTATGATACGTAATGGCCTGTAAAATTTCATAGTCAGTTATGCCGACTTCTTTTTCCACCAGATAGGCACCAACAGGAGCATGCCATAATTCCTTATTATGCTCCAATAAATCTTGCGGCATATTCTGTTCCTTGATAATTTGTTCCATTTCCGCAATCGGCCTGCACTTTGCGTAATCATGAAAAATGGCAGCCAATTCCGCCTTTTTCACATCAGCCCCATATATTTCGGCAAGCTCAATGGCCGTTTCCATTACACCGATTGTATGAATGTAGCGCTTTTCATGCATTTGCTTGCGGACGATTTCCAATGCTTGCTGCCGCTCCATATACCCCATTCCTCTCAATATAATCCTGAACCTTTTCCGGAAGCAAATAACGAGTTGTTCTCCCCTTCATAAATCGTTCGCGGATTAACGAAGAGGACACGGAAAATTCCGGTATTTCCAGTGTAACTATATCATATGGAGACGACAATGTGTATCCAGGGCGCGTCACTCCGACGAAGGTGGCGAGCGCAAGCAGCCCTTCAACCCGATACCATTTCGGCAAATATTCCACCATATCGCCGCCAATGATAAAGTAAAAGCTAGTATCTGGATGTGCTTCCTTAAGCTCTAGCATTGTATCGTATGTGTAAGAAGGTCCTTGACGCTCTAATTCGACAAGACAAAGGGAGAAATACGGCTCCCCTTCAATCGCAAGCTTCAGCATCTCAACCCGATCATGTGTGCTTGTCACATGCTTCTCCAGCTTATGCGGCGGGGAAGCATTCGGCATAAACCACACTTCATCCAACCGCAAAGCATCGTACACCTCGTTAGCTATCAACAAATGCCCATTATGCGGCGGATCGAACGTACCGCCAATTATACCAATTCTCTTCATGGCAGAACGATTTGTTTATGATCCTGCGATTCCTTATATAACACAATCGTACTTCCAATTACCTGCACCAGTTCCGCTCCCGCGCCGCTAGACAATTCCTCCGCAACCTCGTGACGATCTTCCTCGCAGTTTTGCAACACACTTACCTTAATTAACTCTCGTGTTTCAATTGCCTCTTGAATATGCTTAATCAAATGCTCGTTCACGCCGCCTTTACCGACTTGGAAAATCGGTGTGAGATGGTGCGCCTGCGAGCGCAAATACCGTTTTTGTTTTCCTGTTAACATAAATTTATCCTCCAAGCTTTGTTATGACAATTTGTTTCATCCGCTCTACATCCGGCCATTGACTTGTCCACATTTCAAACGCCATCGCGCCTTGATATACAAACATATCAATGCCGTTTTGAATCACTGCTCCATGCTGCTGCGCAGCTTGAAGCAACGCTGTTTGGCGTGGATTATAGATAATATCTGAAACGATCGCGCCTTCTTTTAGCTGTTGCAGCTGTAAAGGAGTATCCTGTACATGCGGATACATCCCGAGAGTTGTCGTTTGAATAATAATATCATATTCATGATGACGATCTTGCGCCTGCTGCATTGTAAGCGCCTCGGCTTGTATGCTGTAGCGGCACGATTGAATGAGCTCTGCAGCTTTTTCAAGCGTCCGATTCGCAATATCAACAACTGCAACGCCCATTGATGCAAGCGTGAAAAAAATGGCACGGCTTGCTCCGCCCGCTCCGATAATTAAAATACGCTTTTGATGGAGCGGCTCCTTACTTATAGACTGCAACGAACGAACATACCCTATTCCGTCCGTATTATAGCCTATTAGCTTTCCATCGCGATTCACAACCGTGTTCACCGCACCAATTTGCCGCGCTAGCTCATCAATTTCATCTAAATATTGCATAATATTCACTTTATGAGGAGTTGTCACATTGAAACCTGACAGCCCAATGGCTTTAAAGCCCTTCACTGCATCCCCAAGCTTTTCCTCCTCAATCGCAAACGCATGATAATGCGCATCAATTCCTAAAGCAGCAAATGCATCATTGTGCATATGCGGTGATAAAGAATGCCCAATTGGATTGCCAATTACACCGTATAGCTGTTTCATATTCTTCTCTCCATTTGCCTATTTGTATTTTTTGCAAGAAGATCATCAGAATTCTAAAAGGTATTAAATCAAAGACCTCCGCAGTGAAGCACCCACACCTTTTGGCACATGTACAACAACCTTCGCGCCCGGTTCATTTACTGTCACCCAGCCTAATCCAGAGAATACAATATCCGTTTTTCTTTCATGAATTGTAAATTCATGCTTTACAAGCTCCGGAAACTCCTTCAATTCTTCTCCTGATGGAGGTGTTAGCAGTTCCCCAAGATGATTTTCATATAGATCGTTCGCTTTTTCCAGCTTCGTACGATGGATTTTTAGATGATTGGACATATAACAAACGAAAGAACGTCTGCCGCCGCTCACATAATCCAGACGCGCCAATCCGCCAAAAAAGAGCGTTTGCTGTTCATTCAATTGAAACACCATCGCCTTTACTTCCTTCGTTGGTGTAATCACCTTTAAGCTTTTCTTATCTACAAAATGGGCCATTTGATGATGGTTAATAATTCCCGGTGTATCATACATGGAGGATTCATCATCTAGCGGAATATCAATTAAATCGAGCGTTGTTCCTGGAAAATGCGATGTTGTAATCACGTTCTCTGTTTCATCACTAAACTGCTTGATCATACGGTTAATGAACGTTGATTTCCCAACATTCGTGCAGCCGACAACATAGACATCTTTTCCCTCGCGATAATGCTCAATTGCACCCGCCAATTCCTCAATACCGTTTCCCTTCGCGGCGCTAATTAAAAATACATCCTCAGGCTTGAGTCCAAGCTGCTTAGCACTATACTTCATCCAATGAATTACTTTTTCCGCCTTCACAGATTTCGGGATGAGATCCGCTTTGTTTCCAACAAGCAGCACTTTATTGCCCCCCACAAAACGATGCAAACCCGGCAGCCAGCTTCCGTTAAAATCAAAAATATCTACAATCTTTACAACAAGCGCATCCGTCTGACCAATACCATTCAAAATGCGAAGAAAATCATCATCTGTTAAGGATACATCTTGAATGTCGTTATAATGCTTTAGACGAAAACAACGCTGACATATAAGCGGCTCCTTCTCTAAAGCCGATGGCGGCGCATAGCCGATCCCTTGTTTATCCTCCGTTTGAACTAAAACGCCGCACCCGATACATTTCATTGCTTCTGTCAATCGTTATTCCTCCCATTGAATTAAACCTTTTTGTCTTAAATTCCGCATAATCTGCCGCTCAACCTTCCGATTAAACCGCGTCACGAAGCCATCTGTCTGCGCCACAGGCACAACAAGAATCGTATATAAACCGAGACGGTTGCCTCCAAGTACATCTGTAAGCAGCTGATCCCCGATTACAACAACATCCGACGCCTGAAGCTCCATCGTAGCTAATGCCTGTTTAAAGGCGCGGTTCATTGGCTTACGAGCGCTATGAATAAATGGAATGAGCAACGGGTCAGCGAAATCCTTTACTCGTTGTTCATTATTATTAGATACAACCGTAACCTTAATGCCGTTCTCCTTCATACTTTCGAGCCATCGTTCCAACTCTGGCGTAGCATTCGGTCTATCCCATTCGATAAGCGTATTATCAAGATCCGTAATGATGCCCTTTATACCGCGTTCTTTCAATGAATAGGGCGAAATTTCATATACATTCTTCACATATTCGCTCGGCAAAAATAATTTAAGCATACTTTCATCTCTTTCAAAGGAATTTTATGTAAAAATTTTTCGACAGCATTTTTTGCAAATCTCTCTGTGGATAAATATATACACAGTTTCCACTCAAACGCTTTCTTTCAATTCTAACATTACACACAATTTTTGCACAGATTGCCCACACCAAGGTGTGGATAACCGAGGCGTTGTGACACTGGAATATTTTTGATACAGTATACTCAACCAAACGATACAGACAGCTTCTCTATCATTTCTTAGGAGGTGGCATGGAACTATGGAAAAATTATCAGATGAATTACTTGCTGAATCTTATTATAAAGCAAAAGAGCTGAAATTAAATCCTGAGTTCATCCTGCTGATTAAACAAGAAATTATTCGCCGTTCCTTAGAGGACAAGCTTGATCAAAAGCGTTCATCATAGATAAAGAAAACTCGTCGACTGGCGATCCCTGTCCTTGGGCGAAGACAGAGGCGTAGTTGCACTTATACTTTATTCCTAAAATTTCTCACTACGTCGAATGGTCTCCCGGCTAGAAATTTATACTTTCTTAAAGTGTAAGAAAAGCGGACAAGGCTCACCATTGCTCCCGTAGTAACGCAACTGGCGAACGCCTAAAAAACTTTCTACTCTCATAAAGAAAACCGAAAAAGAGCCATCTAAAAAGAGGGCTCTTCTCTTTCTAACACAAAATCGGCATCTTTACAACCTTTTCTGCACTGCCAGCCGTTGTCCTACCCGGATTTGCTGTCCCCGTTGCAAAGCTGGATTCACTTCCACCATGTTGCGCTCGAATAAAAGGACAACGGTTGAGCCAAATGTGAAGTAAGCCATTTCTTCTCCTTTTTGTAAAGCATCATTTCTATGCAGTAATTCGATGCTGTTCACGAACATCGCACCAACCTTGACGATAGCAACTTGCTTCCCTTCACTCGCAACCTCTGTGACTACCCGATAATTTTTTGAGAGCGGCTCCCTTCCGTACGCAAGGCCAAGCCTGTTAACCGGATAGGATTTTCTCCCCAGCTCAAACCTCCTTAGCACAACGCCGCTAATCGGACTATGAATCCGGTGATAGTGACTCGGACTTAAATATAGTACGATATATGTACCGCCTCGATATACAGAAGCCGCTGCCTCGCTGCCCAGCATGTCGATAAGGGAATAACGCTTGCCTTTTACAACAAAGTCAGTTGATTCTTCAATTGGACCATAAGCCTCGAACACTCCATCAACCGGACTGCTAATCACCAACGGATCGGGATCAACAGGACGCACGCTCTCCTTTAGCTTTCTTGTAAACAGCTCATGCAGCGTGCGGTAGTCCTTTAATTCTTTTTCCATCTCACCATGTTGTATTTGGAATACTCTTGCATATGATGGTATTATCATGGCGCTTAGGCGGGACTGTGCAAACTTGCGTAGCAAATAGGATGTGATTCGCCCGTTTGTTAATTCAATCAAAAATCGATACAATGTACGCCGCAAATATGAAACCTCCCAAAATTTGTCTTTACGAATACGTGTTTCTTCTTTACAATATTGCTATTATATTCTAAAATCTATTCTCAATCTATAAGGAGTGAACAGCCTTTGTTTTTTCTAGAAAATCTAGATGCTACACTTAAGAAGCTCAAATCCCAGACCGCCAATATCTTCACTTTGCTTAACTTATCATTAGGAAGCGCTTCCATATTATTTACCGTCCGAAACGAACTGAATCTTGCTCTTATTTTTATTTTTTTGGCTGCTTTGTCAGATCGTTTTGATGGAATGATCGCTCGTAAATTAGGCATTGAATCAGAGCTTGGTAAGCAGCTCGATTCGCTGTGTGACCTCGTTTCCTTCGGTGTGGCCCCCGCCCTCTTGCTATATCAAGGAGCACTGCACGAATATAGTGCACCAGCTGTATTTTTCACTACATTATACATAGCATCCGGCGCCTTTCGCCTCGCGCGCTTTAATGTATCCGAATCAAATGGCTATTTTCAAGGAGTTCCGATTACTGTAGCTGGTTGTCTCGTGACGCTCGGCTATTTCCTGATTGGCTTTGTACCAGGCTGGGCTCTCCTATCTTTGCTGCTGCTTCTTTCCTTTTTAATGGTGAGCAGCTTCACAGTTAAAAAGGTATAAGGATTGGCGATCCCTGCCCTTGAGCGAAGACAGCGGCGTAGTTACGTTTATATTATTTTCCTGAAATTTCCTTCTGTATCGAATTGTCTTCCGGCTAGAAATTTATCTTTTCTGAAAGAGTAAAAAAGGCGCCCCCAACAAGCTCTGGGGAGCGCCTCTTTTTACTCTTTCGCCTTCTTTTCCTTCTCTGCCCTTACAAACTCATGAAACATCTTCATAAGCGCACGCTTTTCAATCCGTGATACATAGCTTCTTGAAATACCAAGTGCCTTGGCAATTTCCCGCTGCGTCTTCTCCTTCTCCATCCCAAGACCGAATCGGTTGACGACAACCTCTTTCTCACGCTCATCCAGCACATCAATATACTCCCTAATTTTCTCAAGCTCCATACTAAGCTGAATCGTATCAATTACATCCTCAGACTCTGATTTCAAAATATCAATTAAAGAAATTTCATTTCCTTCTTTGTCCTGGCCAATTGGATCATGAAGCGATACATCCTTCTTTGTTTTCTTTAACGCACGCAGGTGCATCAGAATCTCATTTTCAATACACCGTGCCGCATACGTTGCCAGCTTCGTTCCTTTTCCTTGTGAAAAGCTTTCGATCGCTTTAATTAAACCAATCGTTCCAATCGAGATCAAATCTTCTGCATCTTCCCCAGTGTTTTCAAACTTCTTGACAATATGCGCCACCAGCCGAAGATTATGTTCTATTAGCAAATTCCGGGCATTTGCATCACCTTGCTCCATCAATTCCAAGTATCTTCTTTCGTCATCAGGCGAGAGCGGTTGCGGAAACGCATTGTTCTTGACATAGGAAACGAACAGCAAAAGTTCTTTCAGCATATAAGCAATCGCTGCTAATAACCCCATCCCTTCACCTCCGCGAAAATAGTGTTCGTTATTATATGTATGCGGGGATAAGGGTGTTTTTGTTTGTACTAGGGGGATTTTAAGGAACTTGGTTATACATTCGTCCATTCATCCTACCAAGCACTGAAAAGGCATACAGGTCGCCCTGCATGCCTTTTCAGTGTAAGATTCTTCAAATGATAATAACATCGCCTGACAGGTCACGATACTTGCATTCTCCGGGAAATAAGCTTGTCCATTGATCACTAACTCCAAGCGGACATAGACATCTCCAAGATGTTTTCAACTCCTGATTTTTTTCCTTTTATGCCTCATTAGACTGCTTTCGGAGCATTAGCATAGTGATTGTAATAATAGTAAATGCACAAAATGCTAAAAATGGTATCGTAATAAATCCCAACCAATTTATATAATGTCCTGAACAAGGAACACCACTTGTACATATCTCGATTTTTTGAAGAAAAGGGATCTTTTGTAATCCATAATGATAACCGGATACAAGCATTCCAGTGATAGAAAGCGGAAGAACATACTTATAGATAGTTCGCTCTTTATTATAAAAAGCAATTCCAATAAAAACAGTCAATGGGTACATTAAAATCCGTTGATACCAACAGAGGGTGCAAGGAATAAAGTGCATAACCTCGCTAAAAAATAAACTCCCTAATGTAGCCACGATAGCTGTCAGCCAGGCTACGATGAATAATGGATTCATTGTTATTTCTTCTCCTTCGCCGCATCCTCTACCATCTGGTTGAACTCATCCCATGTATTCCCTTCAAATTTCTTTCCATTGATAAATAAAGTTGGTGTCCCATCCACTTTAAGATTTTTGACATGCAACAAATCCTGTTCTAAAGCGGATTTTGCTTTTTTCTGCTGAAATGCCTCCATAACCTTATTGGTATCATCATCATTAGCGACTTCTTTCAATGTGTCTTTGAGAAAAGATTCTGTATATAAGTCTATTGCTTCATATTTAGAATCCTCCGGCTGTTTGCTGTATAATTGGTCATGAAACTTCCAAAAGGTCTCGTTGCCAAGTTCCTGATAAACAGTTTCAGCAAATAGAGCAGAACGATTAGAGTCTGTATTGATAAACGGATCATTCATAAAATAGAAGGTCGCGATTCCAGTTTCAACATACTTTTCCTTAATTTGCGGGAAATTTGTAGCATTAAAATTCTTACAAACCGGACACTTATAATCTCCAAATTCAACAATTTTTACTGGAGCAGCCGCATCCCCTATATAAGGCTGGTTTTTATAGTTAATCGCCGCCTCCGTCTTAGAGAAGTTCCCTATAAGCAGCAAGCCTAACACACATAGACTAAAAACCCCTACAATCCAAAAAAACCACTTAGGAGAAGCTTGTTTAGATGCAATCTTCGATTTTTTCTCTGCTTTCAACTATTCCCACTCCATTCTCGTAGATTTTATATAAAGAAAACTCACCGATTGGCGAGCCCTGCCCTTGAGCGAAGACAGAGGTGTAGTTGCACTTACACTTTGTTCCTAAAATTTCCGGCTACGTCGAATGTCGAATGATCCCCCAGCTAGAAATTTACACTTAAAGTGCAAGATAACTACCAGTGATAATTGAAGGGAAAAGATTCATTTTCCCTTTCTTTCTTCTTATTTGCACTACATAAGGTAGTGCAAAAGGTTAAAAGCTTCAGTCTAAATATTGCCTAGTTATTAGGTTACGTATGTATTTACCAAAAAACAGCGAAAAACAGTGCCCCCTATCAGTGTTAGATGACTGCTTTTAACTATTTTGATAGGTTACTAAGTCCGACGAACTCCCCCATTTATACATAGCATGTCTAACCCTAAACACTACAAATTGTAGTGTTTAATGAGGAATAAGTCAAATATTAAATACTCAATTGGTAATGGATGTTAAAAAGTTACTTTTCTCACTTGCTCCAAATGCAGCCATGGCAAGGAACACAAATCCCCTGCCACACGCTCAATAAACATTCAATCATGTGGATACGAGAAGGACTGTACCTTCATATACCTTTAAAAAGCGTTCTAACGCTTCAATACAAAAAACATCTAAAAAGCATCCCGCCAAACACACTAAGGAGAATTCCAATACGGGATGCCTTACTCTTCTTGTTGAACCATTCCCATTTTCTTATAATTTTGTTTCAGAACACAAAATATTAGTTCATGCAAGAATATGGGAAAGGAATTAGCCAGATGCTAACTTTTCTCTATCAGCCGCTGCTGGTGGTTGTTCCATCCACCCGTTCTCGATCATAAGTTCGGCTGCATCTTTAACAAATCCGGAAATTTTCAGGAACGATTTACTATAAAGCAGCCCTATGTCCTGCCTGCCATTTACAGCCACTGAATTTCCGAACGCTCTTATTTTCATTGAAAACATATCCATCTTATGAAATAACATGAGTTTATCTGAAAAGGGAGCAAATGCAGATGTCGTAACTAAATGATCAACAAAAGATGGCGAAGGTAAATGTTCATCATGTAGCTTCTGCATATAGTGTTCAATATTTATAGCTGTAAGCTCTCTACCTTTCTCAAACAATTCCCGAATTTTTTCATCCTTTGCTACTTGGGCAAATGCCATAATGAGCGCTTTACTTGTTACATTATTTTCAATATTATCATACAAATGGGCAATTTCTAATGCGTGTAGAGGTCGTACATGTCCAAGGAAGCCATTTAAAAAATTTTGATGAGCAAATTCCACTTTATCTGGTATGGGAATAAAAGGCGGTTTTATGATGAATCCTTTATTCATTAATATAGCCTTGATTTGTTCCATTAGAGCCATAGTAGCATCCATACAATACAAATAAAATTCTCTTATATCCTTCCTATAAACCAACGGTACTGCTACGTTATAGATACTCATTCCTGCTTTCGCGGCATATTTCAAATAATGAACATAGAATTCATCTTCGAATAATCTAGGAGCACCAAGATTTACGTCTTTTTCTGTAAAACCGTGAGGAATGGGGACGTTTTCCTTTATGAAAATTTCTTTGGTTGTTTTCATGAATTCATTGGATAATTTTAATGAATTTTCCAATAAACGCTTAATATCAGCGTCCTCAACATGTTGAAGATAGTAGCTTAAAATACATTTTGACATGCTGTTTCCCATATAGGTTGCCCAAAGCTTTCCCATTTCTGCTGATGTTAGTTTTTCTTTAGGATTTGATGTATCTAAACTTATGTCAGTTGTTTTAATCGTTTCCATAATCAAATCTCCTCTTAATCAAATCTCCTCTTAGTGTTTTCCTCTAATCAAAATATATTCTGAACTTACATGGTCGAATTATTATCAGAACTCAATAATTCTACTAACCGAAGAAATCCCTCAAGAATCGAGGCACTTTATGGAGTTATCAAGATATGGGTTCTCGTTATAGCAGTTGATTTGTGTATCACTGCAAGTTATTTTATTTGGCCTAAAAAAGAGAAAGGAATCAATCATTCCTTATGAGCATATCAGCACCTAATCGGGAAGGGGCTTTATGACCTTCCTCATTAGGAATCCCCCTCTCCGTTTTAGTAAGAGAATATTCCCTTACCAGAACTCTTTTTATATCCGCTTTGTTTTATCAAAATAGGGAATGCTATAAAGCGGAGGTGCGGATAATGAACAATACAGAAAAGGTAGAAAAACTTCTTCGTGACTATGGTTATCCCGAAAAAGCCATTCCGCGTTTAGTAAGGGAAATAGGGCCGATGAGCTACGAAAAGGTAGCGAAGCTCATCATGCCTTATCATGATATCACCGCTGGCAAATAAATCTGTATCGAAAGCAGCGCTGCTTGAAAAGGAGGCGAAAATGGAAGAGTTAAACGAAAAAAAGCATAGTTTTAATATGGAGGACAGCACCGGTCGTTTAATTGTAAAAGGAGAAATTATCGGTGAATCAGAACTTGAATTTTATGATGATTTGAAGCTAAAAGCCGTTATCGCTCTCATAAATTCCGTCGATAAGCAAAACTTCGAGACGGCGGGGAAAATGGATGTTTTCAATGACTATATGAGAGAAATTGAAGAAACACTTAGTGAAGTAAAGAAACATAGCCGTTTTCAGGGAGACATCATATAAAGATTCCGGTCTAGAAGCGGCTCTAAGCAGCCTTGAGCAGTGACAGTATTTTCTTCCAAAGGCGCTTTAGCATCATAGAAATGGTTGCCCTGAAAAAATAAATTTATTTTTAGGGCTATTTGTGTTTGAATCAATTTCATAAAGAAAACTCGCTGATCGGCGAGTTTTCTTTATGTGAAAAGTGCCTCTATCCATGAATCTTTCCATCTCCCCATTCTTTGTATAGGATCTTCATTTCAAATTTCTCTAACATTACCCTTCATCAAAAACATTAAAGCGAAGGAAATTCCAAATCTTGTCCAAATATATGCAGTAAAGTTAACTGGATATCCGCCACCTACTCGCTAACGCCTCTTGAAGAAGGGGTATTCTCGCCTATTTTTGATACAATCCGTTCTTGGCAGTTATGTCTAGCAAATCATACAAGCTTATAACAAACTGCTATATTTTATTACCCTTACTCATAAAGAATAAGTAGGAATAAAATAAGGGGTTGGATTTAATGAGAACAAATTATCGGAGATGGTCAGCATATCCTTACCAAGGAGAACAAACTTTACCTAAACCTTATCCAGCACCAGCATATTTTCCAATGTTTTTTATTTTTAGGGAAAGAAACAATGAATTCCTAGATCCCTTTCGGCAGCGGATTAATTGGAAAATTAAACATCCTATTGAGATCGAGTGGGGAACAGAGTTATCTATTGTAGAACAAACATTATCATCCATAACTCCTCAACAAATACGCAGCGCACAATACTGGGGGACAGTTGAAGCAACTCAGAATATGATTCCAATGATTTTTAATTTAGCTACAAAATACAACCTAGGATCACCGCGTATTGCCAGAATACTTGGATATTTTCACGCTGCTGTTAATGATGCTTTTGTGATGTCATGGTATTTTAAATATCTGTGGGATGTGGCACGCCCAAATCAATATAGCAGAAACTTATCCACTGTGTTGACTACACTGCGTTTTCCATCTTACCCTTCTGCACACGCCACTGTTGCAGGATGTGCAGAATCAGTGTTAAGTTATTTCTTTCCATCAGAAGCAGGAATAAAAAATATAATGGAAGAGTGTGCTTTATCACGTTTGTACGCTGGCGTACATTTTAAAGTAGATAATGATGAAGGCTTGAGATTAGGCAGGCAAATCGGAAATATGGTTGTAGGTGTATTGAAGGCACAAAATCTCAATGATTCTCAATAGGATAAAGAAAGCTCGCTGCTTGGCGAGCCGTTAGGCGAAGACAGAAGCGTAGTTGCACTTACACTTTATTCCTAAAATTTCTCGCTACGTCGAATGATCTTCCAGCTAGAACTTTATACTTTCTTAAAGTGTAAAATGATTAAACTTCCTTTCACACACAATATAGGCTAAAAGTTGTGCAAGGAACGGGTAGTATTTTTTTCGTAAAGTCAGCGAAAAAATCTCCACCCTCAACAGTTTTTTCAGCCCGGTGTGATTCTCTCACCAAGCCGACAGACAAAAAGCAAGAGGATATATGATTCACTTGTAAGATACATGTAACAATACTTGAAACGAAATATGTTATTATAATACATGCAGGAAAATTTAGAAATACAGTATACTTTCATGGCTACCAAGTCCGAAGTGAACGAGCCATTTGTCATTTTTAGATCATCGCCCAGTTTACGTATATGTGCGATGGATCTGCGGAAGACAACCTTTTCGCTTGCGATTCTAGAAACCTGAGCGCGGAAAATGGGAAATATCATTCAGTTTATATATCAAGAATCAACAAACAGCATATCCCTTGACCTGATTAAAAAAGAGTTACAAGTAGCATAGGGTATCTGTCATTTCCATTTGGATGGTAATATTTCCGATTTAGAATGCTCATTTTTAGTTATGTATAAAATAGTAACAGGAGGATTACTAATGTCTCACAGTTTGCAACATCGCTCTAAACGAAAAAAACGCAGGAGAAGAATCGCTGTATTCTTGATACTCCCCCTTCTTTGTATTCTCATTGGGGGAATAGGTTATGCAGCGTATTTATATATAAAAGCAGAACATGTCGCGCAAGCAGCCTACAAGGAATTAGATCGCGGTAGTAAATCTAGCAAACGCCTAGAAGCGGTAAAACCCTTAGAAGACAATATTTCTATCTTAATTATGGGTGTGGATGAAAGCGAAGCACGGAAAAAGGATACAAAAGATTTTGGAGGTTCTTTCCGAACAGATGCATTACTTTTAGCTACATTAAACAAAGATGATAAATCTATTAAATTAGTAAGTATTCCTCGTGACACATATGTCTACATTCCAAGTAAGGAACGAAAAAATAAAATCGCCCATGCCTATGCATATGGTGGTGCAAGCGGTACGATTCAAACCGTAGAAGACTTTTTAGATGTACCGGTTGATTATTACGTAAAAGTAAACTTCGATTCCTTTATAAAAATTGTTGATACTTTAGGCGGCATTGACATGGATGTCCCGATTTCCGTTACCGATTTTAACAGTAAAAAAAGCGGTTTTGTGACAGTGGAAAAAGGGCAGCACAAGTTGAATGGAGAACAGGCACTTGTCTTAGCAAGAGCACGTCATATTGATAACGATTTTATGCGCGGACAGCGTCAGCAGCTGATCATTGAAGCAATTGCAAAAAAAGCTCTTTCCCTTAATTCTGTTACCAAAATGGCAGATTTAATCGAGGCAGCAGGAAGTGAAATGGAGACCAACTTGACTTTTGATGATATGATCGGCGTTGTAAAAACCATGCTTGGAACACAGTTAAACATGGAAAAACTGCAGGTTAAAGATATTGATGAGTATATTGACGGCATTTATTACGCGAAGCCTGATGAACAGAGCGTAAAGGAAATCAAAGAAACTTTAAAACAACATCTTGGATTAACATCCGCCACAGATGAAGATGAAGCGACCGATGAAGCAACAGATACAACTCAACATACAGATGAAGAAGAAAACCAATAATGGTTTAAGAAACAAAAGAGGCAAATGAGAGTGATTTCATTTGCCTCTTTTGCTCTGTAAATAGGGGAATCTCACTGTTTCTACGGTAAATGGTCTTCCATTTAGTTCTAATCGATCCATTCTATGTGGTGTAGTGGATTCCTCCTCGATAATGGCTGTCGAGCTATATTTATATCCCACAGTAACTGCAAGATGATCCATATTATTGAGACTGCTTGCAGTGCTTTATATAAAACTAATATTTCAATGAAATCTTTACGGCCTCATCACCAAATTTCACTTCAATATGTTGTTTGGAATCATTTAGCATTTCAAAACTAATGTGGTGAACAAGTACGTTTTCTCTAATTAGTCCTTCAAAACGTTTAATTTTTTCTTTGCTATCATCCGCTGCTAAAATATTGATTGAAATATACTTTTCGACTGGTAAATCTAATTTTTTACGAGTATCTTGTATAGACCTAATTAATTCTCTAACTTGACCTTCGTCCACTAGTTGGGGTGTGAGTTTTAAATCTAATATCACCTTTAATTGCTGATCGCCAGCCATCTCAAAGCCGGATGTAACTAGATATTCGACATTTATGTGTTCTTTCTGTAATGTTACCGTGTGTCCCTTTACATCGATTTGTAGTTGCCCATTATATAATAATGCCTTCTTCTCGGTATCAGGGATATGATCAATATATTCTTTTACTGCGTTTACCAACTTACCGAATGCAGCACCCGCAGTTTTAAAATTCAATTTAAAGACAGTTGATTCATATTGGGATAAATCTTGTGTATAAACAACATCTTTAACATTTAGTTCGTCTTTAATGATACCTGTATAAGCCTCTAAAAGACGTTCTCCTTCACTGCGCCATACAATTATTTGCTGTAAAGGCTGCTTAACTTTCAAGTTTTTAGCATTACGAATACTACGGCCGAGTTCCACTATTTTTAGAATTGTTTGCATGTCTGCCTCTAAATTAGGATTAACCATTGAATCATTACATCTTGGATAGTCTTGCAAATGAACACTATCTTGATGTAGCTTCAAATGGATATCTTCTGCCACATAGGGTACAAAAGGAGCTAACAAGCGACTGATCGTGGTAAGTGTCTCAAAAAGTGTTGAATAGGCAGCTCGTTTATCCTCTGAAAGTCCAGAAGCCCAAAAGCGGTTTCTAGATCTTCGTACATACCAATTGCTCAGTTCATCAATTAATGCGGCGATTTCGCGTGTTGCTTGAGTAAATTGATAGCGATCCATATAGCCAGTAACGAGCTTGATTGTACTATGCAGACGTGAAAGTATCCACTTATCTAAGAGTGTTCTCTTACCTGTTTGCTGCTTATCATACACAAATCCATCAATTTTCGCATACATGGCATAAAACTTATAAGTGTTTTCTAACGTGTCGATTAATTTTGATTTGGCATCCTGCACAATCTTTTTTGAAAAACGTTTCGGATTCCATGGTGAACTATCAACTAAAAATGCCCAACGAAGTGCATCTGCACCATATTCCTTCATAAGTTCCATAGGGTCCAAAGCATTCCCCTTACTTTTAGACATTTTTTGACCATGTTCATCAAGCACGTGTCCAAGAGACAAAACGCTTTTATATGGTGGTTTACCTGTGAATAGGGTCGAAACAGCAAGCAGGCTGTAAAAAAAACCTCTTGTCTGGTCGATTCCCTCAATTATGACATCTGCGGGGAATTGTGATTCAAATTTATCTTTATTTTCCAATGGATAATGATATTGTGCAAATGGCATGGAGCCACTATCAAACCAAACATCAATGACTTCAGGTGTTCGTTGCATAACGCCCTTACATTCTGGACAAGTACACTGTACTTCATCAATATAGGGCTTGTGCAACTCTATATCCTTTGCTATCGGAGTTGTTACTAATTTTTGTAGCTCCTGGATACTGCTAGGCGATTCTTCGTGATGACAATTAGAACATATCCAAACATTTAAAGGTGTACCCCAGTATCGGTTCCTACTTATATTCCAATCAATGAGATTTTCAAGAAAATTACCAAACCGGCCATCCTTAATATGATTTGGATACCAATCAACAGTTGCATTGTTTGCAAGCATTTTATCTTTTAAAGACACCATCTTAATAAACCAGCTATCTGTTGCGTAGTAAAGTAAAGGAGAGTCACATCTCCAGCAATGCGGGTAGCTATGCTCATATTTTTCTTTATAAAAAAGTGTGCCTTGTTCAGAAAGCATTTTAATAATGTCTACGTCACAATCCTTCACAAACCTTCCCGAAAGTTCGGTAACATCGGCTGTGTAACGTCCTTGTTGATCAACTACATTAATAAAGGATAAGCCATTCTGTTGAACAGTTTTATAGTCATCCTCCCCGTAAGCAGGGGCAATATGAACAATACCTGTTCCACTATCTTCTGTAACATAGTCTGCTAATACTGCATAATGTCCTTTCTCAACAGTCACATAATGGAATGGTGGGGAATAATGTACTCCTTCAAATTCATGACCACTATGTTCACTTAATACATTTACATTATCACCAAGTACTTTTTCTACTAAGGATTTTGCAACAATATAAACCTTATTCTGTTTTTGTACACGAACATACGTTAAAGTTGGATTCATAGCAAGGGCAACGTTGGCAGGCAATGTCCATGGTGTTGTTGTCCAACCTAAGAAATATTCTTCCTCTGCATCAAGACGTTTAAATTTTACGGTAGCCGATAAATCTTTTACATCTTTGTAGCCTTGTGCTACTTCGTGCGAGCTTAAAGTGGTTTGACAGCTAGGGCAGTATGGTGATACGCGGTGGCCTTTATACAATAGGTCATCTTTGTGAACCTTGCTCAAAATATTCCATACACTTTCAATATAATCATTACTTAACGTCAAATAAGGACTGTCCATATCTACCCAATAACCTAATTCTTCTGTAAATGAACGCCATTTCTTCTCGTAGGTAAATACGCTCTCCTTACATTTGTTGATAAAAGGCTCCACACCATAATGTTCAATGTCTTGTTTCCCCGAAATACCAAGTTGTTTCTCAACACCAAGCTCGACAGGAAGACCATGTGTATCCCAGCCAGCCTTTCTCTCCACTTGAAAGCCTCTCATGGTTTTATAGCGTGCTACAACATCCTTAATTGTTCGCCCAAAAGCATGGCCTACATGGGGTAGACCATTCGCAGTGGGTGGTCCTTCATAAAACACAAAAGGTGTCTTTCCTTCTCTTAATTGAACAGATTGTCTAAATGTTTTTTCTTCTGTCCAATAATTACGTATACGGTCCTCACGCTGCCCAACACTTTCCTTACTCTCGTTAACGTTCATAGATATCGCTCCCTATACAAAAATGTACAAAAACATACAAAAAACCCCGTCCCAAGCAAGGGACGGGGTTAACCGCGATACCACCCTAATTCTATTGATTCAATCAATAGCACTTAGCAACGTACAATCATACGTGTTCCTTGTAACGGTAGACACCCGGCTAGACTTACTCTAAGATTTATTCAGTCCAGCTTCTCAGAGAGGATTTTCACGTAACACTCGAACACTGACTTGCACCGGAATGTCAGCTCTCTGTGGATCAAGACGAAACGCTACTCTTTCTCATCAACGAATTTGTATGCTTTTATTGGAATTAATTGTAACAGTCATAAAAGCAACTGTCAAATAATTCCTTAAAGTGATAAACATTATAAAAACGTATTGAGGTCCTGACGCATGCCCATCAAGATAATCATGTGTCTCCTATACGAGGAATACGTTATTCTTTTCGTAGAATCATTGAAAAGGATGGCGTTTTTTTATGGATATTTCACTCTCAAAGGAATTGCAGCTCCTTTCTCAAGAACTATATCGTCATTTATCTCCTCAGACTCTTGAAAGAGTGGCAAAAGACACAGGTTTTGTCCGACAAACCAGTGTAAGTATGGCGGGCAAGATCTTGCTTGGTATCATTATGTGTCTGGCTCAGTCAAGATGTCACATCTGCCCCTCTCAATGATTGCTGAATATCACTATTAAAACATGGTTATCAACATTTAAATGGGAACTTCAAGCAAAGCCCCCTTTCGTTGCGGAAGATATTACACTCCTCCTTAAGAAGGTACTTTCCCAGAAGTTTAATAAAACCACTATTTATAAAAATATCCAATTCAAAAAATGATATCGTACTGTATAATTGATACTAATCGTTCTTTAAGTACTATATTTGAATAAAAAATTAACACAAACAGGAGGTTCATTATGCCATTATCATATACAAATCCATACGTTAGAAAGCCTGTTTCAACATCACCGCCACCACCGATTACTCCTTTAAACTCGCTTATATTTACAACAGATTAAGAATCTGCGAAATATAAGCTGTTTCGCAGGTTCGAAGGAGTAGACGATGAAATCTAACATTCAGTTTATATTATCAATGATTATTTTCGGTACAATTGGTTTAATTGTAAGATACATTGATTTATCTTCGAGCGAAACGGCTTTACTAAGTAGTTCAATCGGATGTCTATTTTTAGTGTTCGTATTTTTTGTAATGAAAAAATCCATCCCATGGAAATTAGTGAAAGCTAATGCTTTCGTCTTATTTCTCTCTGGTATTGCATTAGGAGGGAATTGGCTTTTTCTGTATCAATCCTACGATTATACAACAGTCACTAACGCAACATTAGCGTATTACTTTGCACCTGTGTTTGTCATGATTCTCTCACCAATTATCCTTAATGAACAATTATCTATCAAAAAGATTGTTTGTATTGGTGTAGCGATATTAGGTATGTTATTGATTGTTGGAAATGGCATACGTGCATCTGGAAAAGGTGATCTGCTTGGGATCTTTTTTGGATTAATTGCAGCTGCATTTTACGCTGCATTAATGCTATTAAATAAATTTATTCAAAACATGGCCAAGTTAGAGATTACCATCATCCAACTTGGAACAACCGCTTTACTTCTCTTGCCATATGTACTTTTTACGGAGGGATTCGGTATCTTGGAAGTATCAAGATCATCTATTCCCTTTATTGTGCTGTTAGGGGTTATTAACACTGGTATTGGATTTTGGTTATTTTTCTCGGGTATGCAAGGGTTAAAGGGACAGAGTATTGCTATGCTAAGCTATGTAGATCCATTTGTAGCTATACTGATTTCAGGAGTAATCTTACAAGAGCAAATGACTATTATTCAAATGCTAGGTGGTGTACTCCTTTTGGGCTCTACATTTGTTAGTGAAACTAACTTTATTAGGTTATCAAAACAGAACACAAAAATTTTATCAAAATAGGGAATAAGAGCAGTGGGTCATTGTTACCACTGCTCTTATTTTATGTTATCTAAAAAGCTACAGTTACTCTATGTGCAAATGAGGAAGCTAATCTCATTTAACCCGCTTAAAAAATGTTTCCTCTAAGCAAGAGAGTGCTTCGTCTCTTGTATAATATTGGGTTTGTTACTCCACTATATAATACAAAGATAACAAAATGAATGTTAGTTCTTATCGGCTTCATTGTGTATCTTACACACTTTAACAAGTTTGAGGAAGCATATATCGCAAACTGGTTGTTCAGAAAAGGCTAAGGAAAATAGAGGGATGTAGAAATGAATCAGTATTTTTATTATTTGATAATCGTAAACATGGTAGCAAATATTGTGGCATGCGTTCCGAAAATTTTATTAGAAGCTAGAGTTTCCATGATTCTCGCCCTCATTATGGGTTCTATAGTTACTTATATAATAGCCCATTTTTTTAACAAATTCCCTGGTAAAGGACTGCCTGAACTACTAAAAGAGTACACTTCGAAATGGATTGCAATTCCACTTCTTATGCTGCTTACAGTTGGCTGGTTTTCAGCAGGATTAACAACTCTTATTAACTATTCCTTTTACTAAAAAGATTTTTAACTCCAGATATGCCTTTACAATGGATCATTTCCATTTTTCTATGCTTTATTTCATTTGGCATATTAATGAGTTCCAAAAGTGTGTTATATACGGTTGAAGCCGTTCTGGTGTTCAACATTCCGCTGGTAGTCCTTATTATGACAAAAGCGTATACAAGCGAAGGCATGGAATGGGACTTTGTGAAGGAGTCGATCATGTACATCTATCACACTCCTAGCTACTCTGCATTTTCTGCTGCGTTATTTTCAGCTATAGGTGCAGCAAATTTAATTATTTTCAATCGTGTATTTACGAAAAAGCAAAGGATGACCTTGCTTCAGCTTGGGCTCATTTTCTTCACATTGACGGGGAACTTGGCCACTACCTATTTTGTCCCAATGGGATACATTGGATTTAATCATATCGATAGAATAATTTATCCTTGGGTTGCCACGAGTGATGCCCTGCGGCTGGGGTTTGGCTTTATTGAACGTGTTGCATTCGTTTTTTTAGTATTATATCTAGCTGTTTCATTCTTAAGTATTTTAATTCATTGGCATGTAGTAATAGAGCTTTTAAAAAAGCTGATGTGGTTGGAACGGTTCAAATGGAAAGAACGGAACCTTACGTCCTATCTATTTGTTAGTGTGCTCTGGTTAATTAGTTTGCAAGGAGCCGCCTACCTAACAGAATATCAGGTCACCTTGTATACAAGCTATTTTTTTAACTGCTTGCCGGCTTGTCTTATCGCTCTTGTTCTCGTATTATCGTTCATAAACAGAAGGGCAAAGGTATAAATTTACACTTTAAGAAAGTATAAATTTCTAGCTGGATGCCAATTCGACGTAGCGAGAAATTTTAGGAATAAAGTATAAGTAGGGCTACGCCTCTGTCTTCGCCCAAGAGCGGGGCTTGCCAATCGGCGAGTTTTCTTTATATATCGTCTTTTTGTTTGTCTTCCCATGGTTCAAAGGAAAATGGAATTCCAATCATTTTAGCAGTCAATTCATCATAAGACACTAAATCTTTTTTTGACAACTCTTTTAAAGAGCGTTTTCCCATTGCTCTTAATGCCATTTTCATTTCTTCTATGCTTGCTGTTAAGAATTTCTCGGCTGATTTTACCCCTTCTTCAATCTTAAATTGATCCTTGAATTTCCCTTGATTCCAAACAACTTGTGTAGGCGGTTCAAACGGAAGGGAATTCAATGATTGAGAATGTGCGACGGTAAATAACATAGCAGAACCTACATACACTGCATCAGCCCCGAGTGCAAGCACTTTTAAAAAGTGTCCAGGTACTAGCAACCCGCCAGAGGCAATTAAACTAATTTGTCCCTTCATGTTTCTCTTTTCTAGATGATTAGCAGCCCTGACAATCGCATGCAGGGTTGGGATTCCAACGTCATCAGATAAAATAGGTGGTGCACCGAGTGTGGCAGCTTGTCCCCCGTCTACCGCAATATAATCAACACCAATATCAATTAAATGATCAATATCTTCTTCAATTTTCCCGCCAGCTCCTATTTTGGCCCCAATAGGAACTCCGCCAGACATCTCCCGAAGTGCTTCAACAAGTTCTTTCAAATCCGTTAAGGTTTGGTTCTCAAAAAAATTATCATAAATCACGGCATCCTCGTTTTCCTTTAGTCCCATCACTTCACGGGCACGGCCTGTTAAATTTTTAGGAGAAATTTTCCCTCCCGTTCCTGCCAATGCGCCTTGTCCAAGTTTAATTTCAATCATATCAGCCCGCTTAAATAATTCTTCCTCCCTTGACCAATCTGTTTTTGAAAACTGTAAAATATACTTTCCAGCTTGGTTTAATTCTTCAGGTAAGACTCCGCCTTCCCCAGAGTTAATCGCTGTTCCAACATTATGAGCTGCTTCTGCTAATGAAAGCCTAACTTCTTCACTGAGTGCAATCCCATAGGCCATCCCGCTAATCATAAGTGGAATTTTTATTTTCATTGGTTTTTTTGCCTTTGGCCCAATGGTAACGGCAACATCTACATCTTCCTCACCGTCAATCGGAAATGGTGAGGTTTGCGCAGGAATAAAAGTAATTGGGTCTAAATGCGGCCATTTTTTGGAAGATCCAAGCGGACGATGAAGGACATCTCCTGTTTCTGCACGTAAGCTATTTTCCAGCATATTTTGGATGCCCATATGCCGAAGTCCTGGCATCAATTCCATCAAATTTTCCTGATAACTGTCAGTTAAAAGGATTTTCCCCATTTGTTTCACTATTCGTTTCATGATCCAACGCCAACCAAGAAGTATGAATAAAAACGAGGCAAATATAATTGCCATCATTATAAAGGTCAAATAATAAAAAATGTTCGACATATTTATTGCTCCATATTCAGCATATTTTCAATAAGGAATTCTACCTCTCTTATTTTATCCAAAAAAAGGTAAAACATATAAATATCAAGGTAATGCTTTGAAAATAGCTGAGCTTTTTTGTATTCCTAATCGTATTAAATTTTCATTTTCCACCAAACTATGGACATATAAAAACTGGGGGCTGATTTCATGAATATAATGAATGATATTGCTCATCGTTCTTGGCCATTACCTTCGAAATATTGGATTATGCGACAAACTTGGAGAAATTTATTATTTTTGCATTGGCCTATTCCACTTGAAAAACTACGGCCACATATTCCTTCTCCTTTACAAATTGACACCTTTAATGGCTCCGCATGGTTAGGCGTCATTTTATTCGTTTTAGAGGGAATCTATCCCCGTGGAATATCAGCTGTTTCCCTAACCCCTAAATTTCCAGAAATCAATGTAAGGACATATGTTACATACGAGGGCAAACCCGGTATTTATTTTATGTCTATTGATGTGGAGAACTGGGCTTCCTTAAAAATTGCAAAGAGATGGTATCGTTTGCCCTATCATTCAGCGCAAATTTCTTTTCAAAAAGAAGGACAAACCTTTCATTTCCATAGTACTCGAAAAGGAAACCCGAATACTCCTATATCATTTAAGGGCAAATATGCTCCCGTATCGGAAATTTATTTTCCGAAAAAAGGAACGGTGGACCATTGGCTTACTGAGCGATATTGTCTCTATAGTTCGAGTGACAGAGTCAACATCTATTGTGGGGAAATACACCATCGGCCTTGGCCGTTACAAAAAGCAGCGATAGAAATAGTTAGGAACACCCTTTTTACAGCTTTTCATTTTGACCTTTCTGAAGTAAAACCAATCGCTCATTTCTCCACAGGTGTGGATTCACTAATGTGGAACATTAAGAAGGAATTCAGCTGAGGCACAAGCCCAAGGAAAGCATGCGATTCCAAATAGTGACGCTTATAATTATGCAGAAACCATTTGGTATTAATAGTGAAATAGATTTTATTGGCTGACCTTTATAAGAGGTCAGTTTTCTTTTTGAGAATTCACGTTATATTTATACACAAAATCCCCTAACAGCTTAAATTTAATATAGTATTGGAGCTCTCATTTTTTAAACTACGTCGTTTTCCATAAATAAACTTTTTTCCAGGTGGAATAATAATGATATGGATAAACAATGAGGTGTTATATGCGATTATTTATGTGGTTACTATGGGGCTTCGCTGCTTGGAAGTGGGGAGATTGGAGAAATTGGCAAAAGTACCAAGCTACCATCCTTTATATGATATACTTCAATGCGATCTACGGATTATTATGTTACAACCATCTTATGTGGAAGTTTGAATATGATAGATCTGTTCCCTTTCTTATCAATCATACATTGATTTCTATTGGAATGGGCCTACTTCTGTACCCATCCATTATTTTAATTTTCCTCGGAAGATACCCAAATGGGAATTGGAAAAAAAAGTTAAGCTGGCAACTCCTATTTGTTTTTTTGTTTTCACTTGCTGAATTTATTATGTTTAAAGCCGGTAAGATTACTTATTATAATGGTTGGTCTTTGGGCTGGAGTATCATTTTTAATCTAAATACTTTTTTCATGCTTATTCTTCACTATAAACGCCCGTTACTAACATGGATACTCTCTATATTTTGTGTTATTTTTTATGTTTATTATTTTAAAGTGCCATTGGGTCAATTGAAATAATAAAAAAACATCCCTTTAGATAACCATATCCAAAGGGGTAAAACAGTGGTTTTTAAGGTGTATGTATGAATATTAAGCAGCATCTGTTTTTTTATTGGTTTTGTTGGCAAATAGCTTTTCTTTAAGAATTGGCATAATCATACCATCTGCTCCATATCGTCCTGCATTCATCGCAGAAACGAGGATAAACACAGATAATAAAGCGAGTTGTGGATTCGTACTCGTCGTACCGCTAAACATATAAGAAAAATTCATCATCATTCCAAAAAAAACTGCTGTTTTTGTGAAACAACCAATTAACAGACCGGTTCCGACGAGAAATTCTCCATAAGGAATTAAAGTATTGAATACATCCACATTAGGGATGGCTACATTTTTCAAAAATACAGCCCACCATCCTTGAACAAGTGGATGCTCTCCAGTTGCTTTTGCTACTGCTCCTTGTAAAAAGCCAGAAGCATCAAAGTTTCCACCTGCTATTTTCCCCCAACCAGCTACTAGCCACGTATACCCAACATATACCCGCAACACCGCCAAGAGTATAGAGATACGCTTATCCCGTCTTAAAAAATTAATAAACATAATATTCCTCCTAATTAGGTAAGATAATAAATTCCAATAGTTAGAATAACATATATGATAATGATTTTCATTATCATACATGTTAATTTTTTGTAAAAAAAATATGAATATATAAAATAAAAATGAATATTGTACACAGAGCAAATTAATCTAGATTACTGAATTCAGCATATTTTGGAAACTACCAAAAGCCCTCCAGTTAAGTTGATTTGGAGGGCTTTTGTGTCTCTATAATTTATCTTGCCAGTGTTTCATGTATTATAAGGCAAGTAACGCTATACCAATCTTTAATGTGGTTCTACATGAACATCATACACATCATGTTTGCGAGATAAGGCATTTTCCACTTGTGTAAAAATATCATGAGCATTCCGTATATCTAAATTAGGACTTACAAGGATAATAACATCTACGACATCACACCGGTAAGTCAATTTTTAAACCATCATAAGCAAATGACACACCTTCAGGCAGAAGCAGTTCATAATGAGGAATATCGATTTGATGTGAAAGATGAGTCAATATCATTTGCTTTGCCTTTAGTTTTTCTTTCAACTCCAATGCTTCTAAAACATCATAAACAGATCTTCTGGCTTTATCCTGCTTTTCTTCCCAATAAGACGTCCCTAAGATAAGTAAATCCAAATCATAAAAAGGACGCCATTGTTCTTCAGATACTTGAAAAGAATCTGGCATATACGCCCACTTCTTATTGTTTTCTCCTTTAAATAAAATCGCATAGGAGTAACCGTTGAAGCCATGGTTTACTCTATGGAAAGAAATGTTAGCATTGCCGGCATTCCATGTATCCGCTGATATGAATGAGAATCCTTTCCTATGGAATTGGTAAGAAAAGCGTTGTTCCAAAGCATCCATCACATCAGGTGGACTAACTATTTGGGCTGTTCCTTGCCCATTCCAGAAGCATAGGTCCGCAAAATCACCGAGACCGTCGACATGATCATGATGCGCATGCGTAATCAATACAAGAGGGGGAATTCTCTTGTTGTTATAGGTTATAAATTGCTCTTGGAAATCGGGGGAAATATCGATCAAGATTTCTTGTTCCTGCATCTGTAAATATACGCTTGGCCGTTTTCGTTTATTTTTGCTTTCAGTCTGTGCACAGACACTGCAGCTGCACAGCATTCTAGGTACGCCCTGAGCGTCGCTTGTCCCGTAAAAAACCAATGTTGACATCATCATCACCCTTTATTGCTTTATGAATTATCTACAGGTCTTGAGGTTGTGAATACTAAAAATTAATAGCATAAAAACTCACTTGCAAGTTATTATTGCAAATGAGTTTTCTATCACAGGCTGACATCTAGCTTTGTTTTAATTGAAAAAATGCCCCCGTTAGTATAACAATAATATCCTCCATCAGAACACGCCATTCTCATTGGGAGAGTTCTCCGGTATAGGCTGACCCACATCCCAGAGTTCGACGATGAGGTCGTTATGAAAGCGGAAGATATGGACCACAGCTCCCCCAAGGTCATCTTGCTTTTGCTTTACATGGGAGTGAACCGCAACGATATCCCCTTCTTCGATGACACGCTTTACTTCAAGGGTTTTGTAAGGATTCTTGGCGGCGTTCTCTTCCATTGCGAGCATAAGAGAGTCAGCATCTCCAGGGAAAAAGGGGTTATGATGGCGGAAATCTGGACCAATGTACCTATGGTATGCTTCATGCACTTCTCCCGACGCAACCAGTTGCAAAAATGACACTGCCATCTCTTTTAGAGAATTCTTCATTGCAAACCATCCTTTCTTCACCTCGTTATGTAATTAATCTAACTAGCTTTTTAAGCTACAAGCTTCTGCTTTACGCAAAACTAATTGTTAGTTAACATTATATATCCAATTTGTTGATATCACTAACTTAAATGGTATCTATTTGTGTAACCAGCCATTAAACTAATTGTCCGTTGAAGAACAGACTACCTGAAAAAGAGAATTAGACAAATGAGACATATTTGGATTGTATCTCATTCAGTTGAATCTAAGAAATTGTAATTTAGAATTCCAACATAAAGAAAACTCGCCGATTGGCGAGCTTTGCTCTTGAGCGAAGACAAAGGTGTAGTTGCCCTTATACTGTATTCCTCTAAAATTTCCGACTACGTCGAATTCACTTCTAGCTGGAAATTTATCCTTTCCTACAGTGTAAACAAGCGATTGCTTTATCTAACAATCGCACTCTGTTGAAGAAAAACAAGAAAAGTACCCGCAATATTATGTTTTATTTGCGGATTACGGTATTCCGCTTACGGTCTGGTAATATACTTTTTTATACCTCTTGACGTATAATCTCTAAACTTTAATTTTGTTAGCATAAAAACCTTCCAAAAAGGAAGATTTAAAATTAACAGATTTTCCGGAAAGAAGTCCCCTTGTGGGAAAAACGTGCTAACGTTTAAGTGGTGGGTGGTTGACAATTAACTATTTAGTATACTACCCAACATGCATGTCTGATTCATTTTTAGATTTCCTGAGAAAGTTCGCTATACTTTTTAAAATTGTCTAGAAACGCCTGCCAGCCTGCTTGTTGCTGCTCAATGGAATGGGTGGCTTCTGCTTCAAAAGCTTCAATTACCTTAGTGTCGTTTTCTTGACTAATAAAAGTAACCGTAACTTTTCTTCCATCTCCAAGAGTGTAAGAAATCAATTCGTTTATTCTAACTTCATCATAAACTCCACCAAAATCAAATCCAAAGCTTCCATCCTTTGCTTCCATTCGTGTAAGGAATTTTCCGCCAACCCTTAAATCATTTTCGGCATTTGGTGCATGCCAATCATCAGAAGCAAAGGACCATTTCGTTATATGCTGTGGTTCTGTCCAATATTCCCACACTTTATTAACTGGTGCATGAACTGTGGTTTCTACCGTTATTGTTACTTTTTCACCTGTTTCCATTTCCAATACCACCTCGCTATATTTAATTTACATTTATCTCCGGGGTCTCGCCCGTTAATTAAACAAGATACACGCGTGTAAAACTTTTTTACTCTGATTCAACACATGATTCTGAGGTCTCCTTCCAGCCATACGCAACATCCTCTACTACGGTTCCTCCAAACGTACTAGTCCTATGAATATATTCTTTTCCTGGTTCAAAAAACTTACCAAAAGTTATTGTTACGCACGAAACTAGAAGTTTTCTATCTTTTTTATTGCTTGTAGCCGTGTCCGTTTCACCCCCCTTCCACATAGAACATACGTTCTGTCATAAGGTATATACTAACAAAAAAACAAGTTGAGTTCAATAGGGAATTTAACTCGTTTTGCATGTATTTTTACATGTAGGATTCAATCATTTTAAATAACTTTCGGTCATTTTTTAGAAGCTGTTATAACCTCCCATATGTTCATAAAAACCATGTCCAGATTTATTCTGTTTCATTATCCAAACTATCATAGAACAAATACCTTTTTCTTTAAAATGCTTAGCATTAGCTGAAACAAGCTACCTACCAACACCTAATCCTCTACATTCCTGTAAGAGATAAAGCGAATATAGTTCTCCAGCAAAATTCTTCTCATCCATACTTTTACCTGATGCAAAACCTATAAGAGACATAAGTTAAAAACCTTTCTAGGCTGAAGTAAATGCAACAATAAGGGTTTCTCCCATTTTGCCGTAATCTCCTCCTGCCCTTTTACATTACACTCGGTACTTATAAACTTTTTTCTCTGTTGTTAAACTGTTATTCTTCATTAACTAAACTGTAAACAAGTTATGATATGTTAGAACTACAAGGTATTCTCCAGCAAAAAGGCGGCAATCCTTTATAAAAAAAGGGTAAAACGACACAACAATAAAACTATTTAAATTTAGCAATATATTGTTAAATTTTGTGTACTATATCTTCACCCATTGCAAGAAGAAAAAAATCAAACAATAACAATCTAGAAAATGTACTTGTTTAAGTGGAGGGAAACAATGATACTAAACGTAGAAAAGATAGCACAAATAGGAGATCATATCCTTTTTAAGGATGGAATCAAAGGGATCGTAGAGAAAATCAATAAAAATTCGGTTATTGTAAATGTAACCGAAAATAAGACAGAATGGGAGTTTGAGGGAAATAGAACGGTTGTAGCACATAAAAATTATAAGGTTATTGATTATGCATGAAGTAAAAAAATGCCTCCGGTAAAGCGATTCGGAGGCATTTTTTTCTGTAGTAATAAAGATGATTTAAATGTGTGACATTGCCTTCTTGATGTATTCAGAAAGCTGTTGATCTATCCCAAATTTCTCTCCTATTTCAGGATTCTCTCTATAATAACGTTCAGCTGCTTTGGATATCTCAGGATCCGCAAAAGTCAACTTATTGACGAATGCATTCCATTGTTTTGCCAATTGTGTTACGTCTAGGTTTTCAGGTGGTGTCCCCTTCTCATATTCCACACGTATCTTTGCAGTTATTTTAGCCCATTCACTTACATACTGCTTTCTTTCCTCTAGTCCAAACTGCTCGAACATTTTTTCCTGTTGCTCCTGAGTAAAATATTTATCTTTATTCATATTAATCACCTCAATTAAATTTATAAATTGTTCAGGCGTCACTTCTTGTTGACTATTAAGCAATTCGTATATTTTCTCTAACCGGCTGCATAACAGTTCTTGTAGCCGAATGCGTTTTTTTACATCATCTAACTGTACTTTGATAATTTCAACCGGATTGAAATTTCGATTTTCCATTATCTCTTTAATCTCCTCCAAAGCAAAACCTAACTGCTTAAGTGACATAATTTGCTGTAGCCTGACTATGTCTGACTCTGTATAAAGTCTATGGCCCGTATCTGAATACTGCGAAGGAGAAAATAGGCTAATTTTATCGTAATGATGAAGCATTCGTACCGTAAGTCCGGTTTGTTTAGCTAATTCGCCAACCTTCCAAGTTTTTTTATTCAGAATCAACCCCTCATTTCGTACGAATTATTTTTGCCGGCAACATTACTATACATCCTGACATAGTGTTAGGTTCAAGTGCCCTTTTGAAACTTTTTTTGGTTGTTTAATTTTCAATAAAAAAGGGCGCCTTCTAATGTAAGAATAGCGCCCTTTTCTTGCAATGTAAGAAAGGATAAATTTCTAGCTAGGAGACAATTCGATGTAGTAGGAATTTTTAGGAATACAGTATAAGTACAATGTCTAAAGAAGAGGTAAGAGACAAAAACACCTCCGCTTGATTCGTCTTTTTTAGTATGCAAATCAAGGGGGTGTTTTTGTCCTGTTTCAAAAGAATGGGAGTTGTTTTTTCATTTTATTTACATATGTGTTCTCTGGTAAAGATAAGTTACAGCTTTAAAATATGTCCCTTTTATTTTCATCATCATTTTAGGCTACAAGCAGTTTTAAAAATAATGTAATTGGGACAGGGACTTACCGTTTGCTGTAGTACTTTTCAATTTGTAAAATGTATACGATATTGTGTAGCCACATGATAGATGAGCTATTCTAAACCTGTTGGATAGCTTTATTTGCATTCGCTATTCTCTCTAAGTATTGAATGACTTTTGCTGCAGATTCTTTTGTAACTTCTGGCTGTTCGCCTAAGCGAATGGCTCTAGCCATTTGTGTATAGAACATTAAATAATTTCCTTTGATGACGCGTCTTTTTTCCATTGTACCGTCTAATTTATAATAATCATATAAGGAATTGTCACCATAATCGGGATCAAGAGGGCGTACACCTTGGATTAATTGCGGCTCCTGTTCCCCCATTTTATGAAATTGATAGGTTCCTTGATTGGTCTGGATTGTATATCGAGGCTCTTCGATGAGAGCTGCGCAGCTATGTTTTATTCTTGCTACATAATCGCCGTAATCAAAGAGTACTTCAAACCAATCATCGACCTTCGAGCCTTCCCTTACTTTTTTCGAAATAGAATATAGATCTTTAGGCTCGCCAAATAAATGTAGGGCTTGATCAATAAAATGTGCACCTAAATCAAATACAAAGTTCGCTCCTTCATAATCCTGTTCACGCCAGTTTTCCTTTTGTACTGGATAATTAAAATCCCAAACCATGCTTACTTCATACAGCTTTTCAAACATACCCTGCTTCTTTAGTTCAGATAGAGTTAAAAAGTCTCCATCATATCGTCTATTCTGATATGCTGAAATAAATAAGTTCTTTTCATCTGCGATTCGATTTAATTCAACAGCCTGCTCATATGTTGCTGTATAAGGCTTTTCAATCAGAACATGCTTATTCTTCGCTAATGCTTGCTTTGCATGTTCAAAATGTAGATGACTTGGTGTCGTGATTACAACGAGCTCTATTTCTTCATCATCTAAAAGCTCTTGGTAATCTTTTGCTACATGAATATAGGGATAATCATCTTTTGCTGTATTTGCATGACGTTGTACGACCGTTTTTAGTTCAAAATGTTCATGAGCATCAATAAATGGACAATGAAAAATTCTCCCTGAAAATCCATATCCTAACACGCCAGTAACAATCGGTTTCATATATCCCTCTCCATATCATCTATTTATTTTTACACTTTAAGAAAGTATAAATTTCTAGCTGGATGCCAATTCGGCGTATCAAGAGCAGGGCTCGCCAACCAGCGAGTTTTCTACTAGACCTATCTCCTGAAAATATTCTAATGTTCGCTTTGCAATCTTAAAAGGAGCATCAGCAGGGGCAGGGTACATATCCTGTTCTACCACTGCTTCACCAGTAAATTGGATATCCCTTAGTACTTTTGTGAGTTGAATAAAATCAACATCCCCGGATTCAGGATCACACATTACCCCTTCTTGAACACCTTGGGCAAAGGAACAATTATTTTCTATCATTTTCTTGCGAATATGTGTATTACAGTCCTTTAAGTGTAAGTATTTAATCCGGTCTGCATGCTTTTTAATAAATGAAAGAGGTTCTCCTCCGGCATAGAGATGATGTCCTGTATCCAAACATAGATCGACATCAATGTCCTTTAACAGTCTTTCAATCTCTTCTTCCGTCTCCACATGTGTTTCCGCGTGCGGATGGAATACGACCTTAATGTCCGCTTTGCTTTTTACGTAGTCTACAATCTTTTGAATGTTTGTTATCATTTGCTGCCATTGAACATCACTAAGCTCTTTTTCTGCAATATGTTCTCCGGTAAATAGATCTGTATACATCCCATCAATCAATACTAAATATGATGCAGAAGAAAAATGCTGTTGTAAGGATAATATTTGGTCCAATGTTTCATAAATAGGCTGTAAATCCTGTACAAACACAATATCCGTCATTAATGTGGTTGCAACGAGCTCTAAACCTCGTTTAGACAGCTCTTCCTTCAACTGAACAGGATCCGTAGGGAGATATCCCCACGGCCCTAGCTCTAACGTTTTATAACCCGCTTCCTTCATTTCATCTAAGCATTGCTGCCAAGGAATTTGTTTTGGATCATTCGGAAACCATATTCCCCAGGAATCCGGAGCGGTTCCTATTCTTATAGACATATGGAAGTGCTCCCTTCCTTTACCTTTTCCCATTGTCCTGTTTCTGCAGATGCTAAGATCGCTTGAATACATGTATCGATTTTTGCACCAAATTCAAAATCACATACGTATTCAGCATGATTCGTAAATGCATCTAACACTTTGGCAGCTTCAATAACTTTCATATCATTAAAGCTTATATTAATACCTGAAGCAGGTTGGAATATTCCATAATCTCCATGCTCTGGCCCTAGTAATACATTTCTGAACCCGCGATGTGTACTTTCTTCATTGTGGAAATAGACATTTACTTCATTCAATCTCTCCAAATTAAATGTAGCAGTTCCTAACGTTCCTTGAATTTCAAACGCTAAGTAGTTCTTTCTTCCTGTTCCAACACGGCTCGTTGATAATTGACCGATGGCACCGGATTCATAAACAGCTGTGAATGCCATATAATCCTCGGTTTCAACCTGACCCATTTCGGTCGATCCTGCTTTTACAGGTCTTTCCGGAAGATAAATTTTTGAAACGGCGTTTACAGATTCAATGTCCCCCATAATATATTGGGACACACTTAAAAGATGTGAACCTAAGTCTCCTAAAGCCCCGCTGCCAGCCTGCTTTACGAGATGTCTCCACGTAATAGGAATAGATGGGTCAAGAAGCATGTCTTGGTCGTAACGTCCATCAAAACGCATGATTGTACCTAGTTTGCCGGATGATACTAATTGTTTTATATATTCAGTAGCAGGGTTCATCACATTATTAAAGGCGACATAATTCAAGACACCTTTTTCTTTTGCAATTCTTGCTAATTCATTTGATTCTTCTGCACTTAAGGATAGCGGCTTTTCACAATAGACATTTTTGCCATGCAATAAAGCTGCTTTTGCTATTTCGTAATGAAATGCATTTGGTGTAACAATATCAACAATATCTACTTCATCTGATTGGATAATGTCGAGCCAATTTGTCGTCCATTCTTCAAACCCAAAGGTTTCAGCTGCCTTTTTGGAAACGTCCTCATTTACATCCATAATTATTTTAAAAACAGATTCGCCTATTTGTTCTCCATATAAACGGTATGCAGTTGTATAGGCATTAACGTGTGATTTGCACATCCATCCGGCTCCAACCATACCAATTCTAACTTTTTTCTTCATTTCGATCCCAACCTTGTCAGTTATTTGCTATCATGTGGTTAGTATAGTATGTTTTCATATCAAGAGTCATCCGATAATATTGCTCATTAAATATCAAAATATTGCTATGGAGGCCATCATGAAAATCAATGAACCTGGGGTTCTGCCAACATCGGAATTTTTTATCCATACACCTAATGAATTTTCAAGAAAGCATTTATTTACAATTCATTTTGCAGGCCGGTATGATTGTGATACGGATTACCTTATTGAGAGAACTTTTCATGACTATTATTTAATTCTTAAAGTCATTCATGGACAGCTGCGGCTAGAGTATGACCAACAAACATTTCTTGTAAATGCCAATGAATTGCTTCTATTTGATTGTCGTATTCCTCATAAATACTATGCAACGACACAGATTACTTTTGAGTATATTCATTTTAAGGGAAATGCAAGCAAAGAATTATATGAGATGATTACTCAACTCTATAGTCCGGTCATCCCTCTGTTAAATGACATTGAAATAATGAAATCCATTGACACAATTTTGAGTATGCTAGAACATCAAAGAGTCAGTGATACAAAGGTTTCGTATGAAATCCATAAAATACTTAGTCTTTTACTGGAGCAAAATCAATCATCATCTTCAATATCAAATTTAAAGGAAGTAATTACGTACATAGATGAAAACAGTGAAAAGCCTTTAAATATTCATGATTTGGCTCATTTAGCATCACTGAGCATCTATCATTTTTCGAGAAAGTTTAAGAAGTTTACGGGTTTATCACCACATGAATACGTCATTGTTAAACGATTAACACGTGCTAAATCCTTACTAAAAAATACAGAGTTCTCTATCAATAAAATCTCTGAAATGGTTGGTTTTAGTTCGCCATCCCATTTTATTGCTACTTTTAAAAAACACACGCATATGACTCCAAAAGAATTTAGGGATTTTCGTTTTTAGAAGAAGTATACAAAGCCAACGTACACACTGCCTCAGTTAAGGATATTTCTGTGTTCAACAATTTCTCCTTTTTATAGAAGATCAATATAGCCTCTATTAGCTGGTTAGTTAAAGAAGTTGCAAACATAAGCTTTGGAAGCTTGTACTCATACTTTTCAAGTACGGAAGAAATATTTCTAAAAATTTTAGAATTCTCTCGTACAGAAGAAGATTTCAAAGAAAAGAAATTATTAGGGACAGCGTGAGAAAATATCGAATTGTGTTTAGACTCCTAAGCAGTAAATCTTGAAATGATTCAACATAGCATTGTCCCTTTTTGACTGACGAACCCCGAGTACGTTTGCTGAGATAGACTTGGGTAATTAACAAGTTAATAATGTTGGAAAGATACACAGAGAGCAGGAAAGCCAAGGTGATTGTCTTCAACCATGCGTTTTGTTAGAGATAATTTCCTTGAATTTTTTCTGAGAGTGTTTTCGATAAATAACAGTAAACACTATCGCAGCTCCTACAAATCCGTACATAACGAAATTCGAAACAGCTAAGAATTGAGTGACAGATAATTTAAAGACAAGAATCGAACGCACTGCGGATTCTCCCAATAATGCTCCCCCCCAAACAACGGTCATTAATCTTAAAACAAATCGAAAGTAAGCGTATTGCCAATTATCAGCAAAAGCCGATGTTTTATCTGGATCATTTCCAACCGTAAAACGAATAGCAAAATAGAAAATTAATGGTCTAGGGAATAATAGTGAGACGAGGAAAATAATGCCCAAGATCCCCGTTACAAAAGATTCCCGAATTAAGAGCAAACGTTCACTTCCTCCAATACACATCATAATAATGCCTAGTAAGAAGCTGACTAACATAAAAACAGCAAACACATCCATTTTTCTTCTTTTAATAAAGCTGAACAAATTATCAATTAAGGGAATAACGGTAGCAATGGATAGAGCTGCTATGCTTGACATGTGCGATCTAAGTACTTCGTAAACAACAAATGGAACCGCGCCGTTAATAAGAAGTGTAATGACAATGCCTCTAATAATTTCTTTTCTTGAAATCGAACCTGTTTGGTTCATGTACAACCCCGCCTTTTATATTGGTGTTTTATTACTAAAATTGCGTATTACTTCAACAGTTAGTTAACTAGCTTATAAAATCTTTTCAAAGCACTGATAGGGATGCTTACGGAAAGGAAATCGTATTTGTCCTACTGGGTTATAACCTGCTCTTTCATACATCGTTATAGCAGCAGGGTTTGCCGTATAGGCATCTAATCGAATACTTGTGTATCCTTGGGATGTAGCCAAAGCCTCTGCATGCAGCAGAAGCTGTTTACCAATTCCTTTCCCCCGTGAATCAGGATGCACCGCTAAACGATGGATCACGGCAGGTCTTCCTTCTTTATCACTCCATGGAAGACCTGCATATTTGAAGCTTTGATCTTCATTCAAAACTACGACACCTATGCAAAATCCATCATTCAATATAGCATGGAGATGCCCACCTTTCAGGTCTTTACCGATGACAAATTCATTTAGGTAAAATCGATCCCATTGATCCACTCCATTATTTCTCAAATGCTTGGTAACAGTAACGTATAAAGACTTTATAGATTTCAAGCTATTTATAGAAGCGATTTCTATGTTCACATTTTTACTCCCTTTTCATTTGTTTTATGAACTCAGGAACAAATCCTCAGTAAACATTCCTTGGAAACCAAATGGAATATAGTGCGACACCAATGCCCTTCCTATTTAAATCCCTTCTAATCAAACATAACAAACCGACTAGCGGTTTGTTATGTTTTAAAAAAATAACTGCCTAGAGTGTTCCCTGCTTCAATTGAAGTTCTCGTCAATACCTTTTTTCTTCTGCCTGTAGTGCTTCATAATTATTTCTCAAGATATTTCATAAATACCAACGGTCGACTTGTAATTTGATTATACATACCGCCGGTCGGTCCGTCAATGGGGTTTGAATTTTTTTCCAAATATTTGAGTTAGTAAAAAGGAAGGCTACGCGGGAAGCAGCTACACATTGAAAGCCTAGAAAAAGAGATTTGTATGGAATAGGAGAAGTAACGAAAGGGGACTCCAGTGGGTGGAAAAAATATCTCAAGGAATCCAAGACTAGTGTACGGAACTGGAAGCAGAAAAAGCAGTTTATGTGGTCCTGACGCATACCTAATTTCGTTCCACAGGGAGGGGGAAGGTGATTATTTACTTCAAAATCCTTGCCTTCCCCTCAATAATAGCCTTATGAATTCAGTTGTTTAATAAACTCCTTCATAAAGCCCGGAAGATCCGGCCATGCATGACCGGAAATTAGATTCCCTTGAACATGAAGGTGATTTTCAATATAGGTTGCACCACATGCCTCCACATCCGGCTTGCAGGCGATATAAGCAGTCAACTCACGGCCTTCTAAGTATTGACGAACCGTTGTTAACACAAGGCTGGCATGGCAGATGGCCCCAACAGGTTTATTCGCTTCAAAGAAGTGAGCCACAATCCTTGGGACATTTTCATTTAAACGAATATATTCCGGAGCTCTTCCTCCTGGAATAATCAGACCATCATATTCTGCAGGATTTACATCCTCGAAGGCTAACTGTGATTCAATTAAGTATCCTTTGCTCTCCGTATAAGTATCCCAGCCGATAAAATCATGAACAACCGTTTGCAGCTTCTTTTTTGATGGAGCCGCTATTTGTACATCGAATCCTTCTTCTAAACAACGAAAATATGGGTAGTAAACTTCCAAGGCCTCAACAGCATCTCCTGCTATGATTAGAACTTTTTTTGACATAGAAATAATTCCCTTCTCTTCAAAATTAGGATTTACCTTCAAAATATTATACATTCTCCATATTACCATTAATTCCCTCCTCCGGGTCGCAATCCATCTTCATCAACTTAAAATAAGATATGGACATCGCTTGTTTTTTCACTAGGCTAATCAAGAGGTTCAAGCACGGAGTCTGCCATTTTGGGCCTTGGAGCTAGACATCACCCCAAAAATTATATTTTCTTACAGTGCAAGAAAAATTAATGCATTCCAAACTAAAAATAAACAGCTTGACGATTCAGATTTATCTACATATAATTCACTTGATTGGGCTATCCAACAGCCCAGGTGATTAACTAAACCTGGAGGTCGATTCATGAGTAATGAAATTTTCTCGGGCTTGCGTAATGAAAGACTATACGAAAAAATAGTGGTACAAATTAGACAATTGATACAGGATGGAAAGTTAAAGCCAGGAGATCGTTTACCAGGTGAACGTGAGCTAGCACAAACTTTAGGCTGCAGCCGCACCTCCTTACGTGAGGCTTGCCGCGTGTTAGAGTCAGAGGGGCTCATTATTTCCAAGCCTGGTGGCGGGCGATTTATTCAACATGTGGATCAGAATATGATGCCAGGGTATCGCTTTAATCCTATAGACATGCTTGAAAAGACAGCTATTATTTACTTCTTGGAGGCAAGAGAAACTCTTGAACCAAAAATCGCGGAGTTAGCTAGTCAAAGGGCAACTGTAGAAAATATAGAAAAGATGGAACAGATCTTATTAAAAATGGAAGATCAGCTGAAATATCCAGATCAAAAGGTAGAAGCAGATAGCAGCTTTCATTTAGCTTTAGCTGAAGCTACGCAAAACTTTGTTTTTGTATCCATGATGGAAACGAATTTAAACATGATTCGCCAGATTCGAAAACAAACTTTGAATTCAAAAGAACGCTATCCTCAATCTCTAGCAGAGCACCGAGCTATTTTAGAGGCAATCAAACATCGTAAGACGTCCGAGGCTGTTGAAGCCACTTATATCCATCTTCAACATCTGCGGGATAATATATTAAAAAATTATCCAGAACAAGAAGAGAATTAATTCAATTAGTAGGGAGAACACTTGTATTGGGAAAGTACCGAGAGATCGAAAGAAGCGGAAACCAGACCTTGTCGTTCCAATACGGATGGACAAGGTCGCTTACTGTTGTTTTATGCGCCTTTCCCTATTGAATAAAAAACATTTAATAACCAATACTAAATTGATTAACTTTGGAAAGGTTGTGTTTTTATTGAATCAAGAAACAAAAGTAGCTAATGAGCTCCAAAAAATGATGACCTGGAACCTAGTCCCTGTATCAGCTCAAGAAGATATAAACGAGATTTGCGACAGTTTAATGAATGGATCTGTCACACTGACTGAGTTGGAAAATCGAGATCCCTTTGTGGTAGAAATCATTCATAATGCAATGCATCGAGTAGGAAAAGAACACTGATCGAACTGTTGGAAAGCGAAGAATGAAGCCCAATTTCTCAATTTAATGCTGAGAAATTGGGCTTTTTTCGTTACTTCAGAAAAGCGCCCTATTCCGGAATAGTCCTTTACTAATATTACTTCATGAAGCCCTTTTCACTTTTCTTGTGCTTTTTGTCCCCAGAATAGTAGTTGAATACAGAACAGTTGGGGTAAGCATAACATACATCGAGACAGCTGCCACTGCACAGATAATTGCTACGCCCTACAGTCAACTCAAGCCTCGGTGAACTGTGAATGCTGACAGCGAAGGTCACGCTTTTCTAGTCGAACTGAGAACCTCCAAATAGTGCTGATTGTACATAATGCCTAGGATGTTCCCAAAGGGATCGACCACGGAAGCAGTGATGAATCCTTCGCCGCGCTCTGTGGGTGCCTCGTACTCTTTCGCTCCCATAGACAGCAGCTTCTTGAAAGTTGCTGTTACATCATCGACGTGCCAGTACACTACAGCACCGGCCGGGCCGGTCGCGGAACCATCAGGCGCATAGCGGCTATCGATCAGGCCCAGCTCGTGCTGGTAGTCGCCGAAGCGAAACTCGACATATCCTGGACGTTCAAAGTATGGTTCGATGCCCAATAGTTCGGTATACCACTTCTTTGCCGCTACTAAATCCTCCGTCCAAAAACTAACTGTGGTGAGTCCTCGCAAAGTCTGGATGTCGCTCATAATCGATTTCCTCCTTAATGTTGAGTAGTGCTAAACTAAAACTAAATAACATCTTCTGATTAACTTCGATTTACTTACGAATACTCCCTTCTCTTATTCAAGAAAATGGTCCGATTGTTGAACAAGAAAAATCCTGCATTTCAAGCAGGATTTTTGATCAAACTTTTTTATAAACGGTACGACTTTCTTATAACCAGTACAACTTTATTTCAAGCCAACACAAACTGGACGCTGATTAATCAGCGTCTTTTTGCTACCCCGATATTTCCTGAGCACGTCCACGCTAGCCCGTCAGGCTGGTAAAAACAGAAAGAAAGCAAAAGATTTAACGGTGGGAAGATGCTATTTCAGAAGTATTCGATTAACCTCCACTTGCATATTGCTTATGTCTAGAGGTAAAATAAGAACGTAAGTTCTGTTTCGGGAGGTGGTTATCGTAATGAAGGAATGGCGGCCGACAACATTTATATCGGAGCAGATGGCCATGCTAGATGGTTTGCCTCTCACAAGAACACAGGTCAACCAACCACAAATGGATGACCAAGCGCTAGAACAATTTGATGCGATGGTAGACGATGCACTGGAGAATAACAACCTGCTGTACGTCGACTTCTGGCGAAATGGATATATAGCGCACGTTAGCGGACATGTGCATTACTACGATACACAACGAAATCAACTTCGCATAGTTGACATTAAAAGAAAGGTGCGTTACATAAACGTAAAGGACATCGTACATATATCTATGGATTAAGCGTTAGGAGGTGACGCCTTTGATATTGCATATCGTATATCAATTTTTACATTGTTATAGATTGATTTAAAAACAAATGGGAGGTTTCACTTGTACAATTCTATATAATTTATAACTAATGCAACTCTAGATGCGGCTGCTTATCCTATCAAATGAACTTTCTCTCCTAGTTCTTTCATAGTAATACGACTATTTTTAGATAACTCTTCTAATATTTGCATGTCTGTGTAATCCAACATGAAATTAACTCCTTTCAAAAATAGGGAGTATCAACTTTTTATCATGTTTCCCAAGCTAAGTCTGAACTCCTTGATGAATAAGCAATTCCCTAAAATGTTTATTTAGCGTGGATTTTACATCAAAATGTTAGTTGGCCCCCCTACTATTGGGGAGTGTATTGAAGTTTCAATCTTCATTGAATACATCTATATTGTTAAACTCTTCTTCTAATATAGCCAAAACCTTTTTATAGGCATCTGGTTCGAACCACTGTAATAAGTTCAATTGTTCATAAATTTTTCTTATGCCCATTCGTTCGGTTCTTCTACCTCTGCTTCCGTCACCCAAAAAAAAGTCATCTAATGCTACGTTATTTGTTACGTTTTTTAAAGTTTTCGCTATATGTTTGCTCAGAGGTAGCATCGGAGAAATTGATGCTCTCGTCGGCACGCCTGCTTCTGTAATTGCTTTTAGTGCATTTAATCTCGCAGGAATGGGAGGGGCTGAAGGGGTGAAAATTTTTCTTATCTTTTCTAAGTCCGTTTCTATAGTCATACTAATAATGATTTTATCACCAAACTTCTTAAATAAATCTATATCCCTTGTTACCAAAGGTGAGCGTGTATGCACTAGTAAGTTGTCAATATCATCTTTTAGCATCAACATCGTTTGAAGAAGTGAACGTGTTAATTTTGTCTTCGCCTCTATTCCTTGATAAGGGTCTGTTGCAGTGCTCATAAAAATAGATACAGGAGTACCTTTCTTCTTCGCTTTTTTTATTTCCTTTTCCAATAACTCCGCAGCATTCGTTTTTATATCTACGTATTTACCCCATTCTTGTTCTCTGTATTTAGCTGCTGGCATTTCTCTTACATAGCAATATTTACAACCAAATGAGCAACCCACATATGGATTCAATGTAAATGTAAATCCACTTCCGTCTAACAAACCATTTGCAGGTGTCAAAATTGACTTAGAGTTTATATGTTTAAATTCAACCATAGTCTTTGTACTTCCATTTCGAATTCTATAATTGGCTTTGACTTCTTTTTTAAACAGTTTCTAAGTAATTATAGCCCTCAACTGTAATTGGACGCAACACGGAAGTCTTTCGGTAATTCCTGAAGCATATTTTCTTCGACCGCGATATCAAGAAGCATTTCTTTCATAGTAATCTTGTTCTCAAGACTCATTATACCTATTCCCTAATCCACTATATCAACAGAACGATAAACTAACACCTGATAAAAAATGAATAGCAGCCTCGTTTGAGACTGCCCGTTCTCTTAATTCTTCTTTATAAAATTACTTCATGCTGAATGCTGAGATAATTTCGTGTCGGCAGCTTCAATCGGTTCTAGATCCGTAAGCAGGAATGCATAGCTCAGAATCCCAATGACTAGAAACGCTGCTGCTATTAGGAACGCATACATAAAGGAGCCTGTGGCTTGAACAATAAATCCTGTCGTAATTGGTGCCACGATTGCCATTGCATTATTTCCAAAGGTTAAAAGTCCTGTCAAAGTTCCCACACTTCCCTTAGGTGCAATAAATGTTGGAATGCTGTAGGCAACCGCCGAAGTAACTACAAGCCCGCCAAGTGCCATTGAAATCCAAAATACAGCCATATTTGGGTTATGTGTAAACGCCGCGCCAATGATGGACAAACCGAGAAGCAGACCGCTCACTAAAAAGATTTTGCATACACGAGTTCTATTATAGCCTTTATGGATAAGACGATCGACGAGCCAGCCACCAATGACCAGTTCTGTAATCGTGCCCACAATCCACGGTATCGCCGAATACCACCCCGATTTCAGGATAGACATGTGCATCTCCGTCGCAAGGTAGCCCGGAAGCCAGGTTAGAAATAAAAACCATGAATATCCATAGGCTGCAAATCCAATGAATACTGCCCATACTTTTCGTTTAGTTAATAGATAACGTATATTTTTGATGGCACTGCCTGATGCTTCCTCTGAACTTTGTGAACCGCCCTCGGTAATGTATTTATACTCTTCTTTCGTCAATCGTTTATCTTCATGAGGTTCACGGTACCATATCCAATACACAATGGCATAAAGAAAACTGAGAATCGCCGTTGCAAGAAAGCCGCCGCGCCATCCCCATTCGGTCACAATCAAAGCTAGTATCGGAGCACCAATTGCATTGGAAAGTTTAGACTGTGAATCATAGACAGCTACGGCTCTCCCTCGTTCATTTCGAGGAACCCAATGACTGACTGCTTTGGCTGCAGATGGGAAGAATGGAGCCTCCCCAACCCCCAATAAGACTCTAGACAAGATAATTAATCCCCATCCATTAGCTACTGCGGTTAAAAGGCAAGCTACTGTCCATATAACTGTCGCCACTCGTGTTACCCATTTAACTCCTATTTTATCCAGTAAAGGTCCAATGGGAAGTTGAAGAAGAGCGTACGACCATGCAAAGGCAGATAAAAAGATCCCCACCTGTCCCGGCGTCAAATTAAATTCCTTTTGTAATAACGGCATTGCGACTGACATATTGATGCGATCAAAATAGTTCACCACCACGCCAAATGCAATTAAGATTACAATTGACCAACGATGATTTTTCATACGTTCCCTCCACTCACCAAAATATTCATCTATTTATAGATACGCACTTTCATTTCTTGTGAATAATCTATAGTAGAGTTTTAATCATCAATGGTATACGCCCGCATGTAAGATCATCTGTCTGTAACTGATACACATTGACTCTAGGAGTAGTCATCTCCCTTTAAAAATTGGCATCGCTTTCATTTTTCTAACTATTCCTTACATAGCAAACTCTATTTATTTTAACAGATATGGCAAACTGAATGATGGAATGCCTCTATCAAACGTAGAGCTCCATTCATGTACTTTCTTCAGTCATTAGATAATGGCAAACATCTCCTGACTTATGATAATCTCACCATTAAAGATTAAACGGATACGTGATGAACCTTCTTATTAGGCGAATAGATATCCATGATGTTCCAGTGTCCAGCAGTTGGAACCGGATTATTTAACATGGCCACATCAATAACAAACGGTTTGTTAGACTCAATAGCTCGTTTTAATACAGATTTAAATTCTTCTGCTGACTGAATCTTAACCCCTTCCACCCCGTATGCTTTTGCGATACTTGCAAAGTCTGGGGAATACGGTTCTCCATCAATTTGGAACACAGTACCAAGGGTTGTGCCGTAATGAGCTTTTTGTAATCCTGCAATTGTACCGAACGCATAGTTGTTCATAATAACCCAAACCACCGGGATATTTTCTTCGGCGGCTGTAGCAAGCAAAGCAGGATTTTGTCCAAAACCGCCATCTCCTACTAATGAAACGACCACTTTATCTGGTTGTGCGATCTTTGCTCCTAATGCAGCTGGAGCTCCGAATCCCATTGTGGCAAAACCGCCAGGAGTTAAGATGCTGCCTGCTTCGTAAATCGGGAATTGCTGCCCGACCCCATTTTTATTCCAGCCTACATCAGTGGTGATAATCGCATCTTTAGGAAGTACTTCACGAACTTCTTCCAAAATACGCTGCGGTTGCATCGGGAATGAATGATCCATGAGATATTGTTTATTGCTGTTTTTAAATTCTTCCCGATAAGCTGCAATCTCTTGTGCGAGCTCCTCGTTTTGTAATCCATGCGGCAAAAGCTCTTTTGCTACACGGTTAAGAACTGCTAGAGCCTGTTTCAAGTCAGCAACAATCCCAATTTCCACTGGATAGTTCCTACCAATTTCACTCGGATCAATGTCAATTTGAATTAATTTGGTGGGCGGGAAATTAAACGTATATTCCGATTCCCAAGAACTGCAGTCCGCTTCAGCAAAACGAGTGCCTAATGCGAAAATATAATCTGCCGCTTTGCATTTATCATTAATAAACCTTGTTCCCCAGAACCCTGTCATTCCTAATGTTAACGGATGGTCATCGGAGACGGCACCTTTCCCCATCAGGGAATGAGCTACTGGAATACTCAAGTGCTCCACCAATTCTCTTAACTCTTTAGAAGCATCAGCTAGCATAATTCCCCCGCCAACATAGAATAGAGGATTTTTAGCGTTTGCAAGCTTTTCAATAATGTTTCTAGCTGTTATATCGTCAATGGAAGGCTTGTGAAGTGTTTTCGTGTTATGATTTAATTTTTCAAATAGAGCTACATCAATTTCTTTAGAGAAAATATCCATCGGGACAGATACTAAAACCGGGCCAGGATTTCCGCTTTCAGCAAGTTGGAAGGCCTTTTCAATAATTTCCGGAAATAAATCTGGGCGATCTACACGCCAAGCGCGTTTTACAAAAGGACGATAAATTTCATACTGTGAAGCATCGGCATGCAAATTGACTTCTTGATGTGGATGTTTTCCATAGTAATGACTCGGGACATCACCAGCAATAACAACCATTGGAATAGAATCTAGTGCTGCATTGGCAACTCCTGTAGCAGCATTTGTTAATCCAGGACCTAAATGGCTTAATACAACTGATGTTTGTTTTTTCGCTCTCGCATATCCGTCAGCTATATGGGCAGCGATTTGCTCGTGTCTGACATTCACAAATTTGATGGAGCTGTTTTCCAAAGCCGTTAAAACCGCAATGTTTGTATGTCCACAAAGACCAAAGATGTGTTCTACTCCCCTGTTTTCAAGGTATTTCACTAGTTGATGAGAAATCAGGCCTTTCATTGCTTATGCTCCTCCTTAAAATTTAAGATGATTTTTCCATACTGCCCTGAAATAGCCGCTTCATAAGCTCGTTGATAGTCTGTGAAATGGATAATCTCCGAAATGATCGGTTCTACATTAAAGTTATCCTGCATTAAATACTCTAAGGTCTGTAAAAAGTCCGATGGGAAGTTATAAATGATCGTTCCATGTATATTCAATTCCTTCCTTACAACCTGCGCAACAGGAAAGTTAGCTTCTGGTGCAAGGCCAACTAAAACCACAGAACCTCCAGGACTCGCTATTTGTATCGCTTGTTCAACCGACTGTTTTACTCCAGCTGCTTCTATGACAACATCAAAGGTCTCATCCTTAATGTCTTGTGGATGTGCTGTCCTTGTCACCCCAAAGCTGCTTGCCTTATCTAGTTTCGTTTGGCTAATATCAATTGCCGTTACCCGAGCTCCTAAATAAGTTGCTAAAGCCACAGCCAGCATCCCTTCGGTACCACAGCCAATGATTGCAACAGAGGTATCTTTCGTGATATTTATCTTTTTAAAAGCATGGACGATCACCGCAAAAGGTTCAATTAACACAGCTCTTTCATCAGACATTTCATCAGGGATTGGCAATACATATTTTGATGAAATAGTAAACTCCTCTGAAAATCCCCCATTCGTATTAATGCCTAACGATTGTTTATGACGACAAATATTTGTCTTTCCTTTTACACATAAATCACATTCGCCGCAAAATGAATTCGGCTGGACAACAATTCTTTTTCCCACTTCATATTTTGCAGCTTTACCTGTCTCAATAATTGTCCCTAGTAATTCGTGACCAGGTCTGATTGGATAAGAGGCATGATTAATCTTCCCTTTATAGACCCCAATATCTGACCCGCAAATCCCGCCATAAATTAATTTAACTTTTACTTCATCATCTTTTAGGGGAGGCGTAGATTGAACTTCTCTTAATTCTAAATCACCTGGTTTGCTTAAATATAATTCCAACATCTTCTTCATCACCAATCCTTCAGTTATTTTCTAATTCTCTTTAAATAATGGGATTGCAAATCAGCTGTTGCTGTCCCGTATTTTTCAACTGTTTTTGTCTTTGGGCTTCTGTACTTATTCATTAATAGGCAGCTGCAACACGATCATCTTAGTTTCCGTCATATCCTCAATTGCATAACGAGGACCCTCGCGTCCAATTCCACTATTCTTCACACCGCCATATGGCCAGTGATCCAATCTGAAATTCGATGTTCCGTTAATCACTACCCCACCAACTTCCAGTGAATGGGCTACTTTATAAGCTAAATCCATTTGATTCGTAAAAAGTCCTGCCTGAAGTCCAAAGGAAGAGTCATTTGTTTCTTCGATTGCTTCTTCAATGCTTTCATAAGGAATGATACTAACGATTGGTCCAAACACTTCTTGGCAAACAACTTTACTATTTTTGGGTGGATTTAACAGAATAGTCGGCTCCACTGTCGCACCATGCTGTTTCCCGCCACAGATAAGTGTCGCACCTAAATTTACCGATTCGTGAATCCATTCCATAATCCGCTTTGCTGCGCTAGTGTCTACTAAGGTACCCACATCTGTATCCGGCAATAAAGGATCCCCGATTTTCAGCTTTAATACCTCTTCTTTTAAACGTTCCGTAAACGTCGGAACAACTGCTTGATGCACATAGATCCGTTGGACTGAAATACAACTTTGTCCTGAATTACTGAAGCCTGTTCTCGCACACATCGTGGCAGCTCGTTTTAAATCTGCATCTTCATGGACGATAGTAGCAGCGTTTCCACCTAATTCAAGAAGGACTTTTTTCATGCTGGCTAATTCGCATATATTTCTAGCGGCTACTACCCCACCAGTAAAGGAAATCACATTAATACGGTCATCTTTTACAATTTGCTGTCCGATTTCTACTCCGCCAAGAACCATATTGATAGCGCTTTCAGGAAGACCAGCCTCTAGCAATAACCTTAAAAGTTCAGTAGCAATCAGCGCTGTTTGCGGCGCCGGTTTTAAAATCACACTATTACCTGCTGCAAACGCTGGGCCAACTTTATGGCAAACAAGATTAAGCGGAGCATTAAACGGTGTAACGGCTGCTACAACACCAACTGGTACACGGAAAGTAGCAGCAATTGCTTTTGTTCCTCTTTCAGAGGCATCACCAGGTAACGTTTCCCCCATTAATCGTTTGGCTTCTTCTCCTGACAGCTCTAATGTTTCGATGGAACGTGACACTTCATCAAGCGTGTTTTTTAACGGTTTTCCTAGTTCAAGAGAAATAAGCTGAGCGAATCTCTCTTTCTCTTGTTCTAGTAACGCGGCTGCCCGTTTTAAAATCTTTGCTCTTTCATAAGACGGTATTTTAGCAATCTCTTTTTTGGCTGCATAAGCTGATGCCAAAGCGTTTTCGACATCGCTTGGTGTTGCCAACACTTGCTCACCAATTACTTCTCCTGAATATGGACTCCTCATAGAAATGATTTCACGTTCCTGAGAAATCCATTCTCCATTAACATAAGGTTGAGCCTTTTTAACTGTCATTTTTATCAATTCAATCACCTACTTTTTTAAATGTTGAAAGGAATGCTCTGAAATAGCGGGTCTCATTTAGAACTTAAGGATTGTACATTTGTTTATTAGATCGATCCACTCTAGCTTTTAGACAACGATTACCTCATGATTGGATCACTGAGCGGACGTAGGAGATCAAAAACAGTTTCATTCTCCTTAACTGTACTATTTCTATTAGATCGATCCAATACTAAACCTTAAAGAATTATTACCTCATGATTCGATCACTGAGCAGGCATAGGGGATCGAAAATAGTTACATTTTTATTGATTTTATGCACATTTACTAGATCGATCTAACACTGAACCTCAAACAACGATTACCTCATGATTCGATCACTAAGCAGGCATAGAGGATCAAAAATAGTTACATTCTTATCGACCCCATACATACTAGAAAATGTTTATAGTTCATACTCCAAATTTCCTTACAAACACATCGTTTTTAGCTTATCTCTTCCTCCACATCAGTTTATAATAACCCATTAGAGTTACCGCTTTCAGAGAATAGTATTTATTAGATCGATCTAATAATTTAATAAAATACTAATACTCCATGATTCAAGCGTGAGGAAGACTCCAGCTGATGTTTAGACTTTTTCATTTTTTGGCATTGATTCCGCTTACAAAATATTATATGCGACCCAATAAAGATATTTCAAGTCCTTACGAGGAAAAAAGAATATTTTATACGAATTGGATCGATACTGCCCGCAAAGAATTTCGGTCTTTTGGCCCAAGCTCTATTCCTCAATAAAATTGTAGATCCAAATAGTTTCTAACTATTTGAACTATGCGTATACTTAATACGTTTTCATCATCTTACAACAAATCCCAAGGATTCGCAATATTGTTTTTTTAATATTCCAAACTTTTTAAGGGTATGAGATTTCGGAGCTGCTCTTAAAATAATCTGATAATATTTCTTTTGATATTCTACCGTGTGTAGCTTTATGCTATTATTCAGTAAAATATAAAGTGCATATTAATAGGACAAATAGTTAAGTACTTTCTCAAAAAGGCCTTAGTCATTTGTCCTATCAAAGAAAACTCGCCGATTGGCGAGCCCTACTTATACTTTATTCCTAAAATTTCTCGCTACGTCAAATTGGCATCCACTATGTTAGAATTCTTTAATAGCATCCTACTTGCCAACAACCTGTTGAGAAGAATTTCGAACCGCCAGTTCAGGCTGTAGAATAACCCGCTGCTGTTCGTGGTCAGAATTTGCAATGCGTTCATGCAAGAGACCCGCTGCATGTTTTCCAATAAGTCGTGGAAATGAAGAGACAGTAGTTAGTGAGGGGGTAACTGTTTCTGCTTCTGGAACATTGTCGAATCCAACTATAGCCATGTCTTGACCCGGAATCAACCCAGCATTTCTCAATTCCTGCATAACGCCAAATGCTACCAAATCGCTAAAACAGAAGATAGCAGTCGGAGGATCTGGATGATTAAGAACCTGTTGCACTGCAGCCACTCCACCCTCTCGCGTAGGCGGGCCATCTACAACTAGGGATGAGTCAACCTCTAGTCCGGCTTGATGAAGGGCATCGTAATACCCTTGCGCACGCTCTTTCCAAGTAGACGACTCAGAGCGTCCACCTAAAAATGCAATTCTGCGATGTCCCTTCTGAATTAGATGACTTACAGCCATTTCTGCTCCAACCTTGTAGTCAACACTAACGTAATCACAATTTGCCCCTGGAAGTTCCCTAACTGCAAGCACTATTGGAATATCCAACTGATTGATTCGGTCGATGGTTTCTTTTGAAGTTTCCGAAACAGGACATAAGATTACTCCACCAACTCTATGTTCCAGCATCGTTGAGAGAAGATGATTTTGCTTCGTATCCGAATCAAAGGTAGTCCCTAAGAGAACTGTATAACCTTCCTCTTCCAATGTCTGATGAACACCTATTAGCAATTCGGAAAAGAATGTATTCGCTATATCTGTAATGATTAACCCTACAGTTGACGAACGCTGTGAACGCAGATTAGCGGCAACTCGATCGTAAACGTATCCTAATTCACGCATAGATTCTAAAACCTTTTTACGCGTAGCTTCAGAAATATGAGGACTATTACGAACAATAAGTGAAGCGGTCGCGCGAGATACACCGGCATGCTCTGCTACCTGTTGCAAGGTAACGCGTGATTGCTTTTTTCGTTTCATATTTAACTCACCTGCTAACTGCATATTTTGGCTATTAATAAATATTCTTGCATCTTTAAATGTTTTGATCTAGCTTCATCACATGAGTTAAAGATAGGGAGAAATTATCAAATGATATAAGAGTTTAAAAAAATCTACATATATTTATCTGCTCCTAGCTTGTTTCTAAGTAGTAGAAAACTTTTGCATCGAAGCAATCACCGAGTTCTAATCATTGTGCAGCTTCTAATCTCCTTCTATTCCCCATGATCTTATCATTTCAGCTCAGATCACCCATATAAAGAGCAAGACCTAACTGTAAGGAAGAAATGATTGAGCTCATTCTTTCTGTTTCTCTTTACATCATTATACACAAGGACGGAGTTAGGAAATAGAAACACTACAAAATTCAAGAAGAATCCTAACCATTTCTTTATAATTTCTGAATATTTTATAAGTATAGCATGTATATAAACATCATTTAATCTTTCAACATCTGAACTACGCCCATTCTTTGGAGCACCTTGTCTGAAAACGAGGCAAGATACTCTAAAAATGAAAGAACAGAAGCTTTCCAAGATTCATGTTTTCTTTTTTTTATGTTATTGCCTATAACAACAGAAGGGGATAGCTGTACTCTTTGAAACAAAAATAAAATCACCTTTTAGCAAAACTAAAAAGGTGATTGTTTATGTAATCTTATTATAAATTTACCAGTTTCTATCTAATGAATATTATGCTTTCTGAAATTACCACCCTTAACTTCTGCTACGTCATATACCGTAACAAAAGCACCTTCGTCAATTTCATTAATTATTTCTTTCATTTTGCTTTCTTCTAAGCGGTTAATAACACATGTGATTTCCCTAAATTTTTCATGGGAATAACCACCGTAAACTTCGTTATATGTCGCACTTCGACCTAAGCGATCACGTATGGTCTCTACCATTAATTTGGGTTGAGTTGTAATAATTTTAAAGGTTTTAGAGCCGCTTAAGCCTTCTTCAACGATGTGAATCACTTTAGAAGCAATAAAGTAAGCAATTGCCGAGAGAATTGCTCCTTGTAGACCGAATGCAGTTGAAACGACAATAAATACAAATGCGTTTAAGAAAAGAATGAAATCACTTGTCCCAAACGGTAATTTTCGAGAAAGCAGTACGGCTAGCATATCAATTCCATCTAATGCGCCGCCATTGCGCAATGCTAACCCCATCCCCAAACCGAGGATAATACCACCAACAACGGTAACTAATAAAGTATCCCCTTCAATAATTGCTGGAGTATGGTGCAGGAGGCTTGTACCAATCGCTAGTGAAGCTATTCCGATAATCGAATAAATCGCGAAATTTCTACCAATTTGTTGATAGCCTAACCAAATAAAAGGAATGTTTATAACCGCAATTAGAACCCCTAATGGTAATCCAAATAGCTCTGAACCAACGATACTAAGACCTGTTACACCACCATCAGATACGTTGTTTGGGATTAATACGGCCTCTAATCCATATGCTGCTATAAATCCTCCAATAATGACCATTAATCCTCGTAAGATCATTTTTAGTTTATTAGGTTTATTCTTTTTGACTGTACTCATTTAATTCCTCACCTTCAAATATGTTATCTTATTATAAGTTTATCATAAAACTTTTTCTTTCGTTATTCTGGTGATTGTATAAAGTCTCTCATTTCAAATGAAAATGGAAACGAGCAGTGGTGATATCGCAGCAAAAGATAACGAAGCTAAGATAATCGATTTATTTTCTAGCAGCGGTGATATTACTTCATACAATCAAGTTTTAGAAGATACTAAAATGGAGACATCTTCTGGTGATATCGATGTAAAAACTGAAGAAGTCAAAGGGAATGTATCATTGGAAGCTAGTAGCGGTGATATCGATGTAAAACTGACAAAAGCACCAGCTTCATTAATAGTTGATTACAAAGGTGGTTCAGGTGATGGCACAGCAAATATAGATGGAATGAACTTCTCTGAGAAATCAGAAGATCGAATTGTGGGTCAAACTAGAGACGGGAATTTTAAGTTAACAGCAAGAACAAGTTCAGGTGATTTTAAAATTAAAGACTGATCGTGTTCAAAAAGGAGTAACCTTAGGGTTTACTCCTTTTTTTCACTTTAAGAAAGTATAAAAGGATGTCCCAAAAGCTAGGCTTTTGGGACATCCTCGAAATAACCATTAGAATGTATCATTTACGCAACTCACATTGTGCTGATATCAATCACGAATCGATACTTCACATCTGAAGCTAATACGCGTTTGTAGGCTTCGTCAATTTGGTCGGCTGAAATGACTTCAATCTGAGGAACAATGTCATGTTTCGCACAGAACTCCAACATTTCCTGAGTTTCACGAATCCCGCCAATCATGGAACCTGCAAATGAACGGCGATGACCGATGAGAGAAAACACATTTACTGACAATGGCTCTGCGGGCGCACCAACGTTTACTAGAGTACCATCTAGAGTTAACAGTGAGAAATAAGCATTAATGTCGATTGTTGCACTTACCGTGTTAATAATTAAGTCAAAGGTTCCGGCAAGTTTCTTGAATGTTTCTGGATTGCTTGTGGCATAGTAGTTGTCTGCGCCGAATTGCAAGCCATCGTCTTTTTTGTTCAATGTTTGTGACAGAACAGTGACCTCGGCACCCATCGCATGTGCAATTTTGACAGCCATATGACCAAGACCGCCCATACCAACAACCGCTACTTTCTTTCCTGGACCAGCCCCCCAATGATGTAATGGCGAATATGTTGTAATACCTGCGCAAAGTAATGGTGCTGCGACATCAAGCTCAATGCCATCAGGAATTCTCACTACGAAGTCTTCAGTTACAACAATATGGGTAGAATAGCCACCTTGAGTAGGCTCACCGTATTTATCAACACCAGCGTAAGTTGGGACATTTCCTTTAAGACAGTATTGTTCTTCTCCTTTACGGCAGTTCTCACATTCGCCGCAGGAGTCAACCATACATCCAACCCCTACCCGGTCACCGACCTTGTACTTTGTGACCTCTGCTCCTACATCTGTGACAATTCCTGCAATCTCGTGTCCAGGTACGAGTGGATAGTTCACGGGACCCCATTCACCGTGAGCAGTATGGATATCAGAATGGCATATGCCTGCATATTTAATTTCAATTAGAACATCATGCGAATCAAGATCGCGTCGTTTAATTTCAGCTGCTCGAAATGCTTTGTCCGGACCGTCAACAGCTCGTGCTTTAGCAGTTATCATAAAAAGACCTCCGATAATTTATATTTTTCAAGGGAATGCGATTGTACCAGTGTAAATGAAAAGCCAGGTTAAAATTCCCCTTCCTTCATTTCCCTCAATCCTTTTTCCTCCTGCAAATCAATGTTAATCCTTATAGTTAACTCTAAGTCAAGCGATTAATTTATATTTCTTTTGAGATCCCTGCCCATACAGATTTCATTTCATCTATCAATATAGCCTACATTCTTTTTTTAGTAAGTACATCTCCGTTAAGCAGAGTCAATTTTTACTTTCCCTATAAGGTGACTTTGACATTCAGCAAATACCTTGATAAAATCCCCTTATATTATAGAGTTAACTCGAAGTCTATATCATTAAGAATAGGGGATAAATGATGAAGACATATTCTATCAGCGAAGTTGCAAAAGAATTGAATCTTACACCATATACCTTGCGTTACTATGACAAGGAGGGACTTATGCCTTTTGTAGAACGGACATCCAGCGGAACACGATTGTTTAAAGAATCCGATATCGGTGCTTTAAAAGTAATTGAATGTCTAAAAGCCACCGGGATGCCTATCAAGGAAATTAAAAAATTCATTGATTGGTGTTCTGATGGAGATTCCACATTGCAGCAAAGATATGACATGTTTATGGAACGAAAAGCTACTGTAGAAGCACAAATGGAAGAACTAAAAAAAACAATGGAAGTCATCGAGCATAAATGCTTATATTACCAGACTGCATTGGCTGCCGGAACGGAGGATATTCATAAAGAAAACTCGCCGATTGGCGAGCCACGCTCTTGGGCGAAGACAGAGGCGTAGTTGCACTTATACTGTATTCCTAAAATTTCCTCCTACGTCGAATCGACTTCTAGCTGGAAATTTATACTTTCCTACAGTGTAAAAAGAGTAAAATAGGAATTTCCATTACTAATTAACAGAAGGCCACCCATTTATTGAATAATGGAGCGCCACTGGATGTTATTCAGAACGAGAAAAGTGAAACCACTCGTATTTACGCCCAACTAAGCGGGAATATCAGATAGGACCTATACAGGAAATATTTTTAGACTATGGAAAGATGATGCTTCTTTAAGTATCGTCCCCGTTAGCGTAAGTACATATCTTTACAATTTAATCTGTATGCTATAATTTGAAGGGTAAAATAAAGATAGAGGTGACCATCCTTGGCAATACATGTTGTACTATATCAACCAGAAATTCCGGCTAATACTGCAAATATTGCACGTACTTGTGCCGCAACGGAAACAGCCTTGCATTTAATCCGACCACTTGGCTTTTCAACAGATGAAAAGATGATAAAACAAGCTGGTTTAGATTTCTGGCAACTTGTAAACATAACGTATTATGACTCATTAGATGACTTTTTTTCAAAAAATCAAGGTGAGTTTTACTATATTGAGACGTTTGGTGAAAAACCACATTCATCCTTTGATTTCAGTGATGTATCAAAGGAACATTATTTTATGTTTGGAAAAGAAACAACTGGTTTACCAACAGATTTACTAGAAAAAAATAAAGATCACTTTCTGAGAATACCAATGAATGATAACGCTCGATCACTGAACCTTTCGAATACAGCTGCTATATTGGTATATGAGGCTTTGCGCCAGCAAGGATTTCCCCATTTAAAATAAAAAAATCTTCCGTCTTGGAAGATTTTTTGCACTGTAAGAAAGTATAAATTTCTAGCTATATAAGTTGAATTTAATTCTTGCACCTTTTGAATTTAGTTGCTCAATCATCATTCAAATTGTCTTTGCAGGGCAATACATTCTGTATGAATCTGTGCTGCGATGGGGTTATGGGAAAATATTTAGCTCAACTTATATAGAAGCGAATTCGACGTAGTCGGAAATTTTAGGAATACAGTATAAGGGCAACTACGCCTCTGTCTTCGCCTAACGGCTCGCCAGTCGGCGAGTTTTCTTTATTTTTACGATTTGGTTACTGCACAACATACTTTAGTCTAAATGGTTACTTATGCTTCAATACCTGAGCAAGTTCATATAGGGACTGGTACTGTTTAATTTGATAGTTCCGCCCTTTCTTTTGCAAATACCTTTTATCGCAAAATTGTGTAAGTACATGCAATAAGTGCCGATAGGATACGCCTAAATAATCACAAACCGTTACGTGTTTCTCCTTATAGACCCCTTCATCTTCAGTTTCCAAAATAAAATCCGCAAGCCGGTTTTCAAGCGGGAAGGCAAGACTTTGAGAATACTTTGCAGCCATAAGTGTTGCCTTTACACTTAGAAACTTGGTTAATTCACGTAGAAATTTCGCATCTTCCAGTAATTGTGTGCGATAGTGATGAATAGGAAGCGCAAAACAAATAGTCTTAGTTGAGGCTTGAATCCCTTTTGTATAGTACACGTCATTTAATAATTCCATTTCCCCAATGTAGTCATTTGCGTTGATAAAATTAATTAAGGAAACTTTCCCATTTTGATGTGTCACATATATTTTTGCTTTTCCTTCCATAACATAAAATAGAAAATACGGTCTCATGCCTTCTTGAATAATCCATTCATCACGTTGATATTCGTGAACTTGTAAAAACTCTTCGATCGGAAATGAAAATAAATGTGCAATGGAGTATTCTTCCAGATAGCGTTGTCTTTTCCCATTTTTATAAATTTCCATAGATCACCTTTTAGATAAAATATGAGATATCTCATATTATTGTAAGTATCTCCGTGGTATTATACAACCAATGGAGGTAATAAAAATGAACACACAACGTTGGATGAGCAGTCGGTTTTTTAGTTTTTTTATAACTTGGGGCATTTTTCTACCATATTGGACCGGGTGGATGATTCATACAAAAGGGATTACCGTTTCACAAGCCAGTTTGATTATGAGCTTAGGATTGGTTGCTAGAGGTCTCTCTACTTTAGTCGCATTTCCTTATTTCGCGGAAAAATTCAGTAGTAAAACATTATTAAATGTAATGACCATTGGGACAATCATCAGCCTTTTGAGTTATATCCCGGCAACTTCCTTTACTGGCTTACTTTTGGCTACCTTGCTTTTACAGTTCTTTTATCCAGCATTAATGCCAGCTTTAGATAGTGCAGCCGGTACACTTGTGCAAAATAAACAATTAAGGGATTACGGCAAAAGCCGCTCATTTGGTTCAATCGGATTTGTTGTAGCTGGCATGATCTTAACTTTGTTTACAGGAGCAATGGGTGATAAAGTAATCTTATGGGCCCTGTTACTTGGGACACTGATATTCCTATTTCTAGGTTTTATGCATTCGCCCGTTGTTTTATCGGAAACACCGAAAATGGATCAAAATAAAAAACACGGAATGATGAGTTTATTCCGCATAAAACACTTTGGGTCAGTGCTTGTAATCGTGATTTTATTACAAGCAGCACACGCCTCTTATTACAGCTATGGCTATATCTTTTTACAGGAAATCCATGCACCAAAGTACTTGATTGGACTAATTCTTAACATTGCCGTAATCGCAGAGATCATTTTCTTTTCCATTGCCGACAAACACTTTCAGCGGTTTTCAGTTGGCTCCTTGTTGGCAATGGCGGCACTAGGTTCAACCATACGATGGTTACTAGTATTTTCTTTTCCGAATGTGATTGTATTCTGTATTGCACAAACCTTGCATGCATGCTCATTTGCAATGGGACATTATGCCTTTATGAAATATTTGATCAAAAATATTCCACCTGCGCAGATTCCGAAAGCACAAGGCATGTATTCAGCGCTTGCACTTAGCTGGAGCACTGCAATATTCACATTTTTTGGTGGCTATTTATACGAAATCGGACCAAGATATGCCTTTATCGGCATGATTGTTTGTACCATACCATCAATGGTGCTTGCGCTTGTATATCGAAAACTGGAACTTAAAAAGGAAGTTTTAATTTCTATTTAGACCTTTATCTAGAGCTTCAAAAGAAATGCCGGCAGCCATAATAGGCTTGCCGGCATAATGATTATTTTTATTTACACTGTAAGAAAGTATAAATTCCCAGCTGAAAGTTCATTCGACGTAGTGGGGAATTTTAGGAATACAGTATAAGGGCAACTACGCCTCTGTCTTCGCCCAAGGGCAGGGCTCGCCAATCGGCGAGTTTTCTTTATAATTGCTCACCATTTGTGGCGATAACATTTTTATACCAGAAGAAGGACTTTTTCTTCTTACGCTCTAATGTGCCGCTGTCATCATTATGCTTGTCTACATAAATGTATCCATAACGCTTAGACATTTCACCAGTAGATGCACTTACTAAGTCGATACAACCTCAAGAAGTATATCCCATTAGCTCGACACCATCTTCAATTGCTTCTCCCATCGCTTGATATGATCGCGAAGGTAATCAATGCGATAATCATCATTGATTGAACCATCTTCTTCTATTTTGTCGTATGCTCCCAAGCCGTTTTCAACAACAAACCATTGTTGCTTCTGCCCTTCCTTTTTTCGTACCGTTCTTAACTACTCACTATTCCTTCACATATTCTTAATTATTTTTCTGAAAATTTATAACATTTATAATATTTAGTATTTACAAATTTCGACCTATTGTGTATGATAGGAACAAGTAATACAGAGGAACCCAAACACACTAGAAAAGGAAGTGAGTCCAGTGCGATAGAGCAAGGCGAATGTACAATTCACGTACAGGGATACAACCAAACTCTATTAAAAAAGAGGGTGAGTCCAGTGCGATAGGGTCAGGCGAATGTACAATTCATGTACAGGGGATACAACCAAACTCTATTTAAAAGAGGGTGAGTCCGCTGCGATAGGGAAAGGCGAAATGTGCAGAGATGTACATGGGGGATTACTAGAATCCATTCAAGGAAAGGTGATTCCAATGAAGTAAGTAAGGCGAAGGTTTAATTACATAAGCCGGGTAGAAACCTAGACATGAGTTTTGAAAAAATCTCGAGTCAAGAGGTGATTATCCTACAATCAAGAAATATTGAAAGGACTTCGAAAAAAAATGAATGAAGAAATAGTGTAAGCGACCTTGTCGTTCCAGTATGGATAGACGAGGTCGCTTACTGTTGTTTTAGATGATTCTTCAATTTAATTGACATAAGAGTCGAAAGATAAATCGCAACAATGGTTCCTCACCTGCCAAATACATTTTATGAAAATCTCCCCCTATCCCTTTAGTTCAAGAAAACTCGCTGATTGGCGAGCACTGCTCCCCTAGCGAAGACAGAGGCGTAGCCCTACTTATACTCTCGCCAGGTCGAATTGTCTTCCAGCTAGAAATTTATACTTTCTTAAAGTGTTAAATAATCCAGAGAGATTTTTTGCTCACAAAGCAGTAGGTTATAGCTATGCGAGGGGAGATTGATCTTCTAAGAAGCGAATAAATTGCTTGAGACTTTGTCGTTTTAGCTTTCTTTTTCTTATGACAAAATCAATTTGAATTGCTTCTGGCAGTTCTTGATATTGAAACACTTGTAGCTCTTTTCGACTATACGCAACATCTGCTGGTACGATGCTGATCCCAAGTCCATCATGAACAGCTTGCAGAATAGATTCAAGTGAGTCAAATTCCATAATAATTGGTTGATCGAAGTTATTTTCCTGAGAAAACTTCAACAATTTATCCCTATATACGCAATGTGGATCACTATTGATAAGCAATGTTTGATTATTTTTCTCCTCAACCCCATGATATTCAGGAGAAATGAGCACCATTTTCTCCAAATAGCTATAAACAGTTTCAAACTGTGAGCGATTAGCTGTACTGATTAAAAAAAGTCCATCAATTTCTCCGTAGGAAAGCATTTCTTGTAACTTTCGGTTAGTAGCTGTCTTTACCTTGACATCTATATGTTTATTTTCCTTCAAAAAAGAAGAAAATAGCTGCGGGATTTTAATTGCAGAAATTGTTTGGGGAGCGCCAATAATTAAAGATTCTCTCCACTTACTAGGGTTAACTTTTGATTTGGCTTCATCCATTAAAAGCAAAATGTGATGTGTATACTCTAATAACACTTTCCCCTCATCAGTTAATGTTACTCCTCTATTAGTACGAGCAAGTAATTTAGTACCTAGTTCCTCTTCTAAACCTTTGATTCTCTGGCTAATATTCGGTTGGACATATCCTAATAATTCGGCAGCTTTGGATATCGACTGCAACTCTGCAACATGCTTAAAAATTCGTAAATCATGACTTTCCAAGGATCGATCCCTCCTTTGATATCATTTAAAATGATACCCCTCTCATTATCTAGTATTATATCCTTTACCTAAATAAAAATATAATAAAGCATATTAGATAAAACAAAATAAGGATGATGCAAAATGGAGCAATTAAGAGATAAGACATTCATTATAACTGGCGGCGGCACTGGCATAGGAAGGGCAACAGCTTTGAAGTTAGCGGATGCAGGAGCAAAAATTGTCGTAAATTATAGCCGCTCGGAAAAGGAAGCAGCAGAAGTCGTTAGGGAAATTATCCACCGGGGAAGCAAGGCATTTGCCTATAAGGCGAATGTAGCAATAGAAAAAGAAGTCAATGAAATGGTATCTCAAACTGTCACCTCTTTTGGGACAGTAGACGGTTTAGTAAACAATGCAAGCATTACAGCTCAGATACCAATGAATGATTTAGAATCTGTAACTAACCAAGTATGGGATTCTTTATTTGATGTAAATGTGAAAGGGATGTTCCACTGTATAAAAGCAGTTGTCCCGTATATGAAGAAACAAAAATCCGGTGTTATTGTTAACTTGGGCAGTGTAGCCGGAATGACAGGAATTGGTTCATCTATCCCATATGCAGCAACAAAAGCAGCCATTCACACTATGACAAGGTCATTAGCAATTGCATTGGCACCTGAGATTCGAGTGAACAGTATCTCTCCAGGCGCAGTGGATACAAGATGGTGGTCCGGCAACGAAGAAAAGATGTACCAGCTTGCAGGAAGCTTACCCCTTCAAAAAATTTCAACACCTAACGATATCGCAGATGCTATTCTTTTTCAATTGATGCAGGAGTCTGTTACAGGGCAGGTATTTACAATTGATAATGGACAAACACTCTGACCCTATGGAGTTGCGTATCGTTTTTGTAAATTCAATATTTTGATTTTTATATGAACGCTCCTTGTAAATACAGTATAAAAAACAGGTCTTCTCGATGTAAGAAGACCTAGCTTTTCTTCATTTATTTTACTATCAATTCTCGTCATAATAATTCCTCTTATTAATAATATGGCTTCAACTCCCCTTCTCCATCGCCATCACTCCCGTACGTGACAATTGGGACATTCCATATGGCATCAATTGTTCTACTATCGCGTTAATTTTTTCTGTGTCTCCCACAGCTTGGATAATCATTGTCTTTGTACCGATATCTACCACGGTCGCTTGATATCTTTCCACTATACCTGCAAGTTCCTCATTCTTGCTTGGGTCTATATTCATCTTCATAAGGGCTAATTCGCGTGTAACTGTTTCTGCTGGTCGAAGAAGTGTTGCTTCGTAGACATCAACTAATTTTAATAGTTGATTTAGGATTTGCTTAACTAAGCTATCATCGCCAGTGGTAACAATAATAATTCGTGACGCGCCGGCTTCTTCTGAGGCACCAACTGTAATGCTTTCCATATTAAAGCCACGTCGAGTAAATAAACTTGTTACTCTCTGCATAACCCCTGGATGATCTTTGACTAATAGCGAGATGGTTTTTTGTTGTTCCATGACTTGTTATTCCTCCTCCATCATCATTTCACTAAGCGTTTTTCCTTGTAAAACCATTGGAAGAACAACCTCACTTGTCGGCACTACAAAGTCAATTACTACAGGACCTGGTGTCTCCAATGCTTCTTGCCACACACGGTGAGCTTCTTCTTTTGTTTGTGCTCGAAGCCCTTTTACTCCATATGCCTTAGCCAATTGAACAAAGTCTGGACTTCCTGATAAATCGATTTGGCTATAACGCTCTTCATAAATGAATTCCTGCCACTGACGAACCATGCCTAGCACTTGATTATTGATGATTACTACCTTAACGGGGATATTATGAATCGCACAAATAGCTAATTCCTGCGAACACATTTGCATACCGCCGTCACCATTGATGGAAATTACTAGACGGTCTGGGTTTCCCATTTGCGCTCCTATGGCCGCTGGGAACCCAAAACCCATCGTACCTAGCCCGCCGGAAGTAATTAAAGATCGAGGATGATTAAACTTATAAAATTGAGCTGCCCACATTTGATGTTGTCCTACATCTGTGGTTATAATGGCTTCCCCCTTGGTTGTTTCGTGAATCATCTCGATCACATACTGTGGCTTCAGTACCGCATCGTCATCTTTAAATTTAAGCGGGAACTTCTGTTTATTTTCCTTGATTTTGGAAATCCAAGATTCAGTTTGAGCAGGTTTTGCAGCTTCATTAGCTAATGCCAACACTGACTTTATATCACCAACGCACGGGATATGGGTCTCGACATTTTTTCCAATTTCGGCAGGATCAATATCAATGTGCGCAATGAGCCTTGCCTTTGGAGCAAAGCCCTCCAAGTTCATCGTCACTCGATCATCAAACCGTGCCCCTATACTAATCAGTAAGTCACACTCTTGTATAGCTGTATTTGCGGTATACGTCCCGTGCATCCCGGGCATCCCCATCCATAAAGAATGGGCACTTGGAAAGCCGCCCAACCCAAGCAGTGTAGTAGTTACGGGTATTTGTGTTTTGTTAACAAATTCCAAAAGCTCGTGATGTGCCCCAGAATGAACAACACCAGCTCCAGCTAAAATGACAGGACGTTCCGCTTCTTCTATGGCCTTCAACAATTTTTCTACCTGTTGTTTATTAGGATGTTCGATTGGTTTATAGCCGCGTATTTGGATTTCCTCTGGATAAGTAAAGGTCGTTTTATCAGCCGATACATCCTTAGGAATATCAATCAATACAGGACCTTTTCTACCTGTAGAAGCAATATGAAATGCTTCACGAATAACTCCAGCTAAATCCTCAACCTTGCGAACTTGATAGCTATGCTTTGTAATGGGCATGGTGATTCCCATGATATCCGCTTCTTGAAAGGCATCCGTACCAATGAGAGACGTAGCTACATTACCTGTGATAACAACAAGAGGAATGGAATCCATATGAGCCGTAGCAATCCCCGTGACAAGATTTGTAGCCCCCGGACCCGATGTAGCAATACACACACCTACCTTGCCTGTCGACCTCGCATATCCATCTGCTGCATGAATTGCCCCTTGCTCATGGCGTGTCAACAGGTGATGGAAATCCTCGTTTCCATACATGGCGTCATACATATACAATACGGCTCCCCCTGGATAACCGAAGACGCAATCTACTCCTTCTAATAACAAGCATCGAAGTAAAATTTCCGAACCTGATAGGTAATCAGGCTTTAATAACTTTTCTCGAAGACCTTCTTTTAGTAAAATAGCTGAACTTTGAGCACTCATTTGTAATCCTCCTTCAAAAAATAGGTTGTGTTCATTTAAAGAAAACTCGCGATTGGCGGACCATTAGACGAAGACAAAGGCGTAGTTTCGCTTACACTTTATCCTTGGGATTTTCTACCACAACGAATTCGCTTTTAGCTGGAACTTTCTTAAAGTGTAAAATAAAAAAACCTCTTTCATCCCAGTGCACGCACTTATTGCGTCACAGGGACGAAAGAGGTTGTCTTCCGCGGTACCACCCTAATTTGTTACACGCCTCACAGCGTATAACCTCAGTAGGTCTCTAAATGAAACCTTTGACACAATAACGTGTGTCCTTCCGGTCTTCCCTACTGGCAAGATTATTCAATCCCTCGTTCAGGAAAACAGCTCAGAGGCGACAGCGAAAGTAGAGATTACGGCAAAGGTCTCAGCAAATCCTTCGCTCTCTGTACATAAGCGCTCTATTTCTTAATCCTCTTCATAGCTAACTTCTTTTTCAGTTTTCACCAATTAATCACCTAACAAAATCATTGCATATAAAAAACCTCTTTCATCCCAACGCACGCACTTATTGCGTAACAGGGACGAAAGAGGTTGTCTTCCGCGGTACCACCCTAATTTATTACACGCCTCACAGCGTATAACCTCAGTAGGTCTCTAAATGAAACCTTTGACACAATAACGTGTGTCCTTCCGGTCTTCCCTACTGGCAAGGTTGTTCAACCTTTCGTTCAGGAAAACAGCTCAGAGGTGACAGCGAAAATAGAGATTATGGCAAAGGTCCCAGCAAATCCTTCGCTCTCTGTACATAAGAGCCCTATTTCTTAATCCTCTTCGTAGCATAGAAGTATTAATATTCTGAATCTTATTATAACTCTGATAAAATGTCAATAATGATTTATAAAAAATTTCTGACGCATGCTTATCGAGTTCATTTGAATATATATGACAGTCGCTATCCTTTTAGTAAAAGTATTGATAAGGATAACGTTTTTTATACATGATTCATTTTCTAGTTAATAGCATGCCCTGTTGCTTTGGAAAATCGTGTTAGTTATGATTCTATATTTAGAGGGTAAGATACCAACTCTTCAACAATAGCCCCTCCACAAGCTTTTCTAAAGGCCAGGTGATCAAATTTAAGAACTTATCCTTTATTTAACATAAAATAAGCTTGTACGTATTGATTTGAATTGTATTATAAGATAGTATGAAATTAACAATTTACGGAAGGGTGACAAAGGGCGATGATCTACTAATCCTTATTTAGAAAAACAGGCGTAATAGACTTAACTACGAGCCATTTTTCTGGATTGGATTAGTTTTGCCTTTTGAGAACAAAAATGAAGCATGAAACTGCCCATCGGGTATTTTCTGTCTTCTTTTGTGCCCAAAACAAAGCCTCCTATCCAGAAATGGAAAAGGAGGCTTTTTTATGGAAATAACGCGCAATGAGAAATTAGGTATGGGAGCATTGTTTCAAAACCAAGTAATCCGAACCATTTTGCTGTCGGTGTTATTCCTTCAAATTGGGATTTGGGTGAGAAACTATTCAATTCTTTTATATGTAATTGAGAAGACCAATGAAAATCCGGTTGCGGTGTCTTTAATATCTGTTGCCGAATTTGCCCCAATCTTTCTATTTTCGTTTATAGGCGGAACATTTGCTGATAGATGGCGGCCGAAGAGGACGATGGTTTGGTGTGATGTGTTAAGTGCCGCTTCTGTCTTTATCGTTCTGCTCACTTTGTTTTTTGGCAGCTGGAAAGTAATTTTCTTTGCAACGCTTGTTTCATCTATTCTCTCGCAGTTTTCACAGCCGTCCGGCATGAAGCTGTTCAAGCTGTATGTGCCTGCTGAGCTTATTCAGATGGGTATGTCCATGTATCAGACTATCTTTGCACTTTTTATGATTTTAGGTCCAGTTCTAGGCACCTTCGTCTATCAGCATTTTGGTATCTTAACAGCTGTCGCTATCATGGGTATTGCTTTTCTATGTTCAGCGGCCGTTCTGCTGATGCTGCCAGAAGACCCTGCGCCGGCGGAAGAGAAACCGAAAACGACCTTGGTGGAGGAAATGAAGGAAGGTTTCCGCTATGTATTGAACAGCAGACCATTAACCTTGCTTGGCGGCTGTTTTGCGGCAGCAGGGCTGGCTATTGGACTAACGCAGCCGCTCGGTGTATTTTTGATCACAGAGAGATTGGGACTGCCAAAGGAAGATTTACAATGGCTTATGGCTGCCTTTGGGATTGGTATGATTCTCGGCGGCGGAATTACAGTAGGCCTTTCGAAAAAAATGCCGCCGCAAATGCTTTTGGCAATCGGTATGGGGGCAAGTGCTATTGGATTTATTGGCATGGGTTTATCCAGTGCATTCTGGTTGACTCTGACCGCACAGTTTTTTTCAGGTGTATTTATGCCTTGCATCCATATAGGAATTAATACAATGATTTTGCAAAATACAGAAGAAGCCTTTATCGGCAGGGTAAATGGCATATTAACTCCTCTATTTATGGGGGCGATGGTCATTACGATGTCAACTGCTGGATGGCTGAAAACCCATCTTTCTATTGTTTACATCTACGAAGCAGCAGCACTGCTTCTTGTGATCGGAATTCTAAGTCTGTTGCCTTTAATGAAAAAGGACGCAGTCAACAAGGGAATTAAAGAGGAAATATAGTAAGCAGATAAAAAAACAAAGGCCGCGAATACCGATGACTGAAGTCATGAGTATTCGCGGCTTTTTATCACTGTAAGAAAGTATAAATTTCTAGCTGGAAGACAATTCGACGTAGCGAGAAATTTTAGGAATACAGTTCGGCAAGTTTTCCTTAAAAAGTATGATGTAAGGGGTTCTACCTAGCTATTACACCACTCTTTCAATACCTCATCTAAATGTCGAAGCGATTCTGAAGATTTCTCTTTCGCTGCCTTTAGCCAAGACTGATGATCACCGTACTGCCCTCTCCGCAGCGCAATCATTCTTCTTACCTCGTCTCGATTTGGGCCACCCGGCAACGAACGAATGTCTACAAAATACTCGGGATCAAGGGATTGCTGCAGTTTAACCTCATCCAGCAGTAATGGTTTGCCTATGACACCGACGGCCGCTTCATTGACGAGAGTCAGCGTGACCTCATGTGCGGCGATACCTTGAGCTATTGCGGCCTTTACCACATTGCTTGCAATGTGATGTGCTTTGCGGAAGGAGAGGGCGTCTGTTCTCACTAACGTATCCGCCAATTCCGTGATAGTAGCGAAGCTAGCTTTAGCCCGTTCACGCAGCACTTCTTTATTCACTTCAGCAGTTGCGATTACACAGCCCATCAGTCTGCATAATTTGTCTAATAGATCTAGGCTTCTCCAGGCATACGGCTGCATATCGTCCTCTGTATCAACAATATCACCAAAAGGTGTGTTGTGAATCATCGTCAGTACCGTCTGGGTATTACCCACACAGCTAGATAATAAAGAACGTAAATGCTCTAGAGATACCGGATTACGCTTTTGGGGCATGATAGAACTCGTTTGTACGTAAGCATCTGAAACACGCAGCACCCCGTACTCTTGCGTACTCCACAACAACAAATCTTGAATGAAGCGCCCGAGGGTGATTGCGGTAATTTGAGTGGCAGTCATGACCTCAGCGATATAATCAGCTCCCGCAATGGCGTCATAGGAATTTTCAATTAGCCCATCAAAGCCAAGCAACTCCGCCATTCGCTCCCTATTAATGTTAAACCCGGAAGTCGTAAGGGCTGCTGCTCCCATCGGACTTTGATTACAATGTTCATACGCCAGCATCAATCGCTGTACATCACGGTTTAATGAATCAATGACAGCTAGAATATAATGAGCCAATGTGGTTGGTTGAGCCTGTTGTGTATGGGTATACCCAATCATGAGCGTATCTACATGTTTACTGGCAAATTGCAGTAACTCTTCTTTCAAAAATAATACGGAAGATAATGCAGTTTGCATTTTATCGCGCAGTGTTAATCGGAACATTGCGATACTCATATCGTTACGGCTCCGAGCGATGTGCAGGTTACCGGCAATATCCCCTGCTTTATCTAACAGCTCATGTTCAACCTGAAAGAATAAATCTTCAAATTGACCGGAGTACTGAGAGATGCGCAAGGACTGTAAATCTAGCATTCTAATAGCCTCGGCGATCTGCTTCCCCTCGTTGCGGGAAATGAGTTGTTGTTCATCCAGCATGATAAGGTGAGCTTTATGAATCGCCATCATTGGTTCTAATAAATGCCGCTTTGCTTCATCGTATGCAGGTGCAAGAACAACCTCCATATAGGCTTTCCCTGGGAATGTATGACCCTCCTTTTGAACAATTTGATCGCGATTGTTCCCCCCATTCATTTCCTTCCTGTTTAATGTATCCAATTGCTTCTTCCCCCTTGGATTGTATACTAGCTATCATTTTTTCTAACGACTATGCATTTCAGTAAACTATGCAATTACATTGTATGGACTGTGCTCATTTCACCTCGTTCATTATGAAATATTGAATGTCTTTGGTATCTATCATACGTTGAACTCCATGTCCTGGTCTAAAATTAAAAACTTTTGGCTCTTTCATACAATATATTTCTCTAAGCTGTCTATCTCTGCCTTACGTAATGCGTCTTTGATAAAAGAAAGCAAATATTCTGCATCACGCCCAACACCGCAAACAAGTGCTGAGCCCCTTTGTCGTTGCCATGGCAAACCGATAAAGAATAATCCCTCCACAGGACTGACTCCCCTATAGTGAAGAGGTTCTCCCTTCTCATCTAATGCTCCGTTTACCTCTAACCACTTGTAATCTGGAACAAAACCTGTTGACCAGATGATATTTTTCACGTCCATGCTGCTACCATCTTGAAAAATCGTTCTTTCTCCCTGGACATCCACTACTCTCGATTTCACTCGTACTTTTCCACTTCGAATCAAATTCCTACACTCAACACCCAAAATGCGATCACCTTTCTTGCGAAACCAGACGCCCCGTTTTGTATCTGTACCGGCGTATAAAAATCCTAATATTTCAAGCCAGAAGAAGATACTTTTTCCAAAGAAGTGCAAAGGCAAAAATTTGAATGGATGACTGATTGCGATAGTTACCTCTCGATCCTCCGCAAGTTCTGTTGCAATTTGTGCTCCGGAATTCCCCCCTCCTACGACCAAAACAGGGCCCTCAGGAATTTGCTTTGGCGAGATATACGCCGAAGAATGGATTTGAAACACATCCTTCGAGTATTGTTGTGATGCAGGAGGCAGAAATGGAGCTTGAAAGGCACCGGAAGCTATTACGATTTGTTTACTGTATAAAATTTCTTTGTTGGTAACTACTTTAAAACCTATATCGACCTGCTGCACCTTTTGTACATGCGTACGCAATTGGATTGGCAGAGAAAAATGCTCAGCGTATGTTTCTAAATAGTCCGCCATCTCACCCTTTGAAGGAAATGCATCCTGATCTCCTTCAAAGGCCAGACCCGGCAATGCACTATATGATTTTGGCGTAAAAAGGATCAAAGAGTCATATCGCTTTCGCCAACTGTCCCCAACTCGTTCTCCCGCATCTAGCAGCAAAAACGAAACCTCCTGCTGTTTTAAGAAAAATCCCATACTGAGCCCAGCTTGCCCCGCTCCAATAATGATGACATCTAGCATGTCCGTGTCTCCTCCCTCTTTGTAAGCTACCTAGTCTATATATCATGATAGAAAATTTCCTCACCACCCCTTATCAAAGAAAAAGCCTAGCTCTCGTACGATTTCCAGATTTCCAAGAGCCATAAATAATTTTGCGGCGTTATACAGCTTTTCATTATCGGGAGCAGCCTGTTTCACCTTTTCAACAATTTCTCTATAAAGAATTCTTTTTTGTATATTTCACTGCAAGTTTTTCCATTACGGATTTCCTTCACACTCTTGAACATATGAACAATCATTCATATGTTTGATTCCATTATATGAATCTTTTTCTCAGAGAGTCAATGAATCTTGAAGAAATTTCTAAAAATTAGGAATCGTTAGCCATAAAGTTGTAAAACGAGTATTCCGGGTTGAATCATAAAATTAAGATAAAAGCCAACACTCGGTCCATATTCTAACAATCTTTAAAATTTATTGTTTGTTAAAACCTGAATTGTTATGTATAATTTCTTCTGTTATGTCGGTCCGACTTTCATGAGGTGAAGGTCATTGAACTGCAAAAACTAAATAAATAGAAAGAGGTGCTATTTTGAAGCAGGGACTAAAACAAGAATGGTTCTCTCATGTGCGAACGGATATATTAGCGGGGATTGTCGTAGCATTAGCTTTAATACCAGAAGTAATTGGCTTTTCTATTATCGCCGGTGTGAATCCTATGGTCGGTTTGTACGCTTCGTTTTGTGTAGCAATTGTAATTGCTTTTGTTGGGGGACGCCCAGGAATGATTTCAGCCGCTGCGGGTGCCATGGCATTGGTATTGGTCGGATTGGTGAAGGACCATGGCATCGAGTACATGCTTGCAGCCACTATTTTAACAGGAGTACTTCAATTTTTACTTGGCGTTCTTCGAATCGGAGAATTGGTAAAATTTATTCCTAATTCTGTTATGGTCGGTTTTGTAAACTCATTGGCTATTTTAATTTTCACATCGCAATTACCTTCATTCTCAGGTGAATCCTGGCCGATGTATGCTATGGTAGCTGGCGGATTAGTGATTATTTATTTATTCCCTAAGATAACGAAAGCTGTTCCTTCGCCGCTGATTGCGATTATTGTGATTAGCGCCATTTCAATTTATACTCACAGTGATGTGAGAACAATTGGTGATATGGGGAGCATTTCAAACACATTACCGCATTTTTTAATTCCTGATGTACCGTTTAACCTAGAAACCCTTCGTATTATTTTTCCATACGCGCTTTCATTGGCTCTAGTTGGTTTGATTGAGTCTTTGTTAACAGCTCAAATTGTGAATGAGATGACGGATACACAAAGTAATAAAAATAAGGAATGTAGAGGACAAGGAATTGCCAATATTATAAATGGATTTTTTGGCGGTATGGCGGGCTGTGCTATGATTGGACAATCGGTCATTAACATGAAATCTGGAGGGCGCGGACGTCTTTCTGCTTTTGTTGCCGGTGCTTTTTTGATGTTTCTTATTATTGTTTTAAATCAAATTGTAGTTCAAATTCCTTTGGCTGCTCTTGTAGCAGTTATGATCACAGTATCCATCAGTACGTTTGACTGGGGTTCTTTAACACGACTGCACAAGCTGCCGAAAACAGATGCTGTTGTAATGGTTACAACTGTTGTTGCAATCGTGCTTACTCATAACTTAGCAGTTGGTGTGATCCTAGGAATTGTATTAAGTGCAATTTTCTTTGCTTCCAAAATTTCAAAAGTTAAGGTAACTGAAACAGCTTATCCGTCCCTTCAAAAGATGGAGTATAGAGTAGAGGGCCAGGTATTCTTTGCTTCTGTAACGGATTTCCTTTCTTCTTTCAACTTTAAGCAAGAGCATGTCAAAACTGTTGATATCGATTTATCTCATGCTCATATATGGGATGAATCAGGCGTTACGGCGATTGATAAGGTTGTACTCAAGTTTCACCAAAACGGCATACAAGCTCGTATTCTTGGTTTAAATGAGGCAAGTGCAACGTTACTGAACCGTATCGCAGTATTTAATAAACCAGGTGGCTTAGATCAGAATATCGGTCATTAATAAAAAATTCCCCTTCATAATAAAGAAGGGGAATTTTTTTATACGAGTGATTGCCATAATAGAATAACAACACCGATAAAGACAATTGAGTAGTTGAATAATGTATTGTTTTCTTGTTCTTCGCATCGATTCTTTGTTAGTTTTTCAAAAGCCTGCATACGTAATTTGGTTTGGTGAAGGTACATCATGATCCCTCTCCTTCTGAATACGAACACAATTTTGAAAGCGTTTTCTTTATTATATAATATTCTATAAAAAAAGCAACCAACTGCCATAAGGAGTTGGTTACTTTTTGTTCCACATACTTATATAAAACAACAAAAAAAGGCTGTCTTAATGTAACTTTTACAATTCTATGAAGTGTTCTCGTAAAGCCATAGCGCTTTTTTAGACTTTCTCATGATAAAATGGAGATAAAAGGAAAATCGTGATAGGAGGCCCACTCTAGATGAAATATACGATTGCTATTATAGGAGGAACTGGAAAAGCAGGTAGATTTCTAGCAGAAACAGCAATAAAAAAAGGCTATAAAGTGCGCATGCTCGTCAGAAATCCAGAAAAAGTGTTAATAGCCAACAAAAATATAGAACTTATTAAAGGAGATGCTCAAAGCTCAGAGTCCATTGTCTCTTTGCTTAAAGGATGTGAAGCTGTTGTGAATACATTTGGACAGCCTAACAGAGAAGCACCTTTATATAGTGAAGTTACGAAATTGGTAATTGCCACTATGTCAAAGATGGGGATCAAACGATACATAGGAGTAACGGGAGGTTCTTTGGATGTGTATGGAGATAAAAAGTCCTTAACAAATCGGTTCGGTGCCATTGTCTTCCGCATGATGTATGCTGAGATGATTCAGGATAAGAAAAAAGAGCTTGCCCTTCTCCAAGAAAGCGGGATCGATTGGACGCTTGTTCGCTTACCATTTGTTTTTGAAAAAAGCGGTAATAAAGCTATAAAAGCAAGTCTGTATGATATGCCAGGACTGACTATTACCAACCGTGATATTGCAGATTTTTTGATTAATGAAATTTCAGATTCTAAATATTTGCGTCAAACACCGTTTATAGCAAATTAGATAAAACGAAACTACCCATAAACTGGAACATGCAGATTAACCCCTATTCCAACTAAAGAAAACTTGTCGATTGGCGAGCCCCGCCTTTGGGCGAAGACAGAGGCACAGCCCTACTTATACTGTATTCCTAAAGTTTCTCACTACGTCGAGTTGGCTTCCAGCTAGAAATTTATACTTTCTTACAGTGCTAAAAAACCTGGCACAAGGCCAAGTTTTTTTATCGTTTATTCATTTGCTTACCGCTTTTCTTCTGGCTCTGATACTGTGCATTTCCTTGCTCAGCGCCAAACTCCACATCGTTATGTGTGCCTTGCTGGCTCAATTGCGCTAGTTTTTGGTTTTTGTTTTGCTTTCCTGCTCCGCCCATTGTTATCCCTCCTTTATCTGTAATCGTTACTACTATGCTCTTTTATCCGTTTTTTATACAAACAAGGAGACGAACATTGGGGTTTGCAGAAAAGCAATGCTTAGTACTGAGTGGCTCTATTTTTTGCGTCGTAATGCACTAATTAACGCTGCAATCGAAACTAACAGAGAAATAATCGATACGACCGTTGGGATTGTTTGTACACCGCCAGTATTTGATTGTGTTTTTGTTGTATCCGTTACTGTCTGGTCTTGTTTCTCAGTTGAAGAAGCCGCGCTAATCTCAGTAATAGAATGCGGTGTGTCACTTCCTTCCTCTCCTGCCCATTCTACAATACTGCCGTCTGTATAGTATTGGTACGCATCCCAAGCGACCTTCTGCCCGCTAGCCGGGTTTTTTGCTACAAAGGTGAACTGTTGAAATTGCCCTGATAAAATACCTTCACCAGTTGCTGTCCAGGTAATGGATGTTGCTTTTCCAGATGCATCCTTCTGTTCACTAACTGTCCATCCAGGTACAGGTTGATATTGTTCAAACTCTACTCCATCAGGAATTTTCAAGGTAACTTTTGTTGTTGGTACATCTTTTTCAACGGGGACCTTCATCGTATATGTTTCCCATGCCTCAGTTGTAGAAGTGCTGGGCTTTACCGATACGTGAGCACTTGCAGATACTGAAAAAAGAAATGTTGCCGCTATTGTTGGTATAAGTGCTGCCATTAACCTTTTGCTTTTTGTCATGCTTCATAATCCCCTTTATCCTCTTATTGTCGACTGCCTACCGTCGAACGAAAATCTATATCAAAACTATCAAGAGATGTTGCCAGTCCATGAACCTTTATGGTCCATTGTCCTGTCATATTTAAATACATTCCTTTTGTTTGAAACTTTCCTGTTGATACAGCTGGAACTCTAAATGTCTCTTTTCCCATCTCCATATCTAACGAAGAGACTGTCAATGTAAGTTGTTCTATATCAGTAACAGGCTGTCCATTTTTATCATTTAACTCAACATCAAATGTATTCATCCCCACTGCATTAGGACTAATGCTTAAAGTGAGCTGATTGCCATTATCCAGCTGCCTGGTTTCATGAAAAGGTCCTGTTGCCGGTATCGGAGGAGTCGGCAAATTCGTTAAAAATGCTGCAAGTACCATCACAATGATTCCTATGCTCCATTCAACACCTACTGTAGCCCCGATCCCTTTCTTTCGACGCAGCTTACCTTTCACAAAATGAACAATCCCTAATATCCCCATCACTACAAATAAAATAATCTTTGCGAACAGAAACCTCCCATAATTTGTATCAAAAAGAGAAGTGATTGTTGGAACAAAAAATGTACTAGTGACAAGTCCCGTGAAAAAAATGATTGAAACAGCAGCCATCGCCCAAGGAGAAAATCGACGAATTGCATCCCAATATCGTGACCAATCTCTTTTATCATGTTCTGCACCAGCATGATCTACAGGTAATAGAAAAGCAATTCCAAGCAACCCTCCCAACCATAAGGAGGCAGCGAATAAATGAAGAAAATCCATGGGTATTGCTATCTCTTTATACTTAGAAGCAGCTGCATGACCAATGAAGGCTTTCGTTATCAGCAGTCCCACCACGAGCATCACAGGGATTACCCATGCTTTCCACGAAGTAAAACTTCCTCTTTTGATAGCTACATAGGTTGCCACAGAAAGCAAAGCAACGAGAATCATCTGAATAACCCATATATGTCCAAAGCCAGGAAGCTCCAGAGTTTCTCTCAACAATGAGAGCTGAAACGCCTTCGACCACGATACATCTGCATTTATTTTTGTTTGTAAAGGAAGATTGAACAACAAGCTAAGGGAAATTCCAAGCAGCGATAACCAAAGGATGATCCGACTTCTTGATTGAACCTTAGTAGACTGCTGGTTATCTGATTTTCGAATAATAAGATTAAAAAATATAACACCTATATAAAGAGAAAAACCCGTATATAAGAGCCCACGTTCAATAAGCATATCCAATTTCGGTATATAACCGGTTGTGTGTGCTTGTGAAGCATTAGAATCTTCTCCCGCAGTCCCGATATGAAATGGAATTACCCCTTGAACAGGATGCCCATCTGCTGAAATCACTTTCCAATGAACGGAATAAGCACCATCTCGTATATTAGGTTTCACTCCAGCTTCCATCATCCTTGGATTCTCTTTATTGATATGAGCATTTTTTAAGTCTACCCGCTTTCCTGAAGCATCCATCACAATAAGGGAAGCAAAGCTAGAAGACTGAATCCTCTCATCAAACTCAATGCTGACAATAGAAGGTGCTTTAGGCAAAATTTCGTTTTCCGCAGGGGTTGCTTTAGTAATATAAGCATGCGCAGATGTAAAGATAGGCGATAACATGCTATATAAAAAGAAAAACACCATCCATAATCCAAACCTTTTGATATACATTAAATACTGTCCACCCACTCTACCCTTTCCCTCCCTATTCCCTGGGAGATACTGAAACTAAATATAATATAATTATGGCACCAAAATGTGAGGAAAATGCGAAAACCTTGTGAATAATGTTAGATGCTTCATACTTTTATAGTGATTAGAGAAAATGAGCAGAGTTTTTGGCGTTTATTCACGCAGCTATGCTGAAAAAGCATACAGTATGGACATAAAAATAATTCTTCTCTTTCCATCTATCACAACATAGGCATCAATTAAAAATTTAACGTTTTTCTGGAAAGAAGTCCCCTTCCTCAAGGAATGGGAAGGGCGCAGCCCAATATGAGTAGGTGGGGGATGAATTTCTAGTAGGCGAAAGCCTACTTTATTATTTTTCTGATTTCGCTGTTGAATACAGAACGTATGTTTGGTGCAATGAACCTAACAAAATGATAGAGGAATCTATTGAATCACAGGCATAGACAGAAAGGAGAAAAAATGTGTACAGAACCCTAAAAACAGGATTTAGAACAGACCAAAACACTTTAGATCATTTGTTTTATGTTTGAAAAATGACAGGTCAAATCTGGAACGACTGTGTACAGTTAGGCAGGTATTATTTTCGTTTAGGGAAAAAAGGGATTTCAAAAAGCGAACTGCAAGCAGAATCGTCGAGAGACTCATTCGTTTGTACTTGTGTTGCCGAAGGTGGGAGTTTTTTCTTCAGAGAAAGTGTTATGACCACTACAAATGTTGTTTTGTACGTTTGTCTAGCAAGTCCTTTCCTTTTTCTATTCATACCTTCGGGTGTGGGTAACAATATTCCTTCAAGGTATGTTGGTAAAAACTGAAAGGGTGTTGTCTAGCGGAAACCCCTTCTTCAAGCCGATTGTGTTTGCAATCGGATAAGGAGGGGAGATTCATAACTGTATTGACTCCGTACCAACGTACAGAGTTTATAGTGAAGAAAAAGAAGGAGAGATTCATATTGGCTAAAAAAATTGAAGTTTTTACAGCTGGCAGTTATTTATGTGATGGTGTAGTGGAACAAGTCAAACAGTTAGCTTGTCCAAAATGCGAAGTCGTCGTTTATGATTTAAACAAAAACAATTCCACAACCGAATGGGAACAAAAATCTAAAGCCTATGGAATTCAATCTATTCCCTCTGTCGCCATGGATGGGAAAATCATTGACCTTACTAAGTTAAAAAAGCAAGATGAGATCAACTGTTGAACAGAATCCATTAAAATAGATTCTGCTTGTATTTTTTCTATTTAATTTTTATGAATAAAGGTTGTTCATGATTAAATAAGACGTCATTTAACACTATTTTTCTCATAAATTTGAAGAAAACCATTACTGTATTTCATTTCTATAAACTACTTTATGAACATCATGCCTAACCGTTTTATGGCCAGCTTTAATACCTTTCCCAATCGCTATGAGCATAACATCCAAATACCTCTCGGAAATATGCAATATCGACTTGAGCTGTTTGGAATCATACCCTGACATTGTGATGGTTTCAAGCCCAGCTTCATTTGCCAATAAAAGTAAAGACATGGACGCTAGACTCGCATCCCTCGTTAATTCAATTTTTAAATCCTCTTTTGATTTATTCGCGTAGTAATTTATAGCAGCATTCGCCAAGTAATCTCTCATTGATGCATCAAAAAAACCTTGCTGACATCCCTCTTCATGTATATTTATAATATTTTCTTTCCCAAAGGCTTGATAATCCCCTAGCACAACAATTAATGCGGACGCTTCTGTTACTTGCTGTTGGTTAAAAGCTACCGGCAATAATAAATCCCGCAGATGTGGATCATCGATGACTAAGTATCGGGTTGCTTGTATATTGTTTCCATTAGGTGACTTACTTGCACTTTCAATCAATGAAGCCAACATCTCTGAACTGACTTTATAGTTTGGATCGTAATGCCTGACCGAACGTCTTTTTTCTAAAACTTCCTTTACACTCATCGTATCCACTCCAAATATTTTATTTGCTACACCGTCGATTATAATGGAAAATAATACATGAAAAAATAACGCACTTAAATGTGGCATAGCCACATTTAAGTGCCTATTTAGGAGGAATCAAGAATGGGCAGTCAAAACACGGGAATCAATATTTTCATGAATACTGTAGGCGGCAAATGGAAATGTTTAATTCTCTTTTTCTTGAGCCAAAAATCAATGAGGACGAAAGAATTTTATGAGCTAATCCCAGCCATTACCCAAAAAGTTTTGACAGATCAATTAAAGCAACTGGAAAGAGATGGGCTTGTCCGAAGGGAAGTATTTAAAGAAGTGCCTCCAAAAGTGGAATACAGCTTAACGAAGTTAGGTGAATCATTTGTTCCAGTATTAAACACAATGTGTGAGTGGGGCAATACTTATGCTGTTATAAAAGATATAGACAGAGACGAGCAAATCTGCTGTAACCATAAATAGGTCGAACGGCGTTGAATTTCCAGGAGAGCCTCAAAAAATGCAGTGGGGAGCATTTGTTCAATTCAAGAACGAAGATGATAATGTGGTCTTATTAAAACAATAGTATGTGAGGCAGATTCACGGAACTGAATCTGCCTCATTCGTTGTAGCCTCTACCAGTTCGAAAAATAAATTACTAGCGTATAAAACTACAGAATAGGGAAAGAAGACATTTTAAAAACTATTTCCCTTCAACAGCAACGAGTGTTTTCCGCTGTCCATCCCAACGCCAAGGAATCCTATGGCCCTGCAAGTGGCAGCCGCCAAGCCACTGATCGACCCCGTTCATGGCTACCCAGTCCCCTTCTCCTGTAAGAATGCGGCTCCCTATATCAGTCAGGCTGAAACGGCTATTATGGAATTGTGAGATATCATTATTATCAAAAGAAGCTAAGGATGCACCCTCGATTTGTATTAACGGATATGGAGCTTGACACATCCTCTTCAAGATTCCCCAATACTGTAAATCTCCCATACCGTACCAAATTTCTTGCAGTCCTGTTTGATGAAAGAGATCCCAGGCGTAAGCAGGGCTATTATGTAGATGTGCTAACGTTGTTTGTTCCACCTTCCCAAGTCCATTATAAATCGAAGGAAACCTTGACAAGTGGAATTTGAACGCTTCCTGCACAAATGGAAATGCTGATGTATCCTCTTGAAGGAATTCTACAATCTTATGCGGATCTGGAGATGTGTAGGCTTCCCACGCCTTTTTGCCTATCTCCAGCTCCTCTTGTCCGATCGGACGCCATGTACCAACTAATGTGTTCAGTTGTTCCACCGACAATTGACCAAGACCCAAGAAGGGATCAATACCAGGGAATGTGCCAATACATAATAGATTCAGCCCGACCCCGTTCAGCGATTGCTTTGAAAACCAGTTCAGCAAAAAACTCAGCATAGTCTGATCAAAAAGGTCATGCTCAAACCACAACACTACTTCATCGTATTCTTTGAAGGCTGCAAGTCTCTGTTCTTGCGAAACACAACCTGCAGTAAATTCGTCACAGCGTATACCTAATGTTTTTTCCAAATTCTTCGCGCGAATCAATCGATTGGATGAGTTGGCAAGATCCAGAAAAACAGGTCCTTCTGAGTAAATTTCCCTCCATACGAGAATATCACCGTGGACAACCCCTTGCTTCAGCTTTTCAGCCACTGAGTCTCCATTCACAATATGCAGCATTTCACCTTTCCCCTTTCATATATGTTTAGTATCCCCATCTTCTGCACCGTTTCTTTTTATGACAACTATAGTAATAGCCTATAAACAAACAAATGTTCCCTTTTCATTTTAGCTAAAAAAGCTATGGATGTCCATAGCCAATTACCCAATAAGGTATCTGTTAAAAACCTCTATTTGCATGATTTACTTCCATAGCATTTGCTTTTAATGCCCCTCTCTACTTTATTCCTTAAAACATAGAAAACAGCAAGAGGGGGAGATCCTCTTGCCGTTTTTATCTATTGTTCATGATTTTATACAGTTTTTACAGCAGCCTAACGAATCCAATCAAACAGTTGTACAAGGCTATTCTTTCCCGAATTCTTTTGTACTTCCAGCTGTATCAATTGGCCAAACTAACTATTCCGTTCTTCTACTAGCTGCAATATTTCTCCGTTCGGCCCCTAAAACGACTCGTCTTGCGATCATTGATCCCGCGTTTTGGTTCACTTGTTTCAAAAACGATTCCTTTTTGTCTACAATAGGAGATTACTTGTTCCATGTTATCAACGACAAATGCTAAATGGTTCACCAATCCATGTTCCGCATACAACGTAGTCGGCTGTAAATCACGAATCAGTTCAATTTCAAATCCTAGTAATCCATCATGAGCCAAAAAAACAATTTCCTTTTGGCCATTGTTTACTCTCACACGGATTTTAAACTGAAAAAGAGTTTCATAAAATCGAATGGACTCATCCATATCGGAAGCCATAATCCCGACATGCTCTACCCTTTTAATCATTTGCTACCCCCACACGCTTTTTCCTAAAATTATAGTTGTTACTGGAGAGTGATTGCAAAAATTCCAATCTATCGCAACTAATCTCGAAAGCTTTGCTAAACTCTCAAACGGAAGTTACATTTATGATAAGAGATAATAAAACGAACTACAAACAATGTAGTTCGTTTTATAACTATTATATGTCTTGCTTTCTTTGATCAAAAAAGGCGGTTTGCAGCCCTTTCCGCTTTAATGAATATCCTTCTTCTTAAAACGTCCGCCCCGTACTTCAGAGATGTTAGCAACCGCAAAAAATGCTGATGGATCAATATCCTCTACAATAGATTTCAGCTTGGATTCCTCTAAACGAGTGATAACAACAAAAATCACTTTCTTATCATCTCCCGTATAAGCGCCCTCACCGTTTAAGTACGTAACACCACGTCCTAAGCGTGCTAAAATAACATCCCCAATCTCCTTATGCCGCTCGCTAATAATCCATGCTGACTTAGATTCATCAAGTCCTAAAATTACAACATCAATCGTCTTAAAGGCAATGAAATATGCCATAAGGGAATACATAGCCCGATCCCATCCAAATACAAAACCAGCAGCTCCTAAAATAAAAATATTAAAGAACATGATGATTTCACCAACAGAAAACGGCATCTTTCTATTGAACAAAATAGCCATAATTTCCGTTCCATCCAATGATCCACCGTTTCGGATAACCAATCCCACTCCAACACCAAGGATAATTCCCCCAAACACTGTGGCTAACAATACATCTTCTGTTAGCCCCGGCACCGGATGCAACAGAGTGGTAGCAATTGAAAGAACGATAATCCCAAATAATGTAGAAACAGCAAACGTTGTCCCAATTTGTTTCCGTCCGATAAAGAAAAATGGCAGGTTTAGCAGGAAAAGAAATATTCCTAAATTAAGACCTGTTAGATGAGATAACATAATCGAAATCCCTGTAATCCCTCCGTCAATTACATGATTTGGAATCAAAAAAATCTCAAGCCCTACTGCCATCAATCCAGCTCCTATGGCTATTAAAAAAGCTCTTTTAGCCATGCTGGTCTTCGTCAATTTTTTGTGTTCCACCTTCTGTTTGATTTGTTCTGCGAGTTCCATGCAGGACTCCTCCTTCCCCTCCTGTTATTTATGAATGAAATGCCCCCTGTACCATTACAGAGACTACATCCAAATACTTACAAAATCTAGTCAACTAATCTACATATCTAGTTCATCCGAGATAGCTCAAGCAAAGCCACAGCACTGTTAGTAGAACAGAACAATCTGTATCAATTCTCTCGTCCTTTTTATTATAACAGATTTTCTCCACTTTTCCGAGTAAAATAGTGAGAATTAAGCAATAATATTCTTTGTTTTCGCATATCCCCTATACAAGAGGATTACGCAGCAAAAATAAAATTATGTATAGTTCGTCTAACATTTCACGTAATCTCAATCCATTAAAAATAGTCTACTGCAAAACCTGACTTCCTTTGATAAAGAAAACTCGCCGATTGGCAAGCCCTTCCTTTGGGTGAAGACAGAGGCGTAGTTGCACTTATACTGTATTCCTAAAATTTCTCACTACGTCGAATTGTCCTCCAGCTAGAAATTTATACTTTCTTACAGTGCAAGATAATTTTTATAACAAAACAGTGTTACAGATCACTATCGATAAAAAACGTCAAAACATTATGTTTTTTTAGAAAATTTATAATATTTTGCATTTACAAATCACGACATTGCTTGTATGATAAATACAAGCAATACCTATTACATCAAAAAAGAAGGTGATACCGCTTAAGTAGCAAAAGCAGAGCGACAAACAAGTCAACTAAAGGGAAAGGTGATTCCAGTGAAGCGAGTAAGGCGAAGGCGTGTGACACATGAAATGGGGCACAAAAGTCATTTTTAGAAAAACTCTCTAGCTAGGGGTGATCTTCCTAAGATAAAGACCATTGAAGGGATTCCAACAAAATGAATGAAGAAATAATGTAAGCGACCTTGTGACTCCTTAGAGGATGAACAAGGTCGCTTACTGTTGTTTTATAGCTTTGAAACAAGACAAAAATCCCACAAAATTATAGTCTCCATTCATGAACGCTCTCCTTACACTTTCTAAATTCTCAAAAAAGCAAAAATACATGAGGAAGTGCTGATTTTCAGTTGATCAATTGGCTACTTGATGCGAACAATCCTGACTCAGCCTTCCCCCTTCGAAAAGAGAGTGCGATATCCTCCTTGTTAATGTCCAAAATAGTTTCATACTTTCCTTCAAATCGATTATGATGCAAAGAATAGCTGCAACCAATTATATAACAAGAATAGCATTACAATTACTGTTATCGGAATTACGATCAATGAGACGCTTAAATAATCCTTCCATTTCACCTTGATTCTATGTTGCTTTAAAATATGCATCCATATTAAAGAAGCGAGTGTCCCGATAGGCAACAGCAACGATCCTACGTCACTTCCAATAATACTTGCTAGATACATCGTCTGTAATGTGAAGGAATCCAGATTCATTTCTGTTAATGCAATAGTTCCAACTAATAAGGCTGGATGGTTATTAAACAGGTTAGATAAAACAGAGATTAATCCTCCCATGATAAAGCTTGCTTCAAATAATCCTTGCTGTACAATCGGTTCGCACATTTTCACTAGAAGTTCTGTTAGTCCCGAGTTATGCAGACCATAAATGAGCACATACATGGAAAAAGCAAAAATGAAGATATGCCAAGGAGTTTTTTTCAAGATATCAATAGGTTTTGTACGTAGGTAATACCATCTCCATATAAGCAAAATGAGAGAGCCAAGTACCGCAACAAATTCAATTGGGATTGAGAAAAATGATGCTATAAAAAGGGAGGTGCGCATGAGAAAAACAAAGAGTAAAATCTTTAACATAAATTTTGTACGCTGCCGTTTGGTTTCAACTACAAGATGTCCTTTTAACGGATGAAAGTTTTTCGTGAAAAACATTTGTTCAATGTCATACGCTGAGTTTGGCAATCGCTTAGGAAGCTTTCGTTTTACCAATATATACATTAGCCAGGACATAAATAGCAGGCCCAACGCTGTTGGAATAAACATCATTGCTGTCTGCATATAAAGGGTCAGATGAAGAATCTTCAATGCGATTAAGTTCACGATATTACTTACACCAATAGGGGTGCTTGAAGCTGTGGCAATTAAAGCTCCAGTTAAAAGGTATGGAATTTGATGGTGTGGTTTGAGCTGAAGATTTTTGAGGAGTAAAATTAAAATAGGAGTGGTAATTAAGATACTGCCATCATTATTAAACAAAAGTGTCATTAGAAAACATAGTAGCTGAATGTACCAGTATAAGCGGTATCCTGAACCTTTTGCTGCACTTGCAAGTCGTGCGGCTGACCAGTGGAAAAAGCCGAAGCTTTCCAGTATAACTGCCATAACAATCGTTGAGATGATCGTAATTGAAGCGCCGCCAATTTTTTGTAGAATGTCTAGAATATCAGCACGGGATACAACGCCTGTTAATAGAATAATGGTTGCACCAACTGCAGCTGGCCAAGCTTCGTTCATTCCCCTTGGTCTCCAGAATATCACTATTGTTGTCATAAGGAATACGAGTACTGAAATTATGATATGAATATCCATTGTTATATTGTCTCTTCCTTTTTGGAATCGCAAATCACTTAGTATTTGCTTGTCTGATTCTTATCATACTATAATATATGCAAATCTACGAAAACAGAGATAGACAATAGACCTGATAGGCGCTCAAGATGTACGCTTGTCCTCTATGCTTTATTACAGATTTATTACATGTTTGCGGATCATATAAAGGTCTTCCTGTTATGAGCAAGTCCTCTGTACACATGAAGATACGCTTCTCCATATCGCACGGTCAATCTAAGGGTTTCCTCAATTCACTCTTTAGTTGGATTGCCATTAGCTAAAAGACTGCGCATAAACATAAATGCTCTGAGAATTCATCTCAGAGCATGACATCACATTTCACTCGATGACTTCAAACCATAATGGGGAGCGATCCTCGGGGTCACCATTATAGTTGACTGTAATTTCTTCTCCCTCCTGAATATCTTCCCTGGCATAGAACTCAATCGAGTTGTTTTCAATATTTCTAGCATACCTTGCATTTGGGGTATAGGAGTGATTGTATAAAGAACCATACCCTAAAGCGAGAGCTTTATTCTCTCCCCAATGGAAAATATAGTTTAAAAGAATGCTCTCCCTCATTCGATCCCATTCTATTTTAGGGATAATGATTACAGGTGCTTCCTCAATCAATTCATCTTTCTTGATGGCACGTGTTGAAAATATCCCTCGACCATACTTCTCTGTATTTTTCATACTAATCAAAGTATTACCTCCTTTATGTCAAATCCTTAAGATGACTCCGAAGATAGCTATTGCGATCTGAAATGAAACGAAGGATCAAATCTGGTTCATTATCAAACATATCGATAGATTTCTTTTTATAAGGATCTACAGATAAATAGGGGCGCAATTGCTTGTGGAGATTTGTAATTCTTGATTCTAAAGCTGCAGCTGTAAACGAAGTTTCCAAGATTTCTTCAAGGAAAAGTCGGTATTGCTGGCGGATCTCCTTTACATCAAGAAGACGTGCAGTGAGTGTATTATATCCTTTAATTGGAACGTAATCATATTCCATAATACCTCCATTACAGTCCCTGCCCCATGTTGCGTCGTAATCCCAAGGGATCATCTCATACAATCCCGTCTCCCCATTTCGATACAAGGTATAATTGTGAGTGAAAGCATCATAGTTTTGTGTACAAATCACACCACATAGCCACAACAAATATTTTTTGACATCCATGTACCTTATAATTTCTTTACCAAAATCACCGCGTGGAATCGTATTCACCTTACATATGAACATCTCTAAGTCAAGATTATCCTCATCATTCCCTAATTTCCGCTCATACCCGGATAGAAGGGAAGATTTCGGCTTATGCTTTGGGGTTAATAAAGAAAAATTGGCATGGTGATTCGATGCATAAAAGATAGGGCCATACGGAAGTTTCCTTTTATGTAAAAACAAATCATCGACTGATTCAAGCTGTAAATAAATACCCATAAGACTTCCGTTAATCGCCACAAAAATATGCTTACACTCAGGTGAAATTCCTCCAATGTCCTTAAAAAAATCAAAGGATAGCTTGTTTCGGATTAATGAGGGATCACAATATTCAGCATTAAGGTGAAGTTCACGTCCTTCAAATATCTCGTTGTATTCGCCAAAGTCAATTCTATACGATTTTTTACGGAATTTGCGTGTGAGATCCCCACGATAAGTAATGCCTATTTTGTAAGGAATGTTGTCTACTACCAATTTAGAAGCAATAAGTTCCTCATTCCATACGTTGCTTTTCAATACTTTAAGGAGCTTGGGCTCAATAAAAATACTGAGTGTAGGTAAAGCATCCTGCTGCATAACATCACCCCTCCCTATTTTTCTATATCATCATATGAGAAAGGGGGTGCAATTGATAATAAATTCAATAAAGAAAACTCGTCGATTAGCGAGCTATTAGGTGAGGACAGAGGTGTAAGGTTACTTATACTTTATACGTAAAATTTCCCAACACATCAAATGACTTCCTAAATTAGAAATTTATCATTTCTTAAAGTGAAAACCGGAACAAGTGAAAATAGATTTACATAAAATACAATGCTTTAAACTTTGAGGAATGCATACTGAAAGGTGGCTTTATACATGGGAAAAAATCAAATACTTGAGTTAGTGGAACACGTAAAGAAATTAGGACTTGATGAGTTCTTAACGCAAGACCCAGTGGCAGGGGGAAAATCATCGAGGAAAAAATCACCAGGCAAAAAATCACCAGGCAAAAAATCGCCAGGCAAAAAATCACCAGGCAAAAAATCACCAGGCAAAAAATCACCAGGCAAAAAATCACGGAAGAAAAAGTAACAGGGAAGGCATTGGTTATTACTGCTAATCGCGTATAAACAATTTGTGCTCAATTGAACTGAACACTTTTCTTCCAGCTAGAGCATCTGTTTAACAAGGAGCAGCATATATAATGAGTTGGTTAATTCTGGTGTAAAAGTATGATTTGTTCGGCTGCTTCAAACCTTTGAATCCTAGCATAGGATGAAATTGGTTCTTTATAAGGTGACGAGCTTGCTCTGCAATGCTATTCAAGTACTTCTATTGTCTCAGTTAGTGCTGACTCAAAAGGGAGACAATACCTTTTTTAAACACATATAAAAATGGACCATCAAAGAAACCTTTGTAAAATCAAAGGTTTCTTTGATAATCCATTTCACATTCTTTCTTCAACTCTTATTCCTTTTGGGACTTTCGAATCAGTCCTGACCTGCCCTTCTGTGTACGTTACGGTACATGAGCAGACTTGATATGAGAAAGTTTTAAATACACTGTTTCGCCGCCTGCAATGACAAGCTCAATAATAGAATCCCTCACTTTCTTTACCAACCCGATCTTCGCTGGATCCTCTCCTATATCAAACACTACAAGCTCTCCTTCCCATTTTTTTACTTGTTCCTCGAATGATCGAAGTAATGGGGCGGCTGCTGGAATGACAGGAAGCTTTTCAGTGCTTAAAGTATACGGAGGCGTTTTTAGATTATAAGGAATCAGCCATTTTAGATGCTGTAAGGAAATCAGCATCGTTTTGTAAACAGGAGAGTAAAAAGCAAAATAATCACTGCGAACGCTCATAACATATCCGTGTAATGATATATTGCCTGTCACATAAATTTCAGTAAACAGTCCTTTTGCATTTGTTAAAATGGTACGATACGAAATGGCTTCTACATCTTTTGCTAAAGAAATTTCAGTAGGGTTACTAAGCTCATCATTTATAACTGGGCTAAGATTCACCCGATGGACATGCAACAAAGGGATATATACAAATCTTTGTCCATCAAACAATACAAGAATATCTTTCCCGGTCTCAATCAATATTCCTTGAAAAAAGGCATTTGCCGATATGACTACATCAACTTGCTTGCCGCACAAGGCTGTTATACTCAAGAAGAACCCCCCTCACGCTGAACACAGGATAGTGGTACATTATATACAGAAACAGTACATTTTAGAAAACATTATTGCAATTTTACGAAACAATATAATATTTCTTTTCTCTGTACTGTATAGAATAGTTTCTTCAAATGAAAAGAGCATGTTCGGGACAAAGGATTTTGTACATTGCACTTAAGATTGTGTTCTATACCATGAGTAAGTGTTAAGATAAGGTTACAGGATGTATCGAACGCGGGAACGGATGAAAGATGGGGTGGTCTGTTTTATACAATATCCCCACGTTTTCTACGTTGCGTTTTTCTACACATCACTGCCAAAAGAAGAAATGCACACCCTTGACAATCTTCCAACCCTATCCTTATAATCAAAATCGGACATTATAGCAGAATAAATTATAGTAAAAGCACTAAAATATGAGCTTTTATTCCTACTTCAGGTAGTGCCGTAAAGTTTTTTCGTCCCTGCTGTTATCAGTGGGGATTTTTCAATTGTCATTACTATAAAAGGTGGAATTTTACATGAAAAAAAATAGTTTACAACGTGGGCTGCAGCCTCGCCACGTCCAGCTTATGGCAATGGGCGGGATGATTGGAACTGGTATTTTTAAAGGAAGCTCGGATACCATTTCAGCCGCCGGCCCCGGCATTATTGTTTCATATTTGTTTACAGGTTTTCTGCTTTTGATTGTTATGACCGCTTTAGCGGAAATGGCAATTGCTTACCCAGGTTTAAATATTCAAGGAATGATCCAAAAGGCTTTTGGCTCTCGCTTTTCCTTCGTCGTCGGTTGGCTCTATTGGGTAAACTGGATTTTGGTTATTATTGTCGAAGTATTGGCGGCGGCAAGCTTTTTGCAATACTGGCTCCCAGCAGCTCCATTATGGCTGCTCAGTTTAATATGTACCATACTCATTCTGTCAGTTAATTTAATCAGCGTCAAAATGTACGGAGAGATAGAGTTTTGGCTTGCAGGGATTAAGATCATCACGCTCATATTATTTATTGTCATCGGGGCTGCTCTATTATTTGGGCTCTTCCCAAATCAAGAAGCTGTATATTTTGGGAACTACATAAGTCACGGCGGCTTCCTTCCAAAGGGATGGGGAGGTGTTTTTGCAGCTCTCTTAATCGTAGTTTTCTCCTTTGGAGGTTCTGAATTAATTGGATTAACTGTAACAGAAATGAAACATATGGAACAAACGCTTCCGAAGGTAATCAAGGGAACTATGTTCCGCGTGATTTTGTTTTATACACTTCCTATTCTTGTTATTTGCGGGCTCATCCCTTGGAATGAAATCGGAACGCAAGGCAGTCCTTTCGTTCAGGTTTTCTCTGCGACCGGACTACAGGGCGTTGCTCATATTATGAACTTTGTATTATTGACTGCCTTGCTATCTGCTGCAAATTCAGGAATGTACGCTACATCTCGCGTGTTGTACTCCCTAGCGCAGAATCAAGAAGCGCCCGCTTTATTCTCTTTTGTAACGAAGCGCGGTGTTCCTATTTGGGGAATTATCGTCAGCGGTATTGCTTTACTTATTGGTTCTTTTATCGCTTATCTTACACCAGAGCATGTTTTTTCATATTTAATGTCTATTCCAGGTTTTACGATTTTGTTTATTTGGACCAGCATCTGCCTTGCTCAATTGAAACTGCGCAAGCAATATCCTAGCACCCCGTATTTTCGCTTATGGCTGTTTCCATATAGCACATTATTTGCAGCAGTAGCCTTAGCTACCATTTTTTTCTTTTTCTTGTTCACGGGAAATATTATTAACTCTGGTATATGCATCAGTATTCTAGTTCTTTTATCCCTCTTATCCGTTTTGATCGGGAGAAAGAAATAAATAGAAACTGTTTAGGCCTCTCCACAGGATGATAGCCTTCGTTTGAAGAAGAGGACATTCTTTTCTAATTAAGCCGCATCCAGCGGCTTTTTCTGTTTTACACTTTAAAGAAGCATCGATTTCTAGCTGGAAGACAACTTGACGTGTCTGGGGATTTTAGGAATAAAATATAAGAGCAGGACTCGTCAATCTGCGAGTTTTCTTCGTATTGCTCAACTTTTTCCTGTACTTTATTGTTATAGACACCATTAAAATCTAATCAGATGAATATTCAACATAAGAAATGGCATTCATATGGAATTGTAAAAATTAAAATACAAATCTAGAATTCGATTGGCTTTTTGCCAATATTTGATACAATACAATAGGTGCCTTATGAAGGAAGAAATTTGGGATGCTGAAAGATAAAGAAAACTTGCCAACTAGCAGGCGAAGGCGTAGTTTCACTTACACTGTATTTCTAGCATTTCCGACTACGTCGAATTAGCTTCCAGCTGGAAATTTATACTTTCTTGCAGTGCAAAAAACAACTAGGCAGCTTATAAAATCTCCCGATGTGCTGCACAGTTGCGTTTATTAGCTTTTTACATGCACATTTCCTTATATCTCTTCATTTGTTGCCATGACGTACGAGCTTTATCTAAGTACGAATAATGAACTAAGGGGTAGTTGAACACAATGGATTTTCTTACGATTTTAAAAGCTATCATTTTAGGAATTGTAGAAGGATTAACAGAATTTGCGCCTGTTTCATCAACTGGCCATATGGTAATCGTCGACGATATGTGGCTGCAATCCGAACAATTTCTAACAAAGTATGTTGCAAATACGTTTAAGGTTGTTATTCAGCTCGGTTCGATTTTGGCTGTTGTAGTTATCTTTAGAGACCGCTTCATTGAACTATTAGGATTAGGCCGCCGACATAAAGGTACCAACGCTCACCAGCCGCAGCGCCTTAGGCTTGCACAAGTTCTTGTAGGTTTAATTCCTGCTGGTGTTTTAGGGGTATTACTGGAAGACTATATTGATGAATATTTATTCTCAACTGCTACTGTTTTAATCGGTTTAGTTCTCGGTGCTATCTTTATGATTTTTGCCGATCGCTTTGGGGGAAAGGAACCAAAAGTTCAGACTGTTGACCAAATTACCTACAAGCAAGCATTCGCAGTTGGGTTATTTCAATGTCTCTCCTTGTGGCCGGGTTTCTCTCGATCAGGCTCAACAATTTCAGGAGGTGTTTTGCTCGGAATGAGTCACCGAGCAGCTGCTGATTTCACCTTTATTATGGCAGTTCCTATTATGTGTGGTGCAAGCTTGCTATCCTTATTGAAAAATTGGCAATACTTCACAATGGATGCATTGCCGTTTTTTATCGCAGGCTTTCTCAGCGCCTTTATATTCGCGCTAATCTCCATGCGCTTCTTCCTGAAGCTAATCAACAAAATCAAACTCATGCCGTTTGCAATTTATCGAATTGTTTTAGCGGTTCTTATCTATATTGTTTACTTTTAATGAACTGGGCTTGGTCTTTTGACCAAGCCCATTCCATTAAACATGGATAAGATTTCGAAATAAACTATAGGGAGAGTATTATACAGTCCGGCTAAAAACTACAAATAAACATTATTTATATTCCCGCAAAGCTAATATTTCCTTTTTTTCAAATACTCTCCTATTCCTTGTAATGGTATAATGAAGGAAAATGGTTTGGAGGAGATTCGCCACCTATGGAAATCGCGATATTGCTTTTACTGGTTTTCCTCAACGCGTTTTTTGCAGCATCCGAAATCGCCCTTATTTCTTTAAATGATAATAAAGTAAAGTATATGGCGGAGGCTGGTGATAAAAAAGCAAAGATGCTTCGCAATCTACTCAGTGAGCCGAGCAACTTCCTGGCAACAATTCAGATTGGGATTACCCTTGCTGGATTTATGGCAAGTGCCTTTGCCGCAGGAAGCTTTGCAGAGCAATTATCTGCTCTTCTTGTTGAAATCGGCATACCCCTCCCAAAAAATATTCTCGAAACAATATCTGTTATCATCATCACCTTGTTTCTCTCCTATTTTACATTGGTGTTAGGCGAACTAGTACCAAAGCGTTTGGCCATGCAAAAAGCCGAGCTTATTTCAATGCTTGCCGTCATTCCTTTAACAATACTCTCTAAGATCTCGGCCCCATTTGTAAAATTACTAACATTCTCCACGAACCTAATCGTCCGCTTTTTCGGCGTTGATCCGAATGCGGAGCCGGAAAAAGTCACCGAAGAGGAAATTCGCATGATGATTGATGTCGGTGAAGAAAAGGGAACCATTCAACCGACAGAAAAAATGATGATTAACAATATCTTTGAGTTTAACAATAAAACAGTTTCAGATTTAATGACGCATAGAACAAATATCGTCGGCATCCCAATGCAAGCTACATTAGACGAACTTCTAACAATCATGAATACAGAAAAATATACCAGGTTTCCAATATACGAAAATAGCTTAGATAATATTATTGGTATCCTTCACGTAAAAGATGTCATTCCGCGTCTTGAAAAACTATGCAAAAGAGAATTTAGCCTGCAGGAAGTGCTACGAAAACCATACTTTCTTCCGGCGTCAAGAAGTACAGACAAAGCCTTTCGAGATTTGCAGAAGGATAAAGTCCATATTGCAATTGTCATCGATGAATATGGCGGAACATACGGACTTATTACGATTGAAGATTTAATTGAGGAAATCGTCGGCAACATCTTCGATGAGCACGATGAACCAGAAGAGCAACAGCAGATTAAAAAATTAGGAGAAAATGCCTTTGTAATCCATGGTCTAGCAAATCTATATGAGGTTGAAGATGTGCTCAAAATTAATTTGCCTACAGAGGATTATGATACGTTAAGCGGATTTCTAATCGGTCAGCTTGGCCATATCCCAGATAAGGATACAGTCTCGACTATCGAATATAATGGTGTGCAGTTCCAGGTGGAGAAGGTACAGAATAGACGAATCACGAGAGTAAGGGTAGAACGAATATAGTAAAGAAAACTCGCCGATTGGCAAAGATACGGGCCTAGTTGCTCTTATACTATATTCCTAAAATTTCTTAAAGTGCAAAAAAGCAATTTCCTTTGTGAGGGAATTGCTTTTTTTTCTAAGCGTGAAGATGAAAAAAGCAGCCCAAGAACTGCGCTTAGCTCTGTTGCTTCATCGCATTATCTTGTATTCTGCTAAAAAACAGTGCTGCAATAGCCCCTATGAGTGCTAGTGTCATATCCCATTGGGTATCCCACACATCTCCTTGTGTACCAAGAAATGCTTCAGCCGCCGTCCCAGTCAGCCTAGCAACCAAAAATTCCAACAATTCATAAAAAGCGCTGAATGCTAAGCAAACCGAAACAACAAGCACGGCCAACCAACCGTGTTTCGTAACACCGACATGCCTCCGCAGTATTTCTCTTGCCATTAATGCTGGTACGAACCCTTGGGCAAAATGCCCCAGACGGTCATAATAGTTCCGATCTAAGCCCCACTCATGTTGTATCCAGTTGAATAACGGTACCTCTGCATATGTATAATGTCCGCCAATCATTAAAATAAGCATATGCAGCCATATGAACGTATACGTCATGCTTGTAAACTGAAATGAGCGGTAGGTTCCTATCAGAACAAGTATCAAAAGAATACCTGGTAGTACCTCCAAAAACCATGTGAAATAATCATGCGGACGAATGGCTGAAAGTGCCAAGCAAATAAAAAACACAACTAGCAATATACTAACATAGGTTTGTTTTGACAAAGTTACACCCCCTTAATAGTTAATCTTCAATCCTAATACACTACAGTTTTGCCCTTCCCGTTCATTAGAGAACAATTTTATAAATTAACGCATCAAAGAACCCTTATTTTACCCGATCTTTCTCAACAGATACAAAAATTAATATATATCACTCTCCTTCATAAGCTAAAAATAAAATACTATGCAATCTGTGCTATACTCTTGCATCTCTTTATGACTCTAAAAACCCGGAAAATATTATTCATCCACGAAAAGCTCAGCAACTAATACATTTCTATATATACAAAAGGTAAATGAGCGCTATTCATATGTATTAACGAAAATACGTCGAATGGGCCTCCTGCTAGAAATTTATACTTTCTTAAAGTGCAAGAAAAAGCCCCTAATGAAAATTAGAGGCTGCACATCCTATTCTTAAAGCTCCAATCCATTAAAAATCCATATCCCGCAGTCCAGGGCTATGCTCGTTTGGCATCTCAGGAAGCTCGGGAACTGGGAAGCCCTTTGGTGGTTCTGTTACCGATAACATTCCTCCATTTCTGCTTGGAGTCTGCCCTTGAAAAATCTCTCCGATTTTCGTTTCATCCAATCTAAAGTTAAACTGTGCATTATGGAAGCCCATTTCTACGTACTTTCTGCATTCTGGATATTTATTGATATCATAGTTCGGAACAGGAAAAAGCTTCGCCCATTCAACACCTAATGTTTCTAGTGCTTTGGCAAAGGCATTTTGATGCGCATTGTCGCGCACGATAAGAAACCCGAGCGTTTCACGAAGCGTTTGGTTTGAGCTCATTTCGTAAATTCTTGTTTTTTGCAGAACGCCAGTAGACTCCAGAATAAGATTATTCATCAGATCAGCAATTAAGTTGCCATGATTGTATACCCATGACCCGTTCCATGGGTTTCCGCCCGCATCTACGGGAAGGGAACTTTGTGCCCCCACAATATAGTGATGCGGGTTAGCATGCTTAATTGCTTCGTCAAGAGGAGCACCGTCCACACCACCAGCTCCTACTTCAGAAGAAGCACCAGAATCATTCAGTAGTTGATTGATTGTACTTTGCACAAGCTCCACATGGCTAATTTCTTCTAGGAACACTCCACGAATTAAGTCACGATATGCCTTTTTCTTTCCTCTAAAGTTAGAGCTTTGAAAAAAGTATTGCATCATCGTCCGCATTTCCCCGAATTGTCCGCCGAGCGTCTCTTGCAATACTTTAGCAGCTGCCGGATCTGGCTTGTCCGGTTTAATTATATTAATCAGCTCTTCCTTATAATAGTACATAAGCATGCCTCGCCTTCATAGGTATAGATTACCTTGTTTATACTTTACAGGACTTGAAAACTTATTCATTAATAACTTATTATCATTAATTCTAAATAAAACATAATCCCGAATATACTGTTACTTCACTCTTTGTTCCATGTGTAACTCTTCCTGTTATTGACAATCGCAATTCTTTTACATATAATGCGTACAGCATGGAACTGCGGAGGATTTATATGAAATTAACTTTAGATGATTATATTAGTATCTTCATTCATCAAACAGACTTAGCCCTTACAAGCTGTGTAAAGGATCGGCTTGCTCCTTTTAATATTGCTCCTGAACAAAATCTGATTATGATGCTTCTTTGGGAGCAAGATGGATTAACTCAAAATGAGCTTGCTGAAAAATTAGATAAGGATAAGACAAATATTGCCCGCATGGTTGCTAATCTTGAGGAAAAGGGCTTTATTCGGCGAGTCGTAAATCAGCACGATCGCCGCTCGTTAGAAGTATACCTGACCGAAAAGGGAACAGAGCTTGGCAGTTCTGTTATTCCAATTGCGGAGGAATTTCACAATCTTATTTGTAATGGAATTACAGATGAAGAGTTAAAAGAACTCAGAAGAATTTTGACTAAAATGCGCGCGAATGTAACATGACCTTCAGCGCATTGTGAGGAATTTTAGTTGCTGTAACAACTAATCCCATGATACAATCAATCCCATAAGCTCAGCTTTATTTATTAGTTGCTATAACAACTAATAAATTAGAGGAATAATAGGAGGAAACATAATGACAAACGTACTATTTGTAAAAGCAAACTCTCGCCCGGCAGAACAAGCTGTCAGCGTTCAACTGTATGATGCATTCCTTGCAAGCTATAAAGAAGCACATCCACAGGATGAAGTAGTAGAACTTGATCTATTTGCAGAAAACCTTCCGTACTACGATACAGATAAAATCAACGGTATGTTTAAGCTTGGCAGAGGTCTTGAGTTAACGGCCGAAGAACAAGCAGCAGCAAATCTTGTCAACAAATACTTAAATCAATTCTTAGCAGCTGACAAGGTTGTATTTGCATTCCCGCTTTGGAACTTTACGGTTCCTGCTGTACTGCATACTTATCTTGATTATCTCAGCCAAGCAGGGAAAACTTTCAGCTATACAGCTGAAGGTCCGGTTGGTCTCTTAACTAATAAAAAAGTCGCTCTTTTAAATGCAAGAGGCGGTGTGTACTCTGAAGGTCCTGCAGCAGCAGTAGAAATGTCTGTAAAATACGTGCAAACAATTTTGGGCTTCTGGGGCGTACAAGATATCACAACTGTTATTGTTGAAGGCCACAATCAGTTCCCGGACAAAGCAAAGGAAATTATTACAGAAGGAATCCAAAAGGCTGTAACAGTTGCAGCAGCATTTTAAGCTTAAAGGCTCTAAAAAAATCCCTCTTGGCTTCTGATGAAGCCAAGAGGGATTTTTTTACGTTGCAGATAATCATATACTTTAGCTAATAAGCATAATCGCCGCAGCAGTGATTGGTGTAAGAACCATCGCGCTCTTTAGCAAACCTTGTGGAGCATAGTTCGTAAACCTCGCTCCGATATAGGATCCTATCATCGTTCCAATCAATACTTGCAACAGCAGGACCACATCTAGGTATCCCTCGGCATAATAGCCAATCCCGCCAGCAAATGCAATCGGCAAAATAACCAGCATCGTCGTTCCTACGGATTGCTTAATTGAGAGCCCTAGCACAGTGAGGAGTCCAATCTGAATAAATGGAGCCGAGCCAATTCCAAAAGTGCCCGCTAATATTCCTGATATGATTCCTACTAATACTGCTTTTGGAAAAATCCATGGAACATTTGCAAGCTCAGTTTTTCGATTCTCAAATCTTTTCTGTACGATAAATAATCGAATTAAAAGAACAACAGCAGATAGAAATAACATTCCTGCTGTGAGCCAATGTAAGGAATGCACCGGAATCCATCCGGCTGTCTGAGAGCCGAAATAAGAGCCAATAGCTCCAAATATCCCAGTAAGTAAACCGGTTTTAAGCGAAATATTCCCTTGTCGAAAATGACTATAAGCTCCCGACAGCGTCGTAAAGGCCATTGCTGCCAGCGAGGTTCCTAAAGCAGTATGAATGGGAACTCCAAATAGAACAGTTAAGAGCGCAATAATAAAACCAGCTCCTCCCGCTCCGACAAATCCTAATAAAATCCCCATCGCAAACATTGTTAACGCAATTGCCAACTGTATTCCCTCCAGTGCAAGAATCGATAAAGTATCTCCTGCTAAATTATTTTCTATTTTTCTTACCTAGATAAATATTATCTTTTGCTATTTTCTCAAACAATTGATATCCCTTCAACTATTTGCACACAAAAAGCCCGGAGTGATTTTTCTAATCACCCAAGGCTTTTCTTTCTATATGACCTTTCATGAAATGCATAAGCCGTTCACACTGTTTCGTTCATCATGTATTAGTGCTGCACACACTTGGAAACATGTGCTACTCCCGCCGCAATTGCTGCTTTTGCTACTGCCTCCGCAACGGCTGGAACAACACGTGCATCAAGCGGGTTAGGAATCACATAGTTCGGGCTTAGCTCTTCACCCGAAATAATATTGGCAATCGCATAAGCAGCCGCCAGCTTCATTTCTTCTGTCACATCCGTTGCGCGTACATCAAGAGCGCCTCGGAAAATTCCCGGAAATGCGAGCACATTATTTACCTGGTTTGGATAATCCGAACGTCCTGTTCCCACTACCTTCGCTCCAGCCGCTAACGCTTCCTCAGGGAAAATTTCCGGTGTTGGATTTGCCATCGCTAGTACAATCGCATCCTGATTCATCGTTCGCACCAATTCTCCCGTTAATGCGCCTGGTCCGGAAACACCGATGAATACATCCGCACCGCTAATGATGTCTGGTAATGTCCCTTGAATCTTATCTCTATTTGTAAGCTTCGCTATCTCTTCTTGTGCAGGATTCATCCATGCTTCCCCTTCACATACAACACCTTCTAGACTAACAAGTGAAATATGCTGTACACCTGCCTTAAGGAGGAGCTTCGCGATAGCGATTCCGGCAGAGCCCGCTCCGTTAATAACGAGCTTGATCGTCGCGATGTCCTTTTTTACAACCCGAAGCGCATTTAAGAGTGCAGATAATACTACAATGGCCGTCCCATGCTGATCATCGTGAAAGACAGGAATGTCCAGCTCCTTACGCAGACGCTCCTCAATTTCAAAACAACGTGGCGCTGCGATATCTTCAAGGTTGATGCCGCCAAATGTTGGCTCTAGCGCTTTTACAACCTTAACAATCTCATCTACATCCTTCGTTGCTAGACAAAGTGGAAATGCATCTACACCCGCAAACTTTTTAAATAAAGCACATTTTCCTTCCATAACTGGCATTGCCGCCATTGGACCAATGTCCCCTAATCCAAGTACAGCTGTTCCATCCGTTACAACTGCCACCATATTCCCCCGTGCGGTTTGCTCATAAACAGCTTCGCTATTTTCCGCAATGTCCTTACATGACTCTGCTACCCCTGGCGTATAAGCGAGACTCAAATCATACGCAGAGTTTAGCTCTACCTTGCTTACAATCTCAATCTTCCCAACTAAATCTTTATGAAGCTGCAGGGCTTGTTCTTCTATCTTTCCCATTATCCTCTCTCCTCTTCCGATCCTGCGAAAGACCGTCCTTGTTGTCTTATCTGTCTTGGTGTAATTAACTTAACAACTGCAGTAATAAAGTAGCTAATACAATCGTTCCCGCTCCACCAAGTCGAGTAGAAACCTGTGCGAACGGCATTAATTCCATTCTGTTTGACGCTGACAAAATGGCTACATCACCTGTGCCACCTAAACCGCTATGGCAGCCAGTAACAATTGCCGCATCAACTGGATACATATTCATAAGCTTTCCAACGAGATATCCACTGCTGATCATCGCAACCACGACCGATGCACAAATAACAACATAAGCTGGTGTTACAACATCTACAACCTTATCAAGCGGAATATACAGCAAGCCTAATCCGACCATAAGCGGCCATGTTAAGTTTTTCGATACAAATTGATACAAATGGTAAGCTCCCTGTTCCATCTTCGCTGGCATAATGTTGGTATATTTAACTGCTGCTGCCGTAAAAATCATAATAATAGCTCCCGAAACTCCAACAAATTTATGTGCCAGATTTCCAAAAACGAAGAAGCTGCAAGCAATCAGCAAACCTGCTCCCATCAAGGAGAAATCAACTGGCTTGTCTATACTTTTTGCTTCTTGAATATCTCGATCTGCATTTGTTTTGACTAATACACCATTTCCAGTAAGCTCTGGCTTTTTCTCACCTAATTTTTTCATTAAAGCGGCGCCGATAATCGCAACCACATTGCCAATCACCGCAGCCGGAATCATGTGAGATACAAAATGCTCAGCTGGCTGATTTAAAATTTCAGAATAACCGATGGAAAGCGGTAAAATCCCTTCTCCAATTCCCCCGCCAATAATGGGAACAACGATAAAGAAAAGCGTTTCCTTTGCTTCATATCCAAAGAGAAGACCTACTCCCACTCCAGCAACGGCTGCCGCAATCGTACCGACAATAAGTGGAACAAACATCCTCATAAAGCCTTGTATAAGCACTTTACGGTTCATCCCAAGTATACTCCCTGCTACTAAGCAAGAAATATAGAGATATAAAAAGTTTGACGTTTTCATTAAAGACGTAACCGCTGCCATGGAAGCCGGATTCATCCAATTAAAAAATAGCATAATAGATGGAACAAATAATGACAAAATCGCTGGTCCGCCAATATCTTTAAGCACTGGAATTCTCATTCCAACATGTCCTAGAAAAATTCCCATAATCATAATTACTGCAAAGCCGCCGATCATGTCAGCAGGAAGCTGATTATACACAGATGCCGCATAAATAACAGCCGCTAGAACGATATATAGCGGTAATGGGATTACACCTATTTTCGTATTAACAATTTTTGAAAACATAGTTTCTTTTGACTCTGAATTCGTAAGCGTTTGCAGTTTTTTTACTGATTGCATACTGTATACCTCCTTTTTCATATTCACAGCTTAACCTTTTTACAAACGCTTTCATAGTTTTTGTAATTTTTCTCAAGAGTTTTGTAATTAAAATAAGTAAACGACCCATGTAGGCCGCTTACAAAAATTGCTTGATCACGCTCTCATTTTCTTCATCATACTGATACTGATAAACAGGTCTGCCAATTGTACCGTAATGAACCTTTACCCCAAGAAAATGTATATCACTCAAAAATTTCAAATATTTTCTAACGGATACCCTTGAAATGCCTGCACGCTCGGAAATATCCTCTGTAGAAAACGGTGATCTGCCCATGCTTTGCACTGCTTCTGCAATTACTTGAAGGGTACCCCTTGTTAATCCCTTGGGCAGCTCTTCTGTAATAGCCTTCGCTTCCTTCTGAAGAATTTGCCGATCAAGCTCCGTTTGACTCAAGGTATGCTGATTTTTCATAAAGGCAAACTTTTCACGATAGGCGGATAATGCCTCATTAAATCGTTCAAACTCAAACGGCTTAATTAAATAATCGACCGCTCCATACCGCAGCGCAGTTTGAATTCGTTCCATATCCGAGGCAGCTGTAATGAAAATAACATCCGTTTTCCGGCCTGTTTCCCGAATATGCCGCAGTAGCTCCAGTCCCGTTTTCCCTGGCATAAAAATGTCCATCAGCATTAAATCGACCACTTCTTCCTCAAGTACACGCAACGCTTTATTTACAGAAGCAGCGATAGAAACAAGCTGAAATCCCCCCACCTGCTCCAAATAACGTTTATTAAATTCCGCAACCATTGGATCGTCCTCTACAATCAGTACTCGTATCACCTTGCACCATCCTTTCCATCATATGGTATATAAACAACAAATCTCGTTCCTTCTGATGGCTTTGAGGAAACCTCTATCTCTCCACCAAGCCTGTCCAAGCTTTGCATCACTAAAAATAGACCGAAGCCCCGGTCTTCTCCCTTTGTGGAAAAGCCTTTTTCAAACATCGTGTGCTGTGTTTCTTTATCGATACCAGCCCCTGTATCACGTACCTCAACAGTTAAAATATCATCACCATAATCAAAATGCACGTCAATTCTCTTAATAAGAGAGCTTGATACCGCATCTAATGCATTCTCAATTAAATTTCCCAATATCGTAATCAACTCGTGAGATGTTTGAGAATGGAGCGGCTCCGGCACTTCTCGTTCGCTTGAGACGAACAGCTCGGCGCCTGCTTCACGCGTATAACTCAGCTTGCCAATTAAAAATCCAGCAAGCACAGGATCTTTCATATATCTCGAGATTGCTCCAATCTCATTGTTACGATGCTGTACGAGCTCACTTATATACTGCGTCAACTGATCATAATAGCCCATATGCGCCATCCCTAAAATAACATGCAGCTTATTCATAAACTCATGGGACTGCGCTCGCAGCGCCTCAGCGTACGAGCGTACACCTGTTAGTTGTTCAGCAAGCTGCTGCACTTCTGTTTTATCACGAAGCGTCGAAACAGCCCCAACGATTCTGTCCTGCAGCATGACAGGAACACGATTGGCAACTACCGTAATTCCATTTAACTCCATCTCCTCATCCAGTTCCTCTTGTCCGGTTTCCAATACCCGTCCAAGCTTCGAGTTTGGCAAATACTCTTCCATTTTCATGCCAAGCGGCTCCTTTGCAAGGCCGGCCTTTTGCAGCAAACGAAGTGCTGCTTTATTAATAAGTGTAATCCGGGACTCCTGATCAACAGCGATAATTCCTTCCCTTACGGACTGTAGAATAGCTCCCCGCTCCTGCAGCAGCTTCGCAATCTCAAAGGGCTCCAGCCCAAACAAAATACTCTTAATATACCTTGCTAACAGAATGGCACCAAGCAGACCAGCTACTACACCGAACAATGTACCCATGTATATATCTTCACGAGCTTGACCAACAGCCTTGTGCACATTATTTAAAGAAATGCCAACTGCTGCTACCCCAAGCTGCTTGCCATTATGATCGAAAATAGGTATGAAGGAGCGAAGCGAAATACCTAATGTCCCCTTTGAGATTGAAACATGTTCCTTTCCTTTAAGTGCAAGATACTCGTCACCGCCAACAAAGCGCTTTCCAATCTTGGCCGGATCGGGATGTGATTTGCGAATCCCGTTCATATCCATTACAACAATAAATTGTACATTCGTCAGTCCTCGTATCTCCTCTGTAAATCCTTGGATATCACCATTTCCCTTTTCCAAAGCATCTATCACAATGTCCGAATGTGCTACCACACGTGCCACATTCGTTGCTTTTTCCCGTTGGCTTTTCTCAATAGAATCAGCAATTGTTTTACTAATACGTGCATCCGTTACAAGCAGGCAGACTGCTACAACGCAGCAAACAAGCACGGTTATAGTCGCCTGCAATCCCCACTTTTGTTTCTTCACACGCTTCACTCCCCCTTCAACACATAAAAAAGTTAAACTAACTGTGCAAAGCTCCGTTTCAATCTAAAATGTAAGGTATGTAAATATACTGTATTCCTAAAATTCCCCGCTACGTCGAATTTTCTTCCAGCTAGAAATTTATTCTTTCTTAAAGTACAAAAAAAGATGACCCTTCCAATTAGGTCACCTTACAAACATAGATAAAACATTTCTACTACTGTTACGCTACAATGTTTCTTCAAAACTTTTCCCTCGAACTGAAGGATATAACCTTGCTTTCTCTTTCCAAGTAATCCATCTTGCTTCCACTAGCTGTGAGCCCCATAATACAAGAAGCAGACCGCTTAGCGAACAAAGGACTGAGACAGGAAGAACCCAAAATGAAGGGGTTTTTGAGAAAAAAGGAATCAATGAAACTGCTACAACTGGAGCAGCGTGTATCTTTAAGATACGCAATAGAGCAATCGCAATCAGGCAAGTAATTAAAAATGTTATAATACCTGCGCTTAACATATGAAGCCTACTGCCACATGTTACGCCAATCACAGCAGCAAGAATCGTTTTAAGAGACTCCGCTTTGCTCATGCTTCGGCTGACAAAAAAGTAGCTAAAAGCGCCTAATGTTGGATAAAATAGTACATTATCTACAGAGATATGAGAAGATGCCCAATACACAAATGTAAGATACAAACAAATCGTAAACAGCCGAACCACCACGAACAATTTCCCTCCAATATGTTCAAACTTTCGTTATAATAACTATAGCTATAGTAATAAAAATTCGCTTATTTCGTCAAGCTAATTTAGGAAATAGTTACTGGTCTGAGGATGTCTTTCCAGTACTTCCATCTGGAAACGTCTGCTTTCTTACAGTGCAAACAGAAAACAAGCCCTTGCAGCATTCGGCGTTTACCCCCTGTTTGTTTTACATAATGTGCACCCTCCATTACAGCTATTTAGTTGACCAACACCTCGGACATCAAATACTAGTTCACAAATAATACTCTACTAATTTGGCCAAGCGCTCCTTTAGCTTTTCTTGCAGCGGCAAATTATTAACATAAGAGGAATGAATCTGCTTCGAACGTTGAAAATCTTCATGAACCTTTTTGTTTAATACCTGCTTGATAAAAGCAGTATCATATATATAACAGTTGAGTTCTTTATTTAGGTGTATGGAACGCGAGTCTAGGTTGGCACTCCCTACCATCGCTACCCTTTCATCAATGACCAATACCTTGCCATGAAGAATCCCATCCCGATACCCATAAACATGCATACCATGTTTTAAGGCTTTCCGAATATAAGGATAGGCGGCCTGCTTAACAAGAGGAGCGTCTGATTCCGGAGACCACAAAATGTTTATCTCTACCCCTCTTTTTTCAGCATCAATTAACGCATGCCAAATAACTTTGTTATTTGGTATAAAATACGGTGATAAAATAGTGATCGACTTTTGCGCCTGATGAAACAAATTCGCATAGTCATATGCCAAATCCTTTCCGCTGTATGCCTTAAACCGAAGCGCAGTTGTTCCTTTTTCAGTGGAAGTATGGGTTTTCCACACTGTTTCTCGGTCGTTCTTTACCCAATCCAGCTCAAACTCCTGTTCTAGGTCCTGTACGCCTTCCCCTTGAATGCGAAGATGATAATCTCTCCAACTTCCCAGCTTTTTGTTTTTTCCTAAATATTTTTTTCCAATATTAAATCCACCTGCATAACCTATCGTGCCATCAATAACTGAAATCCGCTTATGATTCCGGTGTTCTAAAGAAGAAAAGAAATATGGAAAATCAAGCTTATTGTAATAAGTAAAATGAACTCCTGCTTTTAGCAAAGCTTGTTTATCCTGTTCTTTTAATAAAACGCCCCCTAGCCTGTCTACAGCGTAATAAACCTCGACCCCTTCTTTACTTTTTTTCTTTAAAAGCTCCTCAAAACGATGACTAACCGCATCATCAGCAATAGAGAAAAAGCTGATATGTATATATTGCTTCGCATTCGCTATATCATCTAATAAGCGGTCATAAAACTCTTGTCCATCTGTGTATAAGGTTACATCGCTTTTACGAATCGGATATTGGACAGACTCCTGATCGAACACCTTCGCTCTCACCGCCAAGGTTCGATCCGCCTTATCCCAAACAAGTGAAACAAAACATAGACCAATAAATCCAAATAGAAGTATACGAAGGATTTTCCGTAATTTTTTCACGTATGTATCTCCCTTACACTTTTTTCCTTGATTAGCTTTTGTTATTATAGAAAAACTATCCTCCCCTTTTAATCATGTATTTATTTATTCATTTTCTTTAATACGAATTTTTGATCAGGTCTTTCATGCGGGATGCTTTATTGCTAAAATTTCCGGCTACGTCGAAGCCACTTCCATATGGAAATTTATACTTTCCTACAGTGGAATGAAAAGGACAGTCCCATTTCGAGGACTGCCCCTTTCGCTGTGTATTTTAATCTATACGTCCATGCCTGCTTTAACACCATATCTGCTTAAAGAGCGTTGGCATATAAAGTGAATGATGCTCCGATCTTTTTAAGTATGTAAAACAGACCGGTTGTGCCAATCGGCCTGTTCCCACCTACACATTCATATCTCTTTTATTAAAGGAAACATATGTGGCCAGCAGTAGGAGAGCAATCTCCACAACCGACAACGTGACAAAAACTGAATCTAACCCCCGAGAAGCTAATATTTGCTTTGCTGTATAATATTGAAAGGGTGTTAAATACTTGAGAACTTCTATCTTGCTGTTGATATCAATCATTAGAGATAAAATAAGCATAGCCAAAAGAATGAATATGCCAATTGAAACAGCAGTCTTCGGATGCTTATGGATTGCTGCAATTCCCGCCCCTAATGCTCCAAAGATCAGCTGCAGGAAAAACATCCCTATCATCAAAACGATAATATCATGTGTCTGTGTTGCTCCCTTACTGTAATAGCTAACCATTTGAATAGATGTAAGCATTGTGATTCCATTTAACACTACTAGATTGACACATGCCGCCATCAGCTTTGCGGTTACAATTCCAGATCTGGAAATCGGCTTTGCCAATAGGAATTCTGCTGTTTTATCACGTTCTTCCTTTACAATGATCGTAGCACCTAGCGTTAAAGCATGAATGCCCGCCATCAGAACTAAATATAAAAACAAGAGACCATAGTAGCCAAGAGCTTTTGATAGATCAAAAGCTCCCATCCCCATAATCGTTTGCAATGATTTTGGCATTTGCGAGACAAGCTCGTTCATAGACTGACCGGATGCAGAGATAGCTTCATATTTATTCATTCCACCGGCTACCATCACAATCATGCTTATACTCCAGATAATTAAGGATTTTCGGGTTGCCCTCATCTCTCTCAAAAATACATTCATCGCAAGCCCCTCCTTCATTAAACCGCATGGATATCTTTTTTCAAATAGATAATATAGCTAGTAATCGCAGCTGCCAAAATGAACACAATTTCGACGATGATAAATGATACCTCATAAGCCGAATGCTTGATAATGTAAGCGCTATCGTAGTATTGAAATGGCGTCACATATCGGATTGCCGTTTCACCAAGCACAGAGCCAAACATGCTAATAATAAAAAAGGCAAATACAATACTAAGCGAAAGAGACAGCACGGCTTTGATTTTCGGAGCAAGAACCGAAACCAGCATACCAAGCGTAAGAAACATGAATCCAACAAAAAAGGCGGTAAGCGAAATCATGATGAACGCTGTAAAGTCAAACGATTGCTTTGACACCCTGAACGCCACTGTACTTGCAGCAGCGGTATAAATAACATTCGTGATCAGCAAAGAAACGATTGCGGCCGAAAGCTTAGCTGTTACGATTTGTGCTCTCGTTACAGGCTTTGTTAACAGAAAATCTGCTGTTTTCTCACGCATTTCCTTTGAGAAAATGGAGACTCCAATATTCATAGCCTGGATAGACCCACACAGCAAAACATATCCAAACACATAGGAATAAAATCCAAGCAAGGAAGAAATGCTATCAATCGAAATGCCCAGTGCCTTTCTAACAGATTCCGGATATCCCTCAAGGAGTTTTTTGAAGGCTGCTGCGTCACTTGAAAAGGCCGGAAACATCGATAAAAAGAGGACAATTAACGCAACCAATGATAGTGTCCAAATAATGGTCGATTTTCGATATGCCTTAAGCTCATGCAGAAACATGTTCATAGCCTCAGCTCTCCTTTTCATAATAATGCATAAAAACCTCTTCCAAATCAGGCTCTTCAATCAAAAGATTCGTCAGCTGCAATTCAGCAAGCTTTTTCATGATCACATTAATATTTCCTCGAAATAAAAAGTTCACAATCTGATCTCGAATCTCGATTTTACTTACGCCCGGAAGATTAAAAAACTTATCATTGATAGATTCCTTTGTTTCAAGCTTTATCTTTTTATAGTTATTTTCTTGCAGTGTGCTGATTTTTTCGAGTGCAATCAGCCGACCTTCCTTAATGATTGCCACACGATCACATAATCTCTGAACCTCGCTCAAAATATGAGAAGAAAATAGAATTGTCGTTCCTTTCCTATTTTCTTCCTTTAATACATCAAAGAATTTCTGCTGCATGAGCGGATCTAGGCCACTTGTTGGCTCATCGAGGATAATCAGCTTCGGCTCATGAAGCAAGCCTTGGACGATTCCCACCTTCTTTTTATTTCCAAATGACAAATCATCAATTTTTTTATTTACATCCAAATTCATAATCTCTGCTAATTCATGCATCCGTTTGCTGCAATCCTTTTTATAAAAGCTCGCAGAATACTTTAATAAATCCTTTACCTTCATATTGTCGTAATAAAAAACCTCAGAAGGCAAATAGCCAATTTCCTTTTTGATTTCAGGAGCATATTTTACAGCATCCTTACCAAAAATAGTGACACTGCCGTTCGTTGGATAAATCAGTGATAATAAGGTGCGAATGGTCGTGGACTTTCCTGCCCCGTTCGGTCCAATAAATCCAAAGATTTCCCCTTCCTCTACCACAAAACTTACATCCGTAATGCCTCTTGCATTACCGTACGTTTTCGTTAGATTCTTAACCTCAATCACATTCATCTGTATAGCCCCCCGTTATTTATAGAAGCATTTTACAAAAATCTCAAAGTATTCATTTGCAGCAATAAAGCTTTGTTCATAATCAATTTCATGAGCAGAGGATTGCTTTGCCTTTTGCAGCTCCTCTTCTCCAAATTGTTCAAATGTCCACATAATAATTTTAAAGGTCTTTTGAAGGTCAATATCATCCCGAAACCGAGACGTATCAATCCCCTCAAAGATTTTACTCCTATGAATTTCCGTAAGCTCCTTTTTCTTTTGCTGCAGTTCTGCCTTGACCTCATTCGCATCTTCCATATAAGCGCTTTCAACAAATCGAAAAATATGAGGATATTGATTCAAAAGCTCCATTTTGATTAACACCGCTTGTCGTACTCTTACAAAAAAGTCAGTTTCAGTAAAATTAATTTTCCCAAAAAACTCCTGTACTAGGATATCGATGCAATAATCATACAGCCACACATATAGCTGCTTTTTATTTTGAAAATAATGAAATAACAGTCCCTTTGATATCCCGGCTTCTTTGACAATTTCATTTGTTGAGGACCTTTCATAACCTTTTTGCGCAAATTCCTTGAGAGCCGCATTTATGATCCGGTCCTGCTTTCCCTTTTCTAAATTGAAAAACTTTGAAAACATGCTTGATGCCTACTTTCCTTTTTAAAGTTACCTAATAAATTGACCACATCGGTCAATTCGATTATACCCCTCATTGACTGATGTGGTCAATTTATTTCATACTTTATTTCCCGAAATTTTATTACAAATTATTACAGAAAATAAAGAAACCTCGCCGATTAGTGAGCCCCGCCTTTGGGCGAAGACAGAGGCGTAGTTGCCCTTATACTGTATTCCTAAAATTTCCGAATACGTCGAATTCACTTCTAGCTGGAAATTTATACTTTCTTACAGTGTAAAACACCCCTTCCACAATCATGTGGAAGGGGTGTTAGCGAGTAAGTGGAGGGTAGTTCAAGCAATTCAATCTTGCCGAAACGAAAAGCTTTGCTTAAATTTTTGTGCTGAATCCTTCTGCTCATTTTCCATCATTCTGCTAGGCTCCTCTCTCCAAGTCACCACAATCTCTATCATTTTGGATTTTACAGATACACCAAGGTTCTGATGCTCGAAAAAGTTCTGTGTCTTTGGGATGTCATATGTACCTAGCCGAGATTTTGTTTGAGTCACAGGATCGTCTTGATATACTTCTATGGTGGCATCATAAACGTTTTCACCAATGTTTGTCACGTTCACTTTATATAAATCAGCAACCCCTTTTGGAGGCTGCATACCATCTAAAACGGGCTCCTCAATGGTGACCTTCCAATGATCAGAGGACTGAGATATGGGGAGCGTTTTGGGTGAAAAGGCTTGAGCAGGCAGGGAATGAACGACCATACAAATGAATACACTCGAAACTAAACCTAGAATATGCTTCATTCTCATTTCCTCCGTTTTTACATTCTCCGTTTACTATACCCATTGAATAATTATTTATTCTGAATAAAAAGATGTACTTAGGAAAAGCGGACAAGGCCCAAAATGACAGCGTAGGAGTGGGCCGGAGTCTGCCATTTTGGGCCTTGGGAGCTAGACATCCCCCCGAAAAGTTATACTTTCTTGTAAAGAAACTCGCCGATTGGCGGGCCCTGCTCCCCGGACGAAGACAGAGGCGTAGTTGCACTTATACTTTGTTCCTAAAATTTCTCACTACGTCGAATTGGCTTCCTGCTAGAAATTTATACTTTCTTAAAGTGTAAAAAAAGAGCTGCCTTGGACCACACAAGCAGCTCCTTTCCTATTACTGTTGCTCTGGAGAAGAAATGTCTATTTGACCTTGATCACTGAAAACCGTACTCTTTACCCAGTTATACATTATACATTTTGCTTGTGAGAAATCTCCTATTGTAAAGCAAGCCCCGAAATACTTACTATTTGCGGTATGACTATTATGAACAATAGAACCCTCACTCACATTTAGACTCCCGTTTTGCGTCACACCATTAACGTCTATTCTGCCAACTCTAATATATCCAGCCACGGAGTAAGCCTCCTTCCACGTAATCAGACTTGTACAATAATGTATGCATGTACAAGAAAAGGGTTAACAAATAGAGGCATTTTACTTTTCATAAGAATAGCAGCAACGGTCATTGTACTACCTAAAAGAGGCATACATATAACCGAGGTGCACACATAACGGAGGTGAGATTATGGGAGTTGTCAGTGCTACAGAAGCACATGTTGATCTCTTAGCAAGATTACTAAGAGCAGAAGCTGAAGGAGAAGGCAACACCGGCATGCTGCTTGTTGGAAACGTAGGAATCAACCGCATTCGGGCAAACTGTTCTGACTTTAAAGGGCTTCGTACCATTCCGCAAATGATCTATCAGGAGCATGCATTTGAAGCCGTTCAGCACGGTTACTTCTACCAACGGGCAAGAGAGAGTGAAAAACGCTTAGCCCGGCAAGTCATTAATGGGCAGAAACACTGGCCTGCAAAATTTAGTTTATGGTATTTTCGGCCACCAGGCTCTTGTCCAAGCCAGTGGTATGACCAGCCTCTTGTAGGACGTTTTAAAAAGCATTGCTTTTATGAACCAACAGCTGCAACCTGTCAAAATGTGTATAACACCTATTAGGGAATGGTAAGCAAAAATCAGCAGTAAAACCATGAATCTAATGTTGTTATTTAAAACAAAAAGGGGCTGGTCCTAAATATGCAAGCCTGCCCCTTTAGTATGTTCCTTATCTTACTCGATTGTAAATATTCTTTACAGCTTCATTAATTTCATCCCGCGACATACGCATCGCTTTTTCAGATGTACCATAACCAATTTCATTCTTTCCTTCCTCTAGTCCTTTAAAAATGCCATCAGCAAATTCATCTACAGGAACTCCGAACGTATGTAGGCCTACCCCGCCTAAATCTGTATTTACCGCAGGAGGGGCCACTTCAATCACCTTGACTGATGTACTTGAAAGCTGATAGCGCAAGCTCATGGAAAATGAGTGCAGCGCCGCCTTAGTAGCCGAATAAATGGGCGCAATCGCCATCGGAGTAAATGCCAAACCAGATGTGACATTAATAATGGCCGCATCTTCTTTGTTTGCAAAGTATGGGGCAAACAACATAGCAAGATGAATGGGGGCCTCCACATTTGCGGTAATCTCCTTGCTGAAATAGCTCCAGTCCTCTTTCGCATTCGCTTCTAGTATATTATATCGCTGCTGAATCCCAGCATTATTCACAACTACGTTCAATTCAGGATACTGGCTTGTTACCCATTCGAATAAAGCCACACGTTCAGCTTCAATCGTTACATCACACACACGAGTAATGAGCTCAGGGAACTTTTTTGTTGCTTCTTGCAGCTTTCCTTCCCTTCTTCCGCAGACAATGACCTTGCTTCCCGCTTTGAGAAAACGCTCTGCAAAAGCGAGGCCAATTCCTGATGCGCCACCTGTAATAAGGATTGTATTTCCTGACAGTTTCATCCATATCCCTCTTTTCCATAGTTGATATATGAAGCTATTGTGCACCTCTATATCTTATCCTGGTATATCCCAGTTCCAAACAGCTTAAATAACCAATGTACACAAAATTTGGAGAAAGATTAGGGAGGACAGTCCCCAACCTTCTATGTTCGAACCATAATTATAGTTTTCTAGAATATCCAAGAATAGGACTGTCACCCTGCTCCTTTTACACTAGCTGTTTCAGCAGGTTGCTTTTTCGACTGCGCACGCTTAATATAAAACGACAATCCTAACCCAAGAACCGCAAACGCTTCGCACACAAGAAAAGCAAGATTGATGCCATGGACAAGTGCCTCATTCATTGTTTTCCCTTCCGCATGTGCCGCACCATTCGTCATAATTGTAACGAGGAGAGCCGTTCCAATGGATGCTCCAACCTGACGCATCGTGTTTGTCATCGCCGTTCCATGCGGCAGCAAATGCAGCGGCAGCTCATTTAATCCCGCTGTATTTACGGGCATAAGCAGCATCGAAACACCGGCCATCCGCACCGTATACATCACGCATATGAAAATAAAAGAAGTGTGTGCTGATAAAAGCCACAGCGGGATTGTTGTCACCACCACAATGCTCATTCCGATTGTCGCAAGCGGGCGCGCACCGTATGTATCAAATATCCGCCCAGCAATCGGCGACATAATTCCCATTGCAATCGCACCCGGCAACAGTAACAATCCGGATTCAAACGCGGACGTACCGCGCGTGCTTTGCATATAAATCGGCAGCAGCATTTCGGCCCCAATCGCCGATGAAAAGGCAATGACGTTAATCATCGTCGTTAACTTAAAAATTCCGTATTGAAATACGCGAAACTCAAGCATCGGCTCCTCCAGCCTTAGCTGACGCCATATAAAACAAATTAAGGTTGCGCCGCCAATTATCAAAGACAACTCAACCTCCGCACTTGACCAGCCGCTCGCACCAGCGCTGCTAAACCCATAAAGCACACCACCAAAGCCAAGTGAAGATAGAACAATAGACAGGACATCGATTTTCGGAAATGTTCGTTTTGTCACATTTTTCAAATAAAAAAAGGCAAATACAAGATCAAGAAGCGCAATCGGAAGTACGATAAAAAAGAGGATACGCCAGGAATACTGGTCTACCAACCAACCAGCAAATGTTGGACCGATAGCCGGTGCAAAGGAAATGACGAGACCAACCATCCCCATCGCTGCACCCCGTTTTTCCCGTGGGAAAATTGTTAGAAACACCGTTTGCATGAGCGGCATCATAATACCTGCACCGCACGCCTGCACAATTCTTCCCAGCAATAGCACAGGAAACATGTTCGCTGTTCCAGCGATCAAAGCTCCTATTGAAAATATACTCATTGCTGCAAAAAATAGCTGCCTCGTTGTAAATCTTCGTAGTAAAAACGCAGTAATAGGAATCATGACCCCATTTGTCAGCATAAACCCGGTTGTAATCCACTGCACCGTGCTTGCCGATATATGAAACTCCCGCATAATTGACGGCAAAGCGGTAATAAGCAGCGTTTGATTTAAAATGGTAACAAAGCCGCCCGTAAGAAGCAGCGCAACAATAGGCGCCCGCTTAAACTCTAAAGATGACTCTTCAGATATCCCACTCATTTGTCTTCCCCTCTCTATATTTTCGTCTCTAGCCACGTACACTACATCGGAATCGCAGATGTCTTCTCCTTTCTTTTACGTATCTTCTCTTAAATCGTCCCCATTACAAGGCATAGAAGGATAAATATCACCACTGAACCAGCAGCGGTGCGGCACATCATCGCATAGCGCTGCATGCATGATATTCGCTTCGTTCCCAAACAACGCTAGAAAGCTAATCATCCCGGCAAATGTGACAGCTAGACAAACATGAAGCACAGCCGTAAGAAAACGCTTTCATCCTAATAGCTTCGGTTTACACTGTAAGAAAGTATAAATTTCCAGCTAGAAGTGAATTCGACGTAGTCGGAAATGTTAGGAATACAGTATAAGGGCAACTACGCCTCTGTCTTCGCTCGGGGAGCAGGGCTCGCCAATCAGCGAGTTTTCTTTACTGGAGGGCTGCACGTTGCGAGAGTGCATTGCTGCTTGCGGCGCTAGGACACGAATAAGCAATACAAGCGAAAAAATAGTTAATATAGTGAAGAAAGAAGCAGCAATGAGTGCTCCAAAGCCTTGTTCGTAAAGAAGCCACAACCTGGCCACTGAACCAGTCGACATTGCGAGGGAGGAAGAAAATCCAAAATACCCCATCCCATCCCCTATTCGGTGTACAGGAAGTGTGTAAGAGGCCATCGTCGGAAAAGATTGTACTCGTCAAGTAAAAAACCACACCGTACAAAATACGCAGAAGCAGCTAAAAAAATACACTGCCGCACTAATAATATCCGGCGGATGAAACAGCCATAATACATAAACCAACGATTCATTAGCTTCCAGTTAAAAATTTATACTTACAGTGTAACAAAAAGCGAGAGAACCCAAAAGGTAAATGCTCACCGTTTGCATCCTCCCGCTTGCAGGTAGATAAGGATCATCGCATTATTATGCATAACCATGCGACAAACATTATTGCAATGACCTTTACACATGAACTCGATGAAAAAAGCTTTACAAAAACACTATGGCAAATGTGCACTGAATGCGTTGTCGTTTTCCCTGACGGAATAGCCTTGCTTCCGTGGATGGTTCCGGGCACCGATACAATCGGAGAACAAACAGCAACAAAAATGAAAGAGCACCGCTTAGTCGTTTGGCCGCATCATGGTATTTTCGGTGCTGGCACTTCGATGGACGAAACATTTGGTTTAATTGAAACAGCGGAAAAAGCAGCGCAAATTTATATGCTCATTAGCTCCCATCAAGGCGGCGTGAAACAAGTCATTACAGATCAGCAATTGTCGGATTTGGCAAAGACGTTTGGCGTAACACCATTAGAGGGAGTATTAGCTGTAGAAGAATAGGACAGCAACAAGCCCAATCACTCCTTGATTGGGCTTGTTCTAGCTATTCCCGATTTACATAGTGCTCCCGATACTGAGAAGGAGATTGACCAATCCACTCTTTAAACAAGCGGCTAAAATATTTTGTATCCTGATACCCGACCTCTGCGGAAATATCATACACCTTAAGATCTGTCATTTTTAATAATTTCTTCGCTTTCTCCAGACGGTTTCTGATGACATAATCTAAAACAGTTTCGCCTGTTTGCTTTTTAAAGGATTCACAAAAATACGTAGGGTTCATATACACATGATCGGCAATTCTCTTGATGGTAATATTCTCGCTTAGATGATCCTGGATAAATTCCTTTGCTTGCTGCATAGGATTGGAATCATGATGTATGAGCATTTTATTTTTCATACGCAACACCCAGTGCTTCACACCATCCTTTAATTGAGCAAAATCTCCAGCATGCTGTGTAAGCTGCAGCGCCTCAGTAAACACATGTGGATCTTCCTTAAATCCTTGGTGCTCCATCCATCTATTTATGATGCGGATGCATAAGTAATGCACAGCCTCTTGGAGAGCAGCAGGCAATGATAGGGATTGGATTTCATGAAAAAACAGCTGTAACGCCTTCTCCGTCTCTTCGTCTGGTTTCTGTTCTAACGCATGTAGAATTTGATGTGTGCTTTTATAAATAGCAGTTGAAATTCCCCTAGGTGCCTCATCTGTCACGTCTTGCATAGAATCCAGCTGAAAAATTTGATTTCCCCCTTGAATCATACGAAACTGTAATAGGGATAGTAATTGGTCTCTTATACTAGGTAGAAAGGATACATCCTTAAACTCATTGCCAAATGCCACCGAAACGGTAAAAGGGGTAAGACGCTGGATCGATTGCTTAAGCTGCTGCAGAGTTTGCTTCGTTTCTGTGGAACTCACCACTTGTTCTTCATCAAGCAGCAATAACCAAAAGCTTAGCTTTGTCCCTCTCCACCACCAATACCTTCTATGGTCGTCTTGCCATTCCCTCCCGAACAATTCTGTTATTAGCTTTTCAATAGCAGCCCTCCAAGCCTCCCATTCTTCACTCTTTGTTTTTGATAGCTTTTGATCAGTGCTCACATATATAAGCCGATATGTCCCCTTTGGAAATTCACGTGTCCAGTTTAATAAGGATACATCCGTATCATGATTCCATGTGACCTCGCTTAGCAGCTGAACTTGTTTGGTATATGTCAATTGCAGCTCTTTTTCCTGTACTTCCTTCTGTTCACTGCGCTGCTTGATAATCCTCTCCTTTACCTCCTCTATTTGTTCCCGAAACTTCTCTCGATCAATTGGCTTTAAAATATAGTTCATCGCCCCTTCCCGCAGGGCAGTTTGTAAATATTGAAAATCATCAAATCCGCTCACAATCAAAGAGGAAAAGGAATGCGTCTTTTTAAGCTCCTTTACTAAAGTTAAGCCGTCCATTTCAGGCATCCGCACATCCGTAATTAACAAATCAAATGATTGATTTTCCTGCATCATCGCTTCATATGCTTCTTTTCCATCAGCAAACATCCCCACAATCTCCCATTCCTCTCCACAGGAGCGAACAAGTCGTTCAATTCCTCTGCGGATTCGCGCCTCATCATCTACAATAATCGTTTTAATGATGTCCATTGTCTTCTCTCATGTCTCCTCCGTTCAAAAACTGTGCTGCTTCTTTCTGTGCAATCATCGGAATTCGAATGATAACCTCTGTTCCTTGCCCCTCCACACTATGAATTTGCAGTCCATACGAGTCTCCGAACATCATGGCAACTCTAGCGTGAACATTGATAATGCCGAATCCTGAATCGCGTCCGGTCATTGGATCTGAGTGCAGGAGCATGTGTAATCGCTCTAATGTTTCAGTTGTAATACCTGGCCCGTTATCCCGAACCATCAGCACAATATCCTGTTCCTCCTGTTGAACGTCAATTTCAATAAAAATCCCCCTCCGTTTTTCCAACCCATATTTAATGGCATTCTCCACAACAGGCTGAAGGACAAACTTTGGTGTGTAATAAGACGCACTGTCGACGTTCTCACGAATTTGAAAGGACAGGCGCTCCTCAAACCTAAACTTTTGAATACGCAGGTAGTCCTTAATATGAAGAAGCTCTTCTGAAATCGGTAAAATCCGGTCTTTATTGCCCAGCGAAAAACGAAGCATTCTCCCAAGCAGCGTTACCATATCTACAACCATTTCCGATTCCCCGTCTTCTACCGCCATGCTGATCGTTTCCAATGTATTGTACATAAAATGTGGATTAATCTGGGATTGCAGAGCATATAGCTCAGCATTCTTTTGCCGCAGCTCAATATGATAATTCTTTTGAATCAATTCACGGATTTTTGTGATCATCGAATGAAAGCTGCGTGCCAACATCCCGACTTCGTCCTGTGATTGAATTGGAATATCGACCTGAAAGTTTCCACTCTCCACCTGCTTCATTAATCGGCTCAGCGTATGAATGGGTCTTGTCACAGTCCAAGCAAGAAAAATGGATATCACAACTGTAACAACAGCAAGTATGATAAAAATGAGGATGATTGCATTACGCACAAGATCTATTTTTCCAGTTAAATATTTCAACGGGATTTGGTGAACAAGAACCCAATGATGCGTCTTCGATTCACTCACACTAATCAGTGTCCGTTTCCCATGCAGCGTTGTGCGAAAGCTTCCGTTTAATAGAGGATACTCATCGGTCTCCTCCAGCACCGTACCGATTTTAGATGCATCTGTATGATAAATCACTTGTCCATGCTCATTCATCAGCCACATCACCGCGTTGTTTTGTTCATCTAAGTCCTTTAAAATTTTTTCAATAAATGTTACCTTCACTGCGAGAAATAACGTTCCGAGCGTTTTTCGATTATCAAAATCTGTAACCTGTTTCATAAGTAGCAAATAAGGCGGATGTCCTTCAAATGTTAAATCGACTCCATTTGGCGGAAGAATTTGCATGTTGCCTTCTAAATCAAAATCTTCCCCATAAGGAAATGGATTTTCCGTTAGATGAAAGCCGCTATATGCAACACGCGAGCTGGCAAATAAACGATTTTTGGATAGAAGGAATGCTCCTAATATTTCCGAGTTGTTATTCAGGTACGTTCTTGCCAGAAAGTTTTTTACTACAAATTGATCCTGCAGCAGTTCAGATTGACTCTGGTATCCACTATCTCTCAGCACAGTCATAATATCGCTTGAGCTGTATAGCAAATCCGGCAAGTCCTCTAGTTTACTCATTTCATTTTCAATATTTTGATTGGCCTGCTTAAGCAGCTTAGGAACATATCTTCCTACTTCCTCTTCAATAGATTTCGTATATTGGGAATACGCTATATAGCCTAAGAGAGTCATCGGGATAATCGTTAAAAGAATATACGTAATAATGAGTTTGTTTGTCAGCTTAATATTTTTTAGTTGTATCATCATTCTGTACATTAAAAATCATATTGATCAATATTCTCTTTTGTAAAATCAATTGGCTGCCCCATAATGACCATATCTCCCTTCACCTCTATATCACCAATATTTTTAATATACTTCCCATCTTGTGGCGCATTCCCTTCCAATAGATCCTTTGCCAAACGTACTGTTAAATACCCCAGCTTTTTGGGACTCCAAAGTGTTACAATTTGCGCGGCTCCACTCTTTAAGTCCTCTCGCATTAAATTGGGGGTAGACAGTCCCACAACTGCAACCTTTCCTTGCTTTCCAGCCTCCTGCACAGCCTGGGCTGCTGCTGGAGGTCCAACAGATGAAAGTCCGATTATGCCGGTAAGCGTCGGATACTTCTTAAGCAGCCCTTTGGCAACTTCATACGCTTCTGCAGGTGCATCGTTTGTCGCTGCAACTTCAACAAGCTTCATATTCGGATAATACTTTTGCTGCTGCACCTTGGTCCATTTCATCCATTCATTTAAATTTGCTGCATTCAAAGATCCTGTCATAATCGCATAGCTTCCTTGCTCCCCTAAGCTCCTTGCCAGCGTATCCGCCAAATGTCGGCCAAGTGTTTCAGGATCTACTGTATTAATAAAAAGCTCTCTGAATGCAGAGTTCGTATCTGAGTCCCACGTAATCACCTTTACTCCTTTCTTCTGAGCTTCCTCTAAAACAGATCCAAGCTTATTTGGATCGTTAGCAGAAACCGCAATCACATTCACCTTTCTCTGCACCAGTTCTTCGATAATCTTTGCTTGATGCTCCCAATCCGCAATGGTCGGTCCCATATAGAGAACATTCACACCAAGATCCCGTCCTGCCTCTAATGCACCATCCTTTACAGCATTGAAATACGGAATACCGCTTACCTTTGGCACGACTGCAATCGTATACTCATTGGTATAGTTACCCTGATTTTGTTTACTCTGTTGGCTTTGTTTGCTCTCACCGTTATAAATAATCTCATATTTCGGTGGATTACTTCGCGAAGCGCAACCGCTTACACTAAATAGTACAAAGATACAAATCAGCAATTTATAGAGCACACTGCTCCCTCCTCCAAGCTATTATACCAAAACTACTGACTGCTAAATCAAACGGCAGAAAGCCCCCTCTCCGCCAAACTATAGATGCAGCTCGGCGGCAAGGAGACATTCTTTCTAAATTTATAATGGATACGCTATTGTTGACATTAACGCAAGCTCAGGCTGGGTTGCATCCAAACGGCTGTATTGTACAATTACAGCAATATCACTTTCCACTTCAAGTGCGTACGGAACGCCGACTGGAATATACTCAGAGTCCTTTTGAAGGGAGCTGGTACGAATATGGTTTGTTCGTTTTCCCTTTACCACTACAGGAATATTCTCTAATGGTGGGCGATCCTCAAAGTAAACGGTCACCATAAGATTTGCATCCTCTGTATTACAATTGAGTACACAGATCGATTCGTGACTGAGCAGCTCTCCTGAACTCACTGGCGGAATATATCCGTCCGGAATAACCCACTGTGTAGCTCCTTTTACATGTTTCATTTTTCTCTCTCCTATGATCAATTATAAAGCGCGGCTGCTTGCCTGAACCTCGGCAGCTGCCTCATCTCCGTAACGCTCTCTTTCAATTTGCTGCAATGTCTTGCCTTGTGTGCGAGGAGCATAGACAATGCCGATAAAAGCTGCCACGATAAGGAATGCAATCATAATTCCTCCCGCAACCGCAAATCCAAGTTTAGAAATAACCGTTGGCATAACAGCAGTCCATAGCCCTACTCCGATGCGTGCTATAAAGAACATAATGCCTTGCGCTCTTGCGCGGTATTTTGTCGGGAACAGTTCACTTGCCCATAAACCGTAGAAGGCTTGTGCCCCAAATCCTGCGGAGCAGCCCCATAGTAAAACAAAGACGAGTAGAACCGGCATTGTCATTTTTGCATACACGAGTAAAACCCAAGCAAGAATTGCCATAATCGCAGATACCGCATAAATCGCGCGACGGCTCTTTTTATCTCCTAATTTCATAAAGACAGCATATGTGCAAATTACTGTAAAGATCCAAAGAACCGATTGTAATAAGTTTGCTGCGCTTGCGGAAAGGCCGCCGACAGTTTCATAAATGTAAGGCATAAAGAATCCCATTGCTCCAGCTGTTAAATTCCAGAATAGATACACGCCAAGCAGAAGAAATAATGCCCTTCTGTTTACCTTTTTGCTAAATAGTTCTTTTACAGAGCTGGTACTAGCTTGGCCAGTCTGTTGCTGCTTTTTCTTTTCTTCCTTCCATAGAGAAGACTCCGATAAACCTTGTCTGATATACCATGTGATGAATGCGATTACAAGTAAGTGCGCAAAAATAATCCGGCTGCCAAGAAGACCTAATGGTGCTAATAATACAGAAAGCAATAATGCAAGCACAGGTCCGAGCGACCAAGCAAGCTGTGCCATCCCTGTATGCGCTGCCCGTTTATCAGAAGGAGCTTCTTCAGCGATATACGTCCAGGAAGCTGGGACTCCGGCACCAACTGCTAATCCTGTTATAATGTAGCCGATTAATAGCATCGGGAAGTTTACTGAGCAAATCGTAATGAGCATCCCCAGCATATAAATAAGCAGATCATACGTATAAATAAACTTGCGTCCATATTTATCGCAAAGATATCCGCCAAGCAAGGCACCGATTGCAGCGCCGAAAGCATTGGCACTTACTGCACCCAATAATCCAATTTTAATGTCATCGAGATGTAAATACTCTACCCAAAGTGACAATCCGCCTGCGCCGGCCACGATAGAGCCAGCTTCAATATAGTTGGCCATCGCAACAGATGCCGTTGCTTTCCAGCCTGTCGTTTTTTTACTTCCAAACCCTTTTGCCATCCTTCTCTCTCCCCTTTCTCAAAGTGAAGCGGTTACAAACTTTCCTGTGAAATTTTGATGTGAAGCTCTCTTGATACTTTAACTATACAGAAGGATTGAAAGCGCTTGTAGGAGGCTATTATCAGGTAGGGGGGAGATTCTTCTGATTTGACCAGAAATATTTTAGAAGATTATTATATCTAATAAACAAAAAAATGGTATACTAGAAACAAACATAAATAAAAACAAACAAAAACAAAATTCACAAAATATCCTAGTCTATCGAACAGAAAGGAAGTTCAAAATGCTTGTAGCAGAAAGACACCAAAAAATTGTTGAACTCGTTAATGAACGATTAAGCATTCGTGTAAGTGAACTTAGCAAACTATTCTCTGTAACGGAAGAAACCATTCGCCGTGATTTGGAGAAGCTAGAGAAGGAAAATAAACTAAAACGAAGCCATGGTGGAGCTGTCAGTGTTCAAGAAGAATCGGAAACAGATGTATCTGAGCGGGAAATTACAAATATGGCCGAGAAAAGGGCAATCGCCTATGAGGCGGCTAAACACATCACAAGCGGTGAGCGTATTATCCTTGATGCCAGCACAACAGCTTGGTATTTAGCAAAGGCACTTCCGGATATGCCGCTCACGGTCATTACCAACTCCATCAAGGTAGCTGTTGAACTGAGTAAAAAAGAAAAAATTCAAGTCATTTCAACAGGAGGCATGTTGCTTCCGAAATCCTTATCTTATGCTGGACCTTTAGCAGAACGCTCCCTTGCCGCATATCATGTGGACAAAGCCTTCCTCTCCTGCAAAGGCTTTCACTTGGACAGCGGCTTAAGCGATTCAAATGAATGGCAGGCACTGTTAAAGAAATGCATGATCGACAGCGCAGATCAAACGATTGTAATGGTTGACTCTAGTAAATTTGGCGTCCGTACCTTTGTGCAAACCGCACAAATAAGTGACATTACTCATATTATCACTGATTCCTGCGTAGAAAATACAACCAAGCAAATACTGGAGGAAAAAGGAATTAAATTGACTACAGTACAGCCTAAAACTGAGGCTTTTTCGTTATAAAGCTCATCCCCGCCTTTTATGAGGGCGGGGGTATTTCCTATTGTAATATGGTATAAATTTACATTTAGGAGCCCGTTCGACGTAGTCAGAAAACGATAAACGATACTGTATACTGCCATGTAAAGTATGCAAACCTAAAAAAAAACAATGAGGTGCTGATTGTGAATTTCCTCCATCAATCCAAGTCGAAGCTGACTTCCGCAGAGTTTGCTGCTTTTTGGACTCAGTATATCAACGAAACGGCAGGACTTTGCTTTCACAAACACATGCTGGAACAACCTCATTTAATAGAAGATCGAACGGCATTAGCAATGAAGGATAAATAATGTAATATTTTCATTTCCATTTTCGAATAATGCAAAAAAACGGACTCCCTCCAGTGAGGTGAGTCCGGTTTCTCTATTATCGTTTTGCTAATACTTCTTTCTCGTACTGCTTTACTTCCTCTAACCAAGTTTCTTTCACAGGCACACCTGCTTGCTCGCAGTAGTAATCCCAAATTGCGCCGAACGGATATGTTTTGAATTCTTCCATAAGCGCCAATCGTTCTGTGAAATTACCATCTTCCTGCAATTGCTTTAAATATGCATTTGGCGTCAACATCGCATATAGCAACGCTTTAATCATGTTGCGCGTTCCAATTGTCCATGCAGCTACACGGTTGATGCTCGCATCAAAGAAGTCAAGACCGATCATTACTTTATCAGCTGCATCGTTGCGGACGATTTCAAGTGCAATTTCACGCAGTTCATCATCTAAAATGACAACATGGTCGCTGTCCCAACGCACTGGTCTGGAAACATGCAGCGCAACCTTGTCACTGAACATCAGCATGGAGGAAATTTTATTGGACACTGTTTCTGTTGGATGATAATGTCCTGTATCAAGCAAGCATAGCTTATTGTTTTTCAAAGCATAGCCCATATAAAATTCATGTGATCCTACTACATAAGCCTCGGAGCCAATACCAAATAGTTTACTTTCAACTGCATCGATATTGTACTGTTCATCAATCTCTACCGCAAAAACTTTATCTAAAGACTCTTTTAAACGCTGTCTTGGAGTCAGACGGTCACTCGGAATATCTTTATAGCCATCCGGAATCCAAACATTTGTCAGACATGGAGTTCCTAGCTCTTTCCCGAAGTACTCCGCAATTTTACGGCTCGCGATGCAATGGCGAATCCAAAACTCGCGAATTTCTTCATTTGGATGAGATAGAGTAAGGCCATCTCCGGCTTTCTCATGAGAGAATAATGTCGGGTTAAAATCTAAACCGTGGAGTCCCTGTTCTTTTGCCCAGTTCACCCAGTTCTCAAAGTGCTTTGGCTCTAATTGGTCACGCTCTACAGCCTCTCCGTTTGTTTCCGCATAAATTGCATGCAGGTTCAATCGGTGTTTCCCTGGGATTAAAGAAAGTGCTTTTTCTAAGTCGCTTCTAAGCTCCTCAGGTGTTCTTGCTTTCCCTGGGTAGTTTCCTGTTACATCGATCCCACCGGATAGTTCGCCTTTGTTTACTTCAAATCCTGCTACATCATCGCCTTGCCAGCAATGGATGGAAATTGGTATATTCTTTAGCTGCTCTAAAATCGCATCAACATTAACGCCCCACTTTTCATACTGCTGCTTCGCCAATTCATAGCTTTGTTTCGTTGTCATAGTCCTCATTTCCCCTCTGCGCTCTTAATTTATACAAGCCTCTATTTTTTCAAATGTTTTTACTTCAAATGACTGCTGAATGAGTTCTCTTGCCTCGTTCAAGCTGTCAATCTCACCTAATGCCATCAGCTGTGCGACAAGATTCCCAATCGCAGTTGCCTCAACAGGCCCAGCATATACCGTCTTATTTGTTGCATCAGCAATCTTTTGGTTTAACAATTCATTTTGACAGCCGCCGCCAATTATATGGATTGTTTTAAATTCTTTTTCAAAAATTTCTTCAATCTCACCAATAGCCTTCTCATAGCTGGCCACTAAACTGTCAAATACACACTTCGCAACTTCTCCTACTGTGCTTGGCACCGCCTGCTCTGTTTCACGGCAATAGTTTTGAATCGCCTTAATCATATTGTCTGGCTTCAAAAACCTTGCATCATCCACATTCACAATAGAACGGAAATCTGCAGCTTCCTGCGCCAATTGCACAAGCTCGGCAAAGGAATATTGATTGTTATAATTTCTTCTCACTTCCTGAATCATCCAAAGCCCCATAATATTTTTTAAGAAGCGATAGCGATAATCCATTCCGCCTTCATTTGTGAAGTTATAATCTAACGCCTTAGGCACACAAATCGGAAACGGATTTTCCACACCGATTAATGACCATGTACCAGAGCTAATGTAAATAGTATCCTCTAATGAAGGAACAGATAGAACTGCTGATCCTGTGTCGTGTGTTGCCGGCAGGACAACCTTCATATCAAAGCCAAATTCCTCTACAAGCTCTTCTGTCAAATTCCCTAAGATTGTCTTTGGCATTTGAATATCTTGAAACATATCAGGATTAATGCCCAATTGCCCCAAAAGCTCCTTATCCCATTTCTTTGTAAAAGCATTTACAAGCTGCGTGGATGTCGCGTTTGTATACTCATTTGCCTTCTTGCCTGTTAATAAATAGTTAAAATACTCTGGAATCATCAAGAATGCTTTTGCTTTTTCTAAAATCTCCGGATTGCTTTGCTTCAAGGCATACAGCTGATAAATGGTATTAAACTTTTGGAACTGAATCCCTGTCTCTAAGTAAAGGCGCTCCTTTGAAATGATGTTAAAAACCTCTTCCATCATCCCGTCTGTTCTTGGATCACGATATGAAACAGCATCCGTTAAAGGATTTCCATCTTCATCCAGAAGCACAAAATCTACCGCCCAGGTGTCAATACCGATGCTCTCTGGCTGTAAACCGAGCTCGCGGCATTTATGAATTCCCTTTTTAATTTCCGCAAATAACGTATCTACTTCCCAGCAAAAATGATTCCCTTTTTGCACAATTTTATTTTCAAAACGATGCACTTCCCGTAGTTGCAGGGTGCCATTCTCAATATGACCCGCGATGAGCCTTCCGCTTGATGCACCGATATCAACTGCTACACAATGTTTTGTCATTTTTATCACCCTTTACACTGAAAGCGTTTGCTTATGTTTATAGGATAAAGGAAATAAGGAAAAAAAATAATAACGTGAGTAGCCTTTTTATTGTCCTTATTTGCACATAACTTATTATTAATTTAGCCTGTAAACTCGGAAAGAAATCATCACAAACAAAGCTGTTATATTCCTTTTTCTATAAAATTAGAAAGCTATATATTTGCCTCCCAAAAATAAGGGAGCAGCTTTCAAAAAGAAAACTACTCCCTTACTTCACAATCTCGCCATTCCTTTGGTGTTCGGCCATATTTGCTCTTAAAAATACGATAAAAATAACTAATATTATCATAACCTACTTGCTCAATCACTGAGGAAATAGGCAGATCGGTGCTTTCTAATAATTCCTTTGCTTTACTCAAGCGCTTCTCCTGCAGCAGCTCTTTAAATGTATAATTTGTAGCCTTCTTAATATGCTTGCTGAGACCATAATGAGATTGATTCAGCTTTTCTGCTAATTCATATAGAGATGCATTAGGAAAGTGCTGATCAATATATTTTAACGATTCAACAACTAAAAAGTGCTGGAGAGAAGACTCTTTCTTCTGCTCTACCTTATCAGCGTGCTTAATCAGTTCAATCATGAAAAGCCCCATATATAGCTTAATTGTGGATTCCGATAATAAGGAGGGATTCATAATTTCCCTAATTATTTTTTCAAGCATCTCTTGAATTTCACTAACCTCTGCCACTTTAAAATACATAAATTGCCCATTTTGCGTATTGTTATATAAGCTGTTAATTAAAAAATCGCTTACAATATTTTCGGATGTTAAGTAAGAGAAAATAAAATCAAAAAATTCCGCGCGTATAATGAAATTGATAACAATGTCCTCTTTTGCACAAGCCTCAATCTCGTGTTCTATATGCTGGTTCAAAATAAGGAATTCGCCTCGCTTTAAAGTAATTGATGTACCGCCTACCTTTTGCTTTAGCGTTCCGTTATATACATAATTCATTTCAATATAATCATGCTTATGCTTTGGGAAGTCAACAAAGCGTGTATGCTTTCGAACCATAATCATTTTTTCTTTAGTGAGAAACTTATCGCCTTCAATAATAAAATTGGTCTGACTTGTGTAAAGCTCTCTTCGCACTTCTTGTTTTTGCTGGAGGATGGCTTGTTCCTCCTCTGTTAATTCCATTAACTCCTGCAGTAAATCGAAGGACATCCAAATTCCCCCTAATCTATTATAGATAAGAGAGCATTCTGCTCTAACAGAATGCTCTCTTCACTCTTATGCTGAAGCTGTCTCGTTTCGGTACAGCTTTTTCAAAACCGTATATTGTGCAATCATAAAAATACTACCTGTCAGCCAATAGAGCACAAGTCCCGATGGTGAAGCGAATCCAAACATAAGAACCATGACCGGTGACATCAATTGCATCATTCTAACCTGCGCCATCTGTTCTGCTGGGACATTCGTCTGAACGACCCTTGCTTGTATATACGTCATACATGCCGCAAGAAGCGGAAGCACATAGTACGGATCAGGATGTCCAAGGTTTAGCCATAAAAAGGAAGCACTGCTAATCTCCTTCGTCTGTCGAATAGCATAATACACAGCTGAGAAAACTGGGAGCTGCACGATAAGAGGAAGACATCCCATCATTGGATTGGCCTTATTCTCTTGCATGAGCTTCATCATTTCCACCTGATATTGCTTTTGTTCCTCCGCATGCTTAGATGAGTACTTTTTTTTCAGCTCCTTGAGCTGCGGCTGAAGCCGTTTCATGTTCAACTGATTCTTATATTGCATAACATTGAGAGGCATGAGAAGCATCCGCACACCAACCGTTACAATCATAATGGCAAAGCCAAAGCTTTGAAATATCCACGCCTTCGCAACATGAACAATAAGCAAAGACATCGGATAAATAAAATAATGGTGCCACAAGTCCGTGTTTGGCCCGGAAGAAGATGCGGCTGCGCTGCATCCCGCAAGTATACCTATAAATAACAATGTTATCGATAAAAGTTTTATGAGTTTTGACATATATGTCCCTCCAATGTTTTTCTGTTATGCGAAAAACATTGAGAGATACGGACCTTCATCGTCTTGCTCTCCGGCAGATTCTTGTCTGTGGACAGAGCAAGTCATTTTATATTTAAAATAAATAGACGGCACAAGGTTACAGTTAGAGCAAACATCAGTCTGTTGTACAATACACAAGCTTCCTTGTCGAAGGGCGGCTTGCTTATGTACAGTCTGAGTTGCAGCAAATTGTGATGCCATACATAGAAAAAACGTTGTCAGCAAGACAAATGCTATATACATAGAGCCATCCGGTATAAAAAATTCCACAGTTTCACATCCTTCTAACCCCATTATAACACAAAGAAAGAAAAACAACCTTTTGAATAGAAAAATGAGCTGCAACAATGCTGTGGCAATTGAATACAGCAGATACAGAAATCCGTGATCCTCGTTCATTATGCTTTGTATTCGTTATAGCTAATAACATCCCCTTCATATCCATATGACCAATTTTGATATTATACAACCTATAAGCATTTTTCTATCAGACTTTGCTAGAATAGTACCCTACTTCAATTTTGTGAAGGGCGTAGGTGAAGTAATTCAATGATAACATTGAATTACTCGATAAGGGATCCATGGAATTCATTACTAAAGAAAACTTGCTGATGGGCGGGCCCTGCCTCCGGGCAAAGACAGAAACGTAGTGGTACTTACACTCTGTTTCTAAAATTTCCTGCTACGTTGAATTAGCTTCTAGCTGGAAATTTATACTCTCTTAAAAGGCTAGAAAAAGGACGAATCCATGGTTTCGGATTCGTCCTTTTTGCTTCTTTATTTATAGGGGCAAATAAACACTATTACAGCTTCTTATCGAGTAAATGCTGCTGGTACACCGCCGTCAACTGTAATCATGCAGCCTGTTGTTTTCTCTGCCTTGGAGGATGCGAAGAATGCGATAGATTCCGCAATATCCGATGGGTAGATATTAACAAGCAATGTTGTACGTTTACGGTAATGCTCTTCTAATTGATCAGGCTCAATGCCGTATGCTGCGGCACGTTCGTTACGCCAGTTTGATCCCCAAATTGCTGAACCTTGTAATACTGCATCAGGCAATACAGAGTTTACGCGAATGCCATATTCTCCGCCTTCTGCTGCAATACAACGTGCCAAATGTGTTTCAAGTGCTTTCACAGAGCTGTATGCTGCTGCGTTTTTGCCGGCATACACAGAGTTTTTAGATCCAACGAATACCATGCTTCCGCCAACACCTTGCACTTTCATTTGCTTGAATGCTTCACGTGCTACTAAGAAATAGCCTGTTCCAAGCACGTTCATATTCAAGTTCCATTCTTTAAGAGATGTTTCATCGAATGGGCTGGATGTTGCAAGACCTGCGTTATTGACGATAATATCTACACCGCCGTATGCTAGAGCTGCTTCTGCGAATGCTGCTTGTACTTGCTCTTCGCTTGTCACGTCCATTTTCACGCCAATCGCACGGCCTTCACCATACTTTTCATTGATTTCAGCCGCAACCTTTTGTGCGCCTTCAAGATTCAAGTCAGCTAATACAACATGCGCACCTTCGGATACAAAACGACGTGCTGTTGCGCTGCCGATTCCGCCTGCACCGCCTGTAATAAAGGCAATCTTACGAGAGAATTCAGCCTCAGCTGGAGCAAGTGTTAATTTGTAAAGCTCTAATGGCCAGTATTCTACGTTGTAGGATTCATTTTCGTTTAAGGATACAAATTCACCTAATGCTGTAGAGCCCTTCATAACTGCAATTGCACGGTGATACAGGGCTCCGCTTACATGTGACATTGCTAAATTTTTGCCTGTGTTCACCATACCGATACCAGGGATTAGAATAACACGCGGAGCTGCTTCAAACATTTTGTCGCCTTCGTGTTTATTGCGTTCAAAATATGCTGCATACTCTTCTTTAAAGCTTGCAACGCCAGCCTTCACTTTTTCAATTAGGCTGTTTACATCTTCAGTTTGTGGGTTCCAGTCAATGTACAATGGTGTACGTTTTGTATGCACAAGATGGTCAGGGCAAGCTGCTCCAACTTGGGAAAGCTCAGGTGCATTGTGGCTGTTTACAAATTGAAGTACATCTTCTGCATCGTCATAAGATAAAATCATTTTCTTTTCGTCGCTTACCGCACCGCGGATAACAGGCATAACTTGTGCCAAGATGTTTCTACGCTCTTCAGCAGCAAGTGCTCCGTATTTTTGACCGCCAAATACTTTCTCTTCTTCAATGCGATCGTTAATATATGCTTCAGCTTCATTAATAATTGCGATTGTTTTTGCATAAGCCTCTTCGGACGTTTCACCCCACGTAACAAGACCGTGCTTTTCCATTAATACAAGCTCAGCGTTCGGATTGTTTTTTACACCTTCCGCAATCATTTTGGATAATGTGAAGCCAGGGCGAATATATGGTACCCAAACGAAGCGATTGCCGTAAATTTCTTCCGCCAGCTGTCTGCCGTTATCTGCGCAGCAAAGGCCGATGATTGCATCTGGATGCGTATGGTCTACATGCTTGAATGGCAGGAATGCATGCAATAATGTTTCGATGGATGCGCGTGGATGCTTGCTGTCAATCATACAGTTTGCCAAGTATGCCACCATTTCCTCATCCGGCATTTCGTCACGCTCGATCAGTGGACGAATATCTTCCATACGCAGGCCAGTGAAATGTTGAACCTTCATTGTTCCTAAATCGGAACCGCTTCCTTTTACCCACATTACTTCTACATCGCGGCCGCGGAAGTCCTTCTCGATTGTTTTCATTGATGTATTGCCGCCACCCCAGTTACATACAGAACGATCTGTTCCAATTAAATTGGAGCGGTATGCTAATTCTTCTACCCCTTGCTGCAATTGTGCTGCTTGCTCTGCTTGCCATAGGCTTTTTACCATTTTGATTTACCACCTTTGTTTATGTTTGTTTTTTAATTTTTATAGTTTGTTTATGTTTGAATTCATTATATAACAGATCTTTTTATTTTTAAATACCTTTTTTTGTTTTTGTTAACTTTTGTTTACTTGTCTGTTTTATCCTTGTTTAAATCCCTTTTATTCTCTCCTAAACAGTTAGAAAACATAAAGAAGACTCGCCGATTGGCGAGCCCTGCCTTTGGGCGAAGACAGAGACGTAGTTGCACTTATACTTTATTCCTAAGATTTCTCACTACGTCGAATTGTCTTCTAGCTAAAAATTTATACTTTCTTAAAGTGTAAAAAAAGCCCCTGCTGGATTTCAGCAGGGATATGCTTGATTATAGCTTGTTGTAAAACCGATGTATGTACTGTTCATTCCACATAAAAATAGGTTAATAACACGAATCCATTTTCAGCATAGAATACAGTATCCCACCTTGAACTGCCCACCACCTGCTCGCTAATGCTCCTTTCCCACAAGGGGATTTCCGTTGGTCTAAGGTGGGGGATTCCGTATCTTCTTCCTAGGAAGCGAAATACAGAGTTCTCATAGGGCAATAGGGAGAGCTCACACTCCCTTACAAGGAATGATGGATGCTTCTCTTTTTTCACCCTATACGTGTTGCGATGGTGTTGCACATCTCCCAATTATCACTGGGTTATGCCCATTACAGGTTTGAAACGGGAGTCTTCTGCTGGAAACTAATAAAGGATGTGGTAAATTTGGAAAACAACGCCCTAGAAAAAGAGAAACAAACCATTAGCTTCATTCAGCGGAACATTGATGTCATAACAGCCATATTATTATTGACTGGCCAAATTACAATTATAGGCGTATTTGTTACCCCGGGAGGATTTCGCATTTCAATAGGAGGACCGCTCACCGGAATTAGCCGGCTAGAGGGTAAACAAAAAAATCGAATAGCTAGTTGGTTTATTGATATCATAGATATTATTATAGCTGCATTATTGATTCACGATCAGATTCGAGTATTAGGAACATTTACTTCTTCAAAAAGATTCACACTTACTGTCAGCGGACCTATCTTTGGGGTTTCGAGAACTGAACCGTCCGCTTTGAGTCAGGTAAATAAAGAGTTTAATTCTTTCCAAAAGATTGTATCCCAGCATTTTTATGTTGACCCTGCACTAGTGGAAAAACTAACAAAGGAGTGATATCGATGTCTTTAACGGACCTTCCAACGATTAAACCATCTGAAACTACTATTTTCTTCATGGCGGTGCTCATCATTTCCTTCATCTTTTTCTTCACTCAGCCTAAAGCGAGTGACGTTGCACTCATTTCAGAAAGCACTGTTCATATATAAAACAAAATCACTGCAAAGCCTTCCTGTTTTGCAGTAATTTTAGTTTCACTGTAGGAAAGTATAAATTTCCAGCTAGAAGCAAATTCGACGTAGTCGGAAATTTTAGGAATACAGTATAAGTAGGGCTACACCTCTGTCTTCGCCCAAGGGCACGGCTCGCCAGTCGGCGAGTTTTCTTTAAAAAAAAGAACGGCTAGCTGCATGATAGTCCTCCCATGTATCTACATCATAAAACAACCTTGCATTATCATACGGAAGGACCTTCCCTCGAAACGAAGGATCAGAAAAAATGAAACGGGCTCCTTGATCGCCCTTCAGCTTTTTCAAAACCGGAAAAATATTGCTGGAAAATAAAACAGGAGGTCGCGGAATATCTTGATAGGCTGCTGCTACATACTGTAATTCCGGACACTGCTGGAACTCCCGTATGATTGTATTCAAAGTTTCAACTGTAATAAACGGCTGATCGGCCAGCAGGACCATTGCCCCATCCGCCTGCAGGCTTTCCGCTTTCTCAATCCCTTGGCGCAAGGAATAGGATTGCCCCAAGGATGCGTTCTGACAGGAAAGAAGATGTATCCTTTCCTTCTGTCCCCCTCCCAAAATCCAAGAGGAAAAATTTGTAATCACTATCACTTCGCTCAAACTCGAGGCAAGAGCAGTATTCAGTGCCAAATTTCCAAGCGATGTCCCCTTCATAGGAAGACAGAGCTTATGCATTCCTGGTCCCATTCTCCTGCTGCTTCCCGCTGCCAAGTATATTCCTACTATTTTCATTATGCTCCATCCTCACTATTTGTATCATTTCTGCAATGATGCTTACAGCAATTTCCGCGGGCCCCCGCGCTCCAATGGGTAAACCGACCGGGGCAGATATCCACGCGGGCTTTTCCATTTCTCTAAATAACCGGGCGGTACGCTGCCTAGATCCTAGGATCCCCAAATAACGGCATGTTCTCTGTAAGAGAAGTGTTAGAATTTCTTGATCTCGTTTGAAATGATGCGTCATAATCACCACAAAATCACGTTCTGTAATGTCTAAACGAGGCATGACTTCTCTTGGGAAGCCAACTATGCAAGAGTCTGCCTCAGGAAAGCTTAACGGCGTACACAATGCCTCACGCCAATCATAAACTGTGGTGAAAAAACCAGTTTCCTTCGCTAAACGAACCAGGGGCTTTGCATCTTCACCCGCGCCAAAAATAAATAAACGCTGCTGGGGCTGAAGGCACTGCATGTATATGTCCTTGTAAATCCCATTTCTCAGCTCTAAAACGGAAGGAATGTCTTCCGCCCAGCTTCCAAATATATCTCCGTTTTCACTTATAAAAAGAGTTTTGGATTTTATGAGATGCTTCACCATCCAAACATACAGCCCTTGATCCATATACGTTTTTGCTCTTCGTAAAGATTCTCGATAAAAAGGATCCACCTTCTCCAACAATATATGAAGTATTCCATTACAACCGATTCCCCATGATAAATCGTCCTCTTCCCCCGTATCAAACTCATGGATAGACCATTTGTCGAAGGTGACATCCTGAGAGTGATGATAAAGATCCTCCTCCACACAGCCTGCGCTCAGCATACCAAGCCGCATGCCATCTTCTCTCATTACCATCATTGTGCCTTCCTTTAGATATGACGATCCTTCCACACGAATAAGGGTTGCGAGTGTACACGATTCAGATATAGTTGTAACGGCTTCTATAATATCATACAAGGCAGCCACTAGATTTCACCCTGCTTTCCATTTTGAAGCACAGATTGTACAGCCTTTTTCATTTCCTGATAGCTTACGCAGCAATCATTGATGCTTTCTCCAATCAAACGATACTGGTTCATATCAGACCTCCTCTCACAGCTACTTTATCATATTAGTTGTCTAGAGCCTTTAGTACTGACATATTGAGGATCCGCTGTAATCCTTCCTAATTCTTTAACGCTTTTCAAACAACTTCATATACTGTGGTAAGTGTAACGGAAAAAGATAGGTGGGTAAATTATGCTTCTAATAAACATCCAAAATGTAAAAATAAACAGCATGGCAAGCAACGCCTCCATCAATATTGGTCCTGCTTTCCATAATAGCCACTCTGCCCATAGCAAATTTTTAGGGAATTCCACCTCAGTGGGTGATACGTCCCCGATACATGCAAATATGGATTTAAATGTACAGGACCCCGATTTTGTAGATCAATCTGATATCGGTACTACAGAATCACCAATTGTTGAGCAACAACAAAACACTTAAGAAAAATTAGGAGGCTTATTTCATGCCATATGCAATAAATGTCTTTAATATTAAAGTCAACGGCGTAACACAAAACGGTAATATTGATATCGGTCCAACCGTTCATAACAGTCACACTGCCAACAGCAAAATGATGGGTGCTTGTTTTACGTTAGGCGATTTATCCTTTGCGAATAGCGTGATGGCAACCGGTGTGAATGATTCTGATATCAGCGATCAAGGTCAAGTGGCGAACCCATCTTCACCTATAGCTACACCATTGTAAGTAAGGCGAATTCCATGTTGTAATACTAGAAAAACATAATGCACCCTAATCTACCGAAGTAGATTAGGGTGCATTTCCATTTACAACAGTGTGATGCTATTTTCGATCCTCTGTTATGATCAGATGGAGTTCTCACGTAATGCTTCTGATTTTTTCACTAAAATCAGATAAGATAAAACAGCACCAAAACCTAAGGCCGCAATAATAATACCCATCGGAACAGCAGACTTCTCACCGCCCATTCCGACGAGAGGTGCAACCATCCCGCCAAAGGCTAACGAAATCACCCCTAGCAAAGCCGACGCACTGCCCGCTGATTTGCCTTGCTTTTGCATAGCTAATGAAAAACCAGCTGCATTTACCATGCCAACACTTGCAACGACAAAGAACAAGGGAATCAATACGACATATAAGCTTGCATGAAGCAATAATACAAGAAGCAATGCGATGCCTCCTAGCGAGGATGCACATAAGCCAGTGACCAGAAGCCTTGTCTCCCCTACGATATTGGCTAATCTGCCAGTTATTTGACTAGCCAGCATAATTCCTATCCCATTTATCGCAAAAATCAAGCTGAACATTTGCGCAGACGCTCCATAAATATTTTGTACAACAAACGGTGAACCCGAGATATAGGCAAACATTGCGGCAAATACAAGACCTTGTGACAGTGCATAACCGATAAAGCTGCGGTCACGAAGAATATTTCCAAACGTAAGAAGCGTATTTTTCACACCGCCCGCTAAACGACGCTCATTTGGCAATGTTTCAGGCAAACCGAACATAACGACAAAAAACATGGCAAAGCCGATAAAACTTAACACGATAAAAACTCCCTGCCATGGTGCGATTCGCAGCAATTGTGCGCCAAATACAGGTGCCAAAATAGGAGCAATTCCGTTTACTAGAGAAAGCAGTGAAAAAAACCTCGTGAGCTCCGAACCAGAGTAAAGATCCCGGACAACAGCACGGGAAATAACAACCCCGGCTGCTCCTGCCATGCCTTGTATTAAGCGCAATACAATAAACGCCCAAATAGAAGGACTAAATACACATAAAATAGAGGCAACAAAGTAAATGCTAAGTCCAATGAGAAGCGGTCTTCTACGTCCGTATATATCACTAAGCGGACCGGCAAGCAGCTGTCCTGAAGAAAGGCCTAGTAAGAAAAAGGTCAGGCTAAGCTGTACAAAAGAGGGACTAGTATGAAAATCTTTTGCCAAGTCCGGCAAAGCTGGTAAATACATATCAATTGATAACGGGCCGAATGCAGCCAAGGTGCCTAATATAACCGCAATCCATAATCGCTTAGATTTTGATAGATTGCTATCTACTGAGTTTACTAAAGAATTCCCCATATTCAATCATTCCTTTCCTAACTAAAAGCTACTACGAAAAAACAAAAAGATTGCCACATTACATGCGTCGGATCAAAAGCCGGATTGCCTCAGAAATATCAATATTTTGTTCCATACAAAAATGACTGAGCTTTTGATATGTTTCCTCATCTAACCGAACGTGGATTGAATGCTTAAGCTTTTCACATTCTGACTTCCTCGGTCTGCCTCTGCCAATTTTCCGTTGCCCGCTCTCATCTCTCCAAACAGCTATCGTCACATAACCATCTTTCTCAAGCCATGTCTGGCAGTCGTGCTCTTTCCAAATACGTGCCGCATCATTCTCATGCTTCCGCAAATACTCAGTCAAAGCATCACCTTGCAAGCCTCTTTTTCTTGCTTTATGCGCCATTTTTTCTTTTATATATTGCTCATACTGCTCAAATGATGTGAATGTCAGCTCTTTCATATGTTCTCCTTAGATTTTTTGTTCTACAAAAAATCATAAACCATTTCTAATGGGAAAACAATTTTTGTAGCACAAAAAATATACAGTGATTAGATTTTCAAGTAAAATCAAAAAATGCAACCGAAAGCTTGATTCGGTTGCATAACATACATATTCTCCTTTAGAACACTTAATATTTTACAGCACCACTGTCATATCAGCTTCTTTCTATCATTTTCAGCATTTAATATGTATCAAGCCCTACCAATTAGCGAAGACAGATGCGTGGTTGCCCTTATACTGTATTCCTAAAATTCCCTACTACGTCGAATTGACTTCCAGTTGGGAATTTATACTTTCTTAAAGTATAAAAAAGAGTGTTGGAAAACACTCTGTCCAAAGTTTCGCTATTCAAAAATATGACTGAAACGCCAAAACAGCTGCCCCTACAGCTGCTGCATCCGACTTTAGCACACCTTGGGTAAAAGTAACATGCCCCCGCTCTATATCGTGCATATGCTGCAAAGCTGCATGAATAACAGCATTATAGTATTCTGGATAGCCGTATATCAATGCGCCGCTTAACATTACAACATCCGGTTGCAGCAAATTCACCATATTCGCAATTCCAACTCCATAATAATAAGCAGAATGCATCACCGCTTGTACAGCAGCAGGATGCCGCTTCTCGATCAGCTTCATCATCTCTTCTGCTGTAATAGAACTCCTGTTCAATAGCTGACCCAGTTCTTGTCGAATCGCCTTGTGCGACATATAAGAGGTGATACAGCCTTTTTTCCCACATACACATGGACGCCCGTTTACCTCAATAATCATATGATCGTAGGCGCTCACATCTCCGGTTTTATTTTGGATCAACTCACCATTGGTCATTACGCCGCAGCGAAGACCTTCGCCGCTTATACAGTACAAAATATTCTCCCCCACAAAAGGCTCTTGATAGGATTCCCCAATAATAGCTGTATGCGCCCCATTGCGAAGAAGTACCTGAACAGGAAATGCTTCCCGAAGCTGCTGAACAATAGGTACTTGCACCCAGTTAGATGCGTAAAAGGCTTCTGGACGCAAAATCACCCCTGCGTTCCGGTCAAGCGGTCCAACCGCGCTGATTCCAATGCCCAACAATTCCTCCAGCGCAAATTGATAGTTCTTCATGAATCCGGAAATAATGCTCTTGATTTCGGAAACCGTTCTCTCTGGCGTATGTTCAGCCGTCATCGCAAACGATTTTTTCTCTATCTGCTGAAGATGAAGATCGGTTAACACCACACGTGTTTGAATACGGGTAATATCTATTCCAATGATAAAATGATTGCCTGCATCAACATCATATAAGGTAGGCGGTCTACCTCCGCTCGACTCACCGAATCCGCACTCGCGAATCAACCCCTTGCCAAGAAGCTCATCCATCATTCTTGTCAGTGTCGTTTGCTTCATTTTCGTTTGCTCAAGCAACCAGACCTTTGTAGTCGGTCCCTTCTTATGAATGAGTTGATACAATGCTTTTAGCTCTTTATCTTTTTTCAAGTCTGCTTGCAAAAAGTGCTTCAGCATCAAGCATCCTCTCCTTCCTCTCCCCTATTTGACTAGGAATATAAGGTTACACCGACTAATCCTGCGAGGATAATCACGTAAACAGGATGCATACGCAGACGCATTAAAGCAAATAAGGATAGCGCAAATAATAAGAAGGCACTGATAGAATAATAAGAAATAGAATTCATCATTCCATTAGAAAGCGCCAGCTTTATCGCTGCATAAATAATCATACCGACTACAACAGGCCGTAATCCGTAAAATGCCGATTGTACCGTTTTATTTTTATGAACTTTGTTAAAAAAGACAGCAGCAAGTAAGATAATAACGACGGAAGGCAAAATCATGCCAAGGGCAGCAACAGTCGCTCCTAGAACACCGGCTGTTTGGTACCCAACGACCATCGCACTATTCGTTGCGATAGCGCCAGGCGACATCCCGGCAATCGCAACAGCATCAGTAAATTGCTGGGTCGTCATCCAGCCGTTTCTTGAAACCTCTGTTTCAATGACAGGAATCATCGCATAGCCTCCGCCAAACGAAACGAGCCCGATCATACAGAACGTTTTAAACAGCCCCCATAAAAGCATACTCTCTCCTTCTTTCCATCTTCTTATATACCTGCGCCCATAAAATAATGAATATCAGGAACTTCTTCTGTCTTCGGTTCATCTAAACGAGTCGCATATCCTAACTTTTCTTTTACCTTTACAAATCCAATTCCCGCTGCTGCTCCGCACATAATTATAAAAACAGGATGAACATGTAGGACTAATAAAAAGAAAACCGTTACACAAACTGTAACGAATGTTGTTTTATCAAAAACAGCAGTCTTCCAAATTTTATATCCGGCGAATGTAATTAACGCAACAATTGCTGGCCGGATACCCTTAAAAGCAGCAGTCATTTTTGGGTTATCTTTTAAATAGAAGAAGGAAAGGCTAATCGCAACAACAATTAAAAAGGTAGGAACTAATACTCCCATCATAGCGACCATTGCGCCGCTAACTCCCGCAATGCGATAGCCAGTGAAGGTAGCCGCATTAATTGCAACCGCCCCAGGAACAGAACCCGCTACAGCGAACACATCCGTCACATCCTCCGCCTTCAGCCATTTCTTTTCTCGGACAACCGCCCTTTCAATGGCAGGAATCATTGCATATCCTCCGCCAAACGTAACAGGACTGATTTTTAGAAAAACTAAAAAAATTCCCCACAACACTTTCAAGTCCGTTTTCATACAACTCCCCCCATGTATGCGGCTTCGTTATTATTATCATAGCATACTTTTCTCCATTTTGGATAAAAGTGTGTAATGAAAGTTTTGTGCGAAACTAAAGAAAACTCGTCGATTGGCGAGCCCTGCTCCCTGGCGAAGACAGAGGTGTAGCCCTACTTATACTGTATTCCTAAAACCTCCGATTACGTCGCATCTACTTCTAGCTAGAAATTTATACTTTCCTACAGTGGAACAAATATACTACTTCCTGACCATTACATATAAAGGTTGACATAACAATCCCATAATAGTATATTAACTTACATAAAGTTAGTTAATTTCAAGTCTTCTTCTTTATATAAAAATTGCACAGAACTATTACATGAGTGAAAATACAGCTAGGAGGAATTTAAATGGAATTAAAAGGAATTCACCACGTATCCGCCATTACAGCTTCTGCTCCGAAAAACTTTGAATTTTACACAAAAACTCTCGGACTGCGCTTAGTGAAAAAAACAGTAAACCAGGACGATACATCCGTCTATCATTTATTTTATGGAGATGAAAAAGGAAACCCGGGAACAGAACTAACATTTTTTGAAATTCCAAGAGCTGGGCATAATTATGAAGGGATTAACAGCATCTCAGCACTTTCTCTTCGTGTAGCGAGTGATGAGGCATTGTCTTACTGGAAGAAACGCTTTGAAGAAGCGGGTGTCGTACATGAAGAGATTAAGGAACGGGCAGGTCGTTCTACTCTTGCATTTAAGGATTTTGAAGGACAGCGTCTAATTCTTGTATCAGATGAAGCAAACAAAGGTGTAGCAGGCGGCATCCCATGGGAAAAGAGCCCTATTCCGCGCAAGTATGGCATTCTTGGCTTAGGACCTGTTCAATTAACCGTGCGCCAAGCTGAACATACAATCACTGTCTTAACACAGCTAATGGGCTTCCGACAAGTTGGACAATATCCATCCTCCGTGCCAAACCAGCCTGATATTATTGTGTTCGAAACAGGAGAAGGAGGAACAGGTGCTGAGGTGCATGTAGAGGAACGGACAGACCTTCCGCCAGCGCGTCTCGGTCGCGGCGGCGTTCATCACGTTGCCTTCCGCGTGGATAACGATGAAGAGCTGCGCGCTTGGATTGAACGGATTAAGAAAGCTAGATTTGGAAACTCTGGCTTTGTGGATCGCTTCTATTTCCACTCCCTCTACTTTAAGGAGCCAAACGGCATTCTATTTGAGCTCGCAACAGATGGGCCTGGCTTTGATACAGATGAAGAGCTAGAGCATTTAGGTGAATCCCTCGCACTGCCGCCATTTTTCGAGCCGCAGCGCAAAGAAATTGAAGCACGCTTGAAGCCGCTTGATACGAAGCAGGGCTAAAGAAAACTCGCTGATTGGCGAGACCCGCTCTTGGGCGAAGACAGAGGTGCAGCCCTATTTATACTGTATTCCTAATATTTCCGACTACGTTGAATTGACTTCTAGCTGGAAATTTATACCTTATACAGTGTAAAGGTAAAACCCATTGGAACAATGCAGCCAATGGGTTTTATTTTTGATAAGATAAGAAAGTATAACTTTTCGAGGTGGGGTCTAGCTCCCAAGGCCCAAAATGGCAGACTCCGGGCTGAACCCCTGCAAAAGGCAAAAAGCGCCTTTTACTCCGGCTCACCCCTACGCTGCCATAAAAGGCGGGCCTTGTCCGCTTTTCTTATACTTGTAAGCAAAAATTTGCTATCCTATCAATCAGCTATCCAGCGCGTCGGCCGGTAAATGCAGCGGCAGCGCAGCTGGTCGTTCGCATGTACTCTCCATCAGATAATGTTTTCCTTCCTTTGACGCATCATGAAAGCCATGCATTGCTTCAAGTACATGGTACGCTAAGCCTCCGTTCGCCCGATGCTTTCGTCCCGTTCGAATCGCATACGCCATATCAGCAACGCCTAATCCGCGGCCTTGCTTGGTAAAGCCATGTGTTAATGGCACTTCGCTCCAATTGGCATCTCCGTTTCGTCTTACATACACCGGACCATCAAATGTATTGGGATCCGGTACCTTGAGTGAGCCTTCGGTACCGTAAATTTCAATATACGGGAATGCAGAAGAACCGCCTTTAATATCAAAGCTTGTAATCAGCGTCCCGATTGCGCCGCTTGCAAAATCAATGACTCCGGCAATATGCGTTGGCATATTAACTGTAATTATGGTTCCATATTGCGACTCGCTTGTAATTTTTCGCTCTGGAAATGAAATCCGTGCAGAACCTGTTACACGTCGGATTGGGCCTAATAAATTCACTAACCCTGTTAAGTAGTACGGTCCCATATCAAACATCGGACCGGCACCTTCTTGATAGAAAAAATTTGGATCGGGATGCCATGACTCCGGTCCTTTTCCCATCATAAAAGCAGTGGCCGCAATAGGTGTGCCAATCCAACCATCATCAAGAAGCTTGCGGCATGTCTGCATACCACGTATCAGGGGCAGAACCGACTAACTAGGATAGTAGCAATCTGCTCCCTTGTCCACTAAAAATAGACATTTTTCTAGAAAATATAAATGATTTATACAAAGCAAAAAAAGCTGATGGATTATATTCCATCAGCTTTTCAGCTGCCTAGCGACGTCCTACTCTCACAGGGGGAAACCCCCAACTACCATCGGCGCTGAAGAGCT
>NZ_JASATP010000009.1:0-171970 GCF_038440375.1 Bacillus sp. OTU530
GGAGTGGTGCATTAAAAACCTTAAGAAAATAATCTAATATCTAATTGAACTATAATTCGAATATCAGATACTACCTAAAAATAGTGTTTGATATTCGTTTTTTATTTCCAGTGCCAGTATGCTCGATGTAAAGATTGTGAATGATTGCACTTAAATTAAAGGGTGTATTAGTTCAACAAGTTATGAGCGATTTTAGGACTAAGCCTATATTTTAGTTATTCAATTAAATGGCGCAATTGTTGAATAATTAAATCCCAATCTCTCATTTATATCACTGAGAGATTGGGATTTTAGTACTGGAATATCCTTAACGTTGTAAATCCACGTCTTGCTGGTAATACCCCATGCCCATCAACCTAACAGAAATAAATTACCCCAAAACGAGAAAATTGAGCAATTTGCACAAAATCTTTGTTTTGAGGTAATTCTAAATTCTTAACTTGATGGGTATGCGTCAGGGTCCCTAACAGATCATATTTGCACCAGAACCGAGAATACTCACTTAAGTATATTATTTAAATGTTTTTTGATTAAATTCTATTTTTTCATTATCGGGTCCTTTAACATGAAAAAACCTTACTTCAAAATCTCCAAAATCGATAAAACTAGGAACAGTCTCTTCAATAGTATAATTTGCTTCCCGCAACTCATTAAAAGCTTGATCAACATCAAGCACATCTAATGCAATATGATCAATATGTCCATCTGCCCTTGTTTTTATTTCCTCCAGATCTTCTCCAAACAGCTGATATAACTCTATGTGAAAACCGTTCAAATCCATAAAAGCAGCTTTGATAATTCCCTCTTCTCTTTTTACCTCTGCATTCATCACTTCAATAAACCCTAAATCCTTATAAAAACTTTTTGATTTGTTAATGTCAGTAACAGGTATGCCAAGATGAGACCATCCTTTTAACACGGTTTTATTTATACAATCTTCTGATGCTAAATTTTGACTCAACTCTACCGTTTCACCATTAGGCCCAACAAAATTTAGATATTTGACGCCCTTAGAGAAAAAATTCTCTAACAAAACAGGACCGTTTATGGTCGATGAATCTAATTGGGCCCCTTTTAAAAGAAATTCTTCCAGTGAATACTCAATATCTACTGTATCAATAGCTAAATGATCAATGTGCCCCTTGGATCTAAATTTTATTTCTTCATAATCCTTTTCAGAAGGCTGATAAGCTTCAATAACTAAATTTCCCAACTCCATAAATGTAACACTAACTTTTCCGTGATAATCAATAACTGTTTTATAAATTGTTTTGAAGCCGACAATTGTTTCATACCATTCAATTGTTTTATTCAAATCAATTGTAGGGATTCCCAAGTGTTGAACACCTGTTAGATTTCCTTTAAGCAGCATAATAACATCTCTCCTGTACCAATAATTATTTGCTTTTTCCAATGTCTCGGGCTGTGGGCAGTAAACAAAATTTGTATTCTTATATTCCTAGACAAGATTTTATTAATCATGGAATATAGCATAACCTCCTCTATATAAGATTACTGAAGAGGAGGTTATGAACAGGTATATCTAGAATACATATAAGTTAAATTTTGAATATTTAACTTGTTACTAAGATTTTATTACGCTTTCATTAATATTCGAAACACTCTAGGTTTAACTGCATTGTATTACTAATCATTTATATAATCATTAATTTAAACCAGCTAGATATCTATCAACAGAGTTCCTAACTCCATTTACCTTAGGTCCGTATACAACTTGAATATTCTCACCGTTCTTTATTACTCCTGCTGCACCTGTGCCTTTTAAAGTTGATTCATCAACTATAACAGCATCTTTAACCTTTACTCTTAAACGTGAAAAGCAATTATCAACAGATTCTATATTTTCCTTACCGCCAAGTCCTTGAACTATTTCAGCAGCTAAGTCTAAACCTTTTCCTGCTTCTCCTGAACGGTTGGACATTTTTTCTTTATAATCTTTTTTAGTGAATAATTTAACTTCATTATCTTCTCTACCAGGAGTCTTAAGTTTTAATTTTTCAATTAAAGCTTTAAAAACAACAAAATATACTCCCACTTGAACGAGTCCTACAGCTATATATATAGGCCATCTGGTTCTTGCAATTCCAGCGGGTAGATTATAAGATAAAAATTCTATAAGTCCACCTGCTCCATACGTTCTCACTCCAAGTAGTACCGCAATAGTTTCAAACAAACCATCCATTACAGAATGAACTAGCCATAATAATGGTGATACAAATAAGAATGTAAATTCTAAAGGTTCTGTAATACCAGCCAAAACTGATGTTGCTACTGCTGGTATTAAAAGTGCTTTTAGTTTAGTTTTATTTTCTGGCTTAGCTGTTTTATAGAACGCTAAAGCAGCTCCTACTAGACCAAATATTTTAACCATACCATACTGTAAATATTTTGCCGATGGATCGAATATCTTTATAGATGGATCAGTTAGCTGAGCTAAGAATATATTTGTAGCTCCATAATATGTTTTTCCATGTATAGTTAATTTCCCACCAATATCAGAATAGAGGAATGGTGTATTAACTAAGTGATGCAAGCCAGTTGGAATTAAAAATCTATTTAGGAATCCGTATAAAAATACACCTATAGCTCCTGCCTTATTTATGAAAGTTGTCAATGCTGAAATACCACTTGCAACAACAGGCCAAACATAACTTAATACGATTGCTAAGGTTAATAAAATTGGAATTAATACAATAAATACTAGTTTAGTGTTTCCATATGCCCCAAATGCCCCTGGAAACTCCTTATTATAAAATTTGTTATGAACAAGTGCTACTACTACTCCAAGAATCATTCCTAGGAAAACTCCCATATCAACTACTTGAAAGCCTAAAATGATTGTTTGTCCAGTTCCGGTTAAATCAGAAGCAACTTTATATTTTATTAATTTTCCTGTTAAGGCAAGCCACTGGTTGTTAGCTCCTAAAAAAACCAAAAAGGAAAATAATGCTATAAGTGCAGCCTCTGCTTTCTTTTCTTTAGCCATCCCCATAGCTATTCCCACACAGAACACAATCCCTAAATTCATTAAAATAGGCCAAAGACCACTGCCAATGTATTTACCTACATTGAGTACAAAACCTCCATTTCCCACAATAGTTGGGTTAGTAAGGATAGCGGAAAGTGCTAAAATTATACCTACAACAGGTAAGTATAAGACTGGAACCACTACTGCTCTAGCAAAAATCTGCATGCTGTTTAAAATCTTGTCTTTCATTGTAATCCTCCTGATCATATTGTTGTTCCATTCTTGTAAGCGATTTATTATTGTTGTTTTTCACCTCCCAACTTACTGTTAACGTTTACAGCATATTTATAGCATATTAAAAAAAGAGCAACAATAAGGTCCAGACATTATGGGCTCAATCACTGTTTTTGTTCCTTTTCTCATCTTCTGAGAATTTTCACATCACTTATTTATGCATGAAGTATCAGCCTGAAATAATCATATTAGCAATGAAATGATATTTACGAGACAAACTCAATTTTAGAAATCGGGGTGAAAGGTCAGGCTGTGTTCCATCAATCGTTTATAAAACGATGATGTATTGAGCGCACAAATGTGGATTACAATTAGATGAACACTTTCGTTGTCATATAAAGCAAACGAATGATTCATGGAGAAGTGAATTGTTAGATGCCACAGTAAACGGGAATCCAGTGTCTTCATAAATAAAGGATAAGAATAATGTGTCTAAAGGCATACAGACAGACGATATCTGAATATTTTTTTTATAGGATTAGTATTTGATTAAGAAAAAATTCCTTTCCATATGAGGACCTGAATTATTATTGTGGTCAGATATATTTATTCTAGGTGATATGGGATACACATAACTAAAAAACAACAGATGCTGCTTGTCTAACAAGCAGTTGGATTTCTTTAAAGTGGTATCATATTCTGTAATGTACAAGCCTCTGTATATTCCAAGCTTTTATAGGATGATTTTTACCTAGGAGCAAGAACAGTCATTAGATTGCTATTTCATATATATGTGGTCACATTTATGCCCCTTAAATGGATAATTCAAGAAATTCATTCTGGTGAATGTATAAATCATGAGAAAATTCTTACGGGATGTGAAAAAGAACAAAGAGTGTGATTGATACCATAATGCTTGCATATTATTGTTGCTGTTTTTTCTATATGATATAACTTGTGTTGTAAACGTTATTTTGCTATCCGAATTAGTCTGGAGTCCTGCAAATAAATATTGTTCCTTGCTTATTATGGAATTAATCGCTTTAGCTAGTAGACAGACATTTATTCATGATAAGGATAGAAGTAATTAGATGTTAAAGTTGAAAGTCATGTCAGCCTGCACAATTATGATGGAGGTTTCGGAATCTGTTTAGATTAATTAAGGAGTGAGAAATTAAAATTTTTTGTACCTTTTGCTCTGTTTCCTCTACCTAGTACATTGAAAAAGGTTTTATGGATAGACTAAACTAAACTAAAAAGAACTAGGAAGAGATGGGGAAAATGAAGATTGAAGAGTTAATTAATAAACATTATAATCAGCTGCATGAAAATGACTTTCATATTTTAAAGTACATTCTCAATAACAAAAGCTTATGTTATCAGCTAGGAATCAATGATTTAGCGGATAAGTGCAATGTTTCCCGTTCATCCGTTCTGCGTTTAGCACAAAAATTGGGGTTTAGTGGCTACAGTGAATTCCGTGTGTATTTAAAATGGCAGGATCAGGAACATGTGGATAGGGAAGTAAACAGTGTTGAAAATTTGTATGCAGATATACAGGAAACGGTAAAATATACAAAAACAAAAGATTTTCATGATATATGTAAGTTAATAGACCGATCCGAGCGAATATTTGTTTACGGAACAGGTAGCTTACAATTGAACTGTGCTGATGAGTTACAAAGAATGTTTCTTATATTACAACGACATTTATATGTTATAAGAGCATCAAAAGAATTCGAAATATTACTCCAAAGTTTAACAGATAAGGATCTTGTAATTATTATCTCCTTTTCAGGTGATACACCGGTAATATTTCCTGCCGTGCAATCATTAATCGCAAAAGGGGTACCATTTATTTCTATAACAAATCTCAAAAGTAATAAGTTAGCAACCTTGACTCCTTATAACTTATATGCAAATAGCTCAGAAATTCAGATAAGTGATGGAGTTCCCATTCATACATTTTCTTCTTTCTTTATTATTGGAGAGACGTTGGTCCGACACTATATTGAGTATCAACGTGCTATAAAGTCTTGAGTATACATTCCACTAACCAAAATAGGAGCTGATAGTAATGTTTAAAAATTTATTTCAAAAAAAAGCAAAAACTCAAATAGAAGAAATATATTCTCCTCTTACTGGAGAGATTATACCACTAGAAGAAGTCCCTGATCCGGTCTTTTCACAAAAAATGATGGGAGACGGTATCGCAATCATACCAAAAGAAGGGAAACTTGTTTCCCCAGTTGATGGTGAGATCGTGCAGGTTTTTCCCACTAAACATGCGATAGGGATTAAATCTGTGAAAGGTTTGGAGATTCTAATTCACGTAGGGTTAGAGACTGTTGAACTTAAAGGTGAAGGATTTGAAGTATTTGTAAAAGAAGGGCAATCTGTAAAAGCAGGTGATGTATTATCAAACTTTGATATACAATTTTTAGAGAGTAAAAATAAAGAGATTGTTACCCCTATTATTATTACAAATACGCAGGAAAAATTAGGTGATATGGAGCAAATCTCTACTTCAGAAGTGGCAAGACAAGAGTTAATTTTAAAGTGTAATTTAAAATAATGCATTTTAAATAATGAAACGGATTAAAAAGCTTAGATAAAACAATTTGTTTTTCCTAAAGCAGATTTAAGATTATTTAATTTTAATATTTTCACAAAAAGATTTATGTATTCCAGGTTGTAAAACATCAAAATTTTGACGCTATCTCAATATAAGAGCTAGCACGATGAAACGGAAAAAGTAGGGTGATACCATTGGGAAAATTATATTGTATAGGCGAAGCACTAATTGATATGGTTCCAGTCCAAAAAGGACTGGATTTAAAGGAAGTAGAATCTTTTACACGCGTACCAGGGGGAGCGCCAGCTAATGTAGCTGCTACTGTTACAAAATATGGTGGACGAGCATCCCTTATCACGAAATTAGGTACAGATGCATTTGGTGAATTTCTCATAGATACACTCAAGGATGTTGGGGTAAATACAGAGATGGTGTATCGTACAGACGAGGCAAATACAGGCTTGGCATTTGTATCTCTAAGAAAAGATGGGGAACGCGATTTTAGCTTTTATCGAAACCCTTCAGCAGATTTACTATTAACAAAAGATGAAATAAAAGAAGAGTGGTTTACGAGTGACGATCTGCTTCATTTTTGTTCTGTGGATTTAGTAGAAAGCCCTATGAAGTACGCACATATCAAAGCAATCGAGTACATCAAAGAAAAGGGAGGTATTGTGAGCTTTGACCCGAATGTACGCCTGCCACTATGGGAAAATGCTGAAACATGCCGACAAACGATTTTAGAATTTATTCTAAGAGCGCACATCATTAAGATTTCTGACGATGAGTTAACGTTTATTACAGGAATCGAACAAGAACAAGAAGCCATTCAATCGTTGTTCCAAGGTGATGTGGAAGTGATTGTATTTACAAAGGGAGCACACGGGGCTGCTGTATATACGAAACAAAACCAGTATATGTCACAAGGATACAAAGTGGAAGTTGTTGATACAACAGGAGCGGGCGATGCGTTTATTGGCGGTCTTTTATATCAATTACTACGTAATGGAGTGACACAAAGCAACCTACTATCTATCCTTCAAGCGAAACATGAGGAAATTCTTCAGTTTGCAAACGCAAGCGGGGCGTTGACTACTACAGGAAAAGGGGCCATTAGCTCTATTCCCACAAAGGAAGATATAAAGACATTAATTGGTACATCACATGTTCAAACCGCTGAAAGGTTTTTCACCTAATTCAAAGTTACTTGGAGGCATTGTACAAATGAAGTTGTTAACGTTAAACTGTCATTCCTGGCAAGAGGAGAATCAGATAGAGAAGATCAGATACTTGGCTCGGACGATTAAAGAAAACTCATATGATGTTATCGCATTGCAAGAGGTAAGCCAATTGATGGAAGAAGAACATGTATACAGTAACATTAAAAAAAATAATTTTGGACTTGTATTATTACAAGAACTTCAAAAAATTGGTGTCACTGAGTATTCGTTTGTTTGGGATCTCTCTCATATAGGATTCGAAGTCTACGAAGAGGGTTTAGCTATTTTAACAAAGCACCCCATTGTAGAAGATTACTCATTCTTTGTTTCCAAAGGTACGGATACTAACTATTGGAAAACACGAAAAATTGTTGGGGCTAAAATTAACTATAATAATACACCTATCTCCTTCTACTCATGTCATATGGGGTGGTGGCAGGATGAAGAGGAACCTTTTAAGTATCAAGCAGACACCCTTCTCGGGCATGTAAATAAAGATGAGTTGTTCTTTCTTTTGGGCGACTTTAACAACAGTGCTTCTCTCGAAGGAGAGGGCTATGAGTACTTATTAAGCCAAGGTCTTTATGATACGTACCATCTAGCAGAGGAAAAAGATGAAGGGATTACAGTCAAAGGAAAAATTGCAGGTTGGAGTAACAACAAGCAAGATTTACGAATTGATTTGATTTTGACGAACCATCCTGTTCAGATTGAATCTTCAAATGTAATCTTTAATAATATCAATAAATCAGTTGTATCCGATCATTTTGGTATAGAAATTAAAATAGGAATGCTGTGAGAAATGAGGAATGAATCTAACTCTTACTAATTAATAATTGTCAGAAATGCTTTAGAAAATATGAAAGTAAGAAGGGAAGATAGATATGGAGAAAAAATGGTGGAAAGAAAGTGTTGTCTATCAAATTTATCCTCGTAGCTTTATGGATAGTAATGGTGATGGGATTGGCGATCTACGCGGAATTACTTCAAAACTTGATTACTTAAAAGAATTAGGCGTAGATGTTATTTGGCTTTCACCTGTTTATAAATCTCCAAACGATGATAACGGGTATGATGTTAGTGATTATCAAGATATTATGGATGAGTTCGGTACTATGAATGATTTAGATGAACTTTTAGAAGGGTTGCATTCACGAGGGATGAAACTTATGATGGACCTTGTTGTCAATCACTCATCAGATGAACATAAATGGTTCATCGAATCCCGTAAATCAAAGGATAACCCTTACCGAGATTACTACATTTGGCGCCCGGGTGAGGATGGAAAAGAACCAAACAACTGGATATCATTCTTTAGTGGATCAGCTTGGAGATATGATCCAGAGACAGACGAATACTTTATGCACTTATTCAGCAAAAAACAACCAGATTTAAACTGGGAAAATCCAAGACTTCGTAGAGAAGTGTATGACATGATGACATGGTGGCTTGAAAAAGGAGTAGACGGCTTCCGTTTGGATGTAATCAATATGATTTCAAAAGTAGAAGAATTACCTGATGTGAAAGATATCCATGACTATGAATCACGAGGGGAACATTTTTTAAACGGTCCGCGCGTTCATGAATTTTTACAGGAAATGAACCGTGAAGTACTATCAAAATATGATGTGATGACGGTTGGTGAATGCCCAGGAACAACAACGGAAGATGCTAATCAATATGCTAACAGTGAAGGTACGGAGTTAAATATGATTTTTACATTTGAGCATATGGATATAGACTCGGAACCAAGTGGTAAATGGGATGTAAAGCCTTGGAAACTTTCGGATTTAAAAGAAGTGATGACTAAATGGCAAAAAGGCCTAGAAGGAAAAGGTTGGAATAGCCTTTACTTAAATAATCATGATCAGCCAAGAATGGTTTCTCGTTTTGGGAATGATACGTCTTACCGTGTGGAATCTGCAAAAATGCTTGGAACATTTCTTCATATGATGCAAGGAACACCTTATATTTATCAAGGTGAAGAAATAGGTATGACCAATGTTAAATTTGACATTAGTGAGTATAATGATCTTGAGATTCATAATATATATCGTGAAAGGGTACTTGAAGGTGAAGAGGATCACGATAAAGTAATGGAAAGCATCTACATTAAAGGACGTGACAACGCGAGAACCCCCATGCAATGGGATGATAGCGAAAATGCTGGATTCACAACAGGTACGCCTTGGCTAAAAGTGAACCCAAATTATAAAGAGATCAATGCAAAGGAATCACTAGAAGATTCAAATTCTATTTTCCGTTATTATCGAAATCTTATCAAGTTACGTAAAGAGCATGAGGTTATTGTATACGGCGATTATAATCTCATTTTAGAAGATCATGACCAAATTTATGCCTATATTCGTGTATTAGACAATGAAACATTGCTCGTAATTACAAATTTCTCCAGTGAAACTCCAGAGTTCCAATTGCCTGGTCATATTCAATATAATTCGAAACATTTATTAATTAACAACTATGAAGTAGACAAAAACGAAGATAATATCTCTTCTATCCGTTTAAAACCTTATGAAGCAAGAGTATATCTTCTGAAGTGAATCATGCAAAGACTCCGTTATTGAACGGGGTCTTTATTTATAGTTCTGGTGCAAAGACAATAAACGTAGGACATTCCTGCAAGATTACGGATTATGATGTATTACCGATTCTTTTAATGTTTGAATCACCAGTATCGGATCTCTTTAAAATCTACTGCACGATATAGATACATTCCAATTTCATTTTAGTCTTTCATTTCTGGAGATTTGACAGTATGACCTGTAACCCCACTCCTGCTTTTAACGCCTCACTAATGGTCTCTGAGGTGTACCACTCAATGTTGGGAGTTGGTTCTAAAATGCTTGCAGCCTCTCCCTTGGAAAACAAAATAAAACCACGCAGACGCGATTCCCTTCCTCTCGCAAAGAAACTCAAAAATTATTGATAAGGATGGCGTTTTTTATGGAGGCTTCATTACGCGAACAACTGCAACTCTTTGCCCAGGAATTATACCGTAATTTATCCCCTGAAATCCTTCATAGACTCGCAAAAGATGTAGGATTTGTCCGTCGGACAAGTAAATACAGTGGGCAAGACCTTGTGTCACTGTGTGTCTGGCTCAGTCAAGAGGTTGCATCTGCGTCTCTCAACCAACTATGCAGTGTATTAGAGGCTGCGACAGAGATACTCATCAGTCCGCAAGGACTGAATGAGCGATTCAATTCTGCCGCTGTCCAACTCCTGCATGACATTCTCACTGAACTGCTTCAAAAGAAGATTGCGGCACAACCCGCCATTTCCGGTGTTCATACAGAGCATTTTCGTCGTATTCGTGTACTGGATTCCACTGTATTTCAGTTACCCGATATATTTGCAGATAAATATGGAGGTGCTGGAGGCAGTGCTCATACTGCTGGTGTGAAAATTCAGTTCGAGTGTGATTTATTAACCGGAGACGTACTTCATCTGTATATAGGGGAAGGTAAAGAAAATGACCAAGTGTACGGCTCCCAGTGCATAGATTCCTTGGAAGAAGGTGACGTTCGTATTGGTGATCTTGGTTACTTCTCCTTAGAGGACTTCCGAACAATTTCTGAAAAAGAAGCTTACTTCCTTTCTAGGCTTAAACTCAATACACGAGTCTATTACAAGAATCCCAATCCAGAAATTTTTCGGAATGGTACAATCAAGAAGCATTCGGAGTACATTCAAATAGATCTTGAACAGCTCCTTGATACATTACAGCCCGGCGAAACAAAGGAATTGTCGGACGTATATGTGGGTATGTATGAAAAGTTGCCGGTCAGGGTCATCGTTTACCGGCTGACAGAACAGCTACGAAATCGAGAAGAGGATATGGCAAAGAAAGAGAAGAAAAAAGGTATCACCTACAAGGAAAGAAGCAAGCGCTTGAGTGCCATGAATCTGTACTGCACTAATATTCCTGCGGAATATGTGGAAGCAAGCCGGATTCATGATTTCTACTCCCTCCGCTGGCAGATTGAGATTTTGTTTAAAACATGGAAGTCCCTCTTCTCTATCCATGTATGCAAGAAAATAAAACTAGAGAGGTTAGAGTGTCATATCTATGGTCAACTTATCCGTATCCTTATCTGTTCGTCCACCATGTTTCAAATGAGGGAGTTACTTTTGCGGAAAAAGAAAAAAGAGCTTAGCGAGTATAAGGCAATGTATATGATAAAGGACTATCTGCCCCTCTTACACAAAGCCATACTACAAAATACCGAGCATCTCACGAAGGCATTTTTGCGTCTTTACACCCTTTTAGAAAAGAATGGACGGAAGTCTCACAGGTACGAGAAGAAAACGGTTTTTGATATTCTGGGAGTTGTGTACGAACGAACTAAGAGTACAAAACAAGTTGCATAAGCAAAAAAAACGTCCAATTTAGACGTTTCTTTGTCATGCCTATTTTTAAGCTAAACGTTTAGTTGTTCTTAAAGAATGGTTTTTCATCTGCCTACTAGCATTGTCGTTGCTGGGGGGAAGATGGTTATCAAATATTATTATGCGGCCTATCGCGAATATGATTCAAACCATGGAAGATATTGAACGCAGTGGCGTTCCAAAAACAATCATGATTCATAATCGAACAAGAGATGAACTTGAAAAGCTAGCTACAACATTCAATCTCATGATTAAGAGGCTACAGGAAAATTCAGAAAAACAAAAACAGTTTATTTCGGATGCCTCTCACGAACTAAAAACTCCGCTTACAGTCATTAGGAGTTATGCCAACTTACTAAGAAGACGCGGCATACAAAACGAAGAAATAACAGTAGAAGCAATTGAGGCAATTCATGCAGAAGCAACTCGAATGCAAAGAATGGCAGAAGCATTACTGGATTTAGCCGCGTCAGAAAAAGAAATGGTTTTAGAAATAAAATCATTGGATTTGATATCATTATGCCAAAGCATTCTACAACAATTTAGAAATGTGTATAAAAGAGAATTTATATTTCATTACAGTCAAGATCCTATTATTGTTAAGGCAGATGAGCTAAAGATAAAACAAGTCATCATCATATTGCTCGATAATGCCATTAAATATAGTTCTGACAAAATTGAAATGTTTTTGGAACAGAATGAAGACGATGTTGTGATACGAGTAAAAGATTATGGTATTGGTATACCTAATAAGGAAATACAACATATTTTTGAACGATTTTACCGAGTAGATAAAGCAAGAAGTCGAGAAACAGGAGGGACGGGATTGGGACTGGCTATCGCAAAAAATATTATGAAACAACATAAGGGAGAAATTAAGATACGAAGTGAAGAAGGCAAAGGAACAGAAGTGGAATTGTTTATACCCGCTTCCTAGTATAAAACAATCGAGCGGCAAGGTTCCAATATTATGGATTTTTTGAGTATCATGACTGGTATCTATGGCAGACATTTGGATCTATGGTTGCTTTCGGTACGAGTAGTGCGATTGCTGTAATCGCTGCCCTATTTTTTTCTTGTCGAAATTTGTGCAGGGAGAACAAAATTTTTTCATTCTATATTATGTATTTTAAGAATAACGGAAGAATATATAGAAAATGCTACATAAATGGGAAGTTTGATCAACTTAGGGGGGGCAACCTTGTTCAATCAGATAGTAAAAGCTGTACCCAATTTATTTACGATCGGAAATTTATTATGCGGCGTTTTTTCAATTACCTTGAATATGAGTGGGCTTTTAGAGTTGTCATCCATTTTTATTTTCTTTTCGGCTGTTTTAGATCTTCTGGACGGAAGGATTGCGAGAAAATTAAAAGTGAACAGTGAGTTTGGCGTAGAATTGGATTCCTTAGCAGATATTGTTAGTTTCGGAGTTGCTCCTGCACTTCTATTTCATTCGATAGCAGCACCATCTATTTTTACTTCTTTGGCATTTATCCTTTTCCCAACGATGGGGGCTTTAAGATTAGCTAAATTTAGTGTTAAACCAACCATTGGATATTTTAAGGGATTACCTATTCCAGCTGCTGGATTACCATTGGCTGGTATGGGGTTTTTTTCATATAGCAATGCATGGATTACCTTAATCCTCGCTCTCCTAATGGTAAGTCCAATTAGGTTTAAAAAACTTTAATTGGGGTCCCGCCTTCATGCCTATCAAGACTTTATGTAACTTGGTTGGAAGGGATCCCCTAAACCAAAAGAATAAAAATCATATAAAGAGTAAATATAATTTCAATGAGGAATTGCTAAAACATATTTCACCACTGGGATGAGAGCATATAAACTTTCTTGGAGAATATCGATTTAATGTAAACGATATGATAACATTGGAATTTCTTCGTCCATTGCAATCAACTTAGCAAAGTAAGAGCCGATTTTTTCTTAGAGTAAGAAAATCGGCTTTTTTAGAATATCCTTTTTACCCTCGTACACTATTCGGTTATCTTTATTCAGCTTATTAGTTAGTCTTATTAAGATTATACTATCCATAAACGTGAAACGTTTTATGTATTACGGCATACAAGGATAGCCTCGTATATGTAAACATGCTACTCCATTATTTATGTTCTATGTTGCTTTTCTTACGTTAAAAGAGAGCGTTCTAAATAACAAAATAGATGCAATGATAGCGATGACTCCATTTATAATGAATGAAACTTCAGCACCAAATATCTGCCATAACCAACCTGTAAGCAAAGAGGCCGGAAATAGACCAATACCCGTAATCATAGCATAAAAACCAAGTGCAGTTCCTTTATTTTCTGGATTTGCTAAATCAGCAACTAACGCCTTCTCAACCCCTTTAGTAAAAGCTGAATACAGCCCATAAAACGCAAAGAGAATAATGAGGCCAATCGTTGTATTTGCTTCTGCAAAGCCAATATATACAAATCCATATAACGCATAACCTACAGTTAGTAGACCTCTTCGACCGAATCGGTCTGACAATACTCCAGAAATATATGAAAAAGAAGACGCGATAAGATGAAAGAGTAGATATAATAATAGGACATGATTAGTAGAAACCCCTAAATCTGCTGCTCTTAGTAAAAGAAACGAATTTGATGAATTAACAATGGTGAAGAGAAATACAATAAACATTAATTTTTTTACATTCGGATTTAAAAGTTTCCAGTCAAGTTTAGGAATTGTGGTGGTTGGAATTTCCTTTACTACCGGTTCGTGTTTTCTTTCCTTGATACCCCATAGCAGTACCCAACCAATAATTACAGGAATTAAGGAATAAAGGAAAACATCATTAAAGTTCTGATTTGCATTGACTTGTAATATAAAATAAGCAGCTCCAATTCCGATAGAAGCACCTAACATATCCATCATTTGATGGAATCCAAAAGCCCTTCCTTGCTTTTTTGTTCCTCCAGCTTCAGATATAAGTGCATCTCTTGGAGCTGTTCGAATGCCTTTTCCAGTACGATCGATCAGTTTCCATATGAAAACACTGACCCAAGAGCTTGAAATAATTAAGAATATTCTTCCTAAACCGGATAAACCATACCCAACTACAGCAAGGCCTTTTCTATTTTTCAGAAAATCTGAACGCCGACCAGAGAAAAATTTCAAAACACTTGCTAGGCTCTCTGATAATCCATCAATCATCCCAATAATAAAAGGCCCTGATGAGGAAAGGAGAATTGGGATTAAAGGAGTTACCATATAGGTTCCCATATCTGTAAAAAAGCTAACCAGACTCAATATCCAAATGTTTTTCATGTTTCAATCGCCTCCTGAAAGTAATTTAATGTTAAAATAGCTGGAGATTGTGAAGGAATGTACCTAAATGAATCGGATCAGTGCAATAAAGAGTTCAAGGATTATAATTTAGGATGCAGCTTTATTCATTTATGTTAGAGAAGAGGTAAATAATGAAAAAGAGAGAGGAAGCTATCAGTTACTGTTTAAGAATGGGTAACACATATGAAGATTATCCATTTCGTGATAAGAATTGGACATTAATGCGACACATAGAAAGCAAAAAAGTGTTTGCGTGGATCTTTGAAAAAGATGACCGTATTTGGATCAATGTGAAGTGTGAACCCGGTTTTCTAGATTACTGGCGTCAGATTTATACTTCGGTAGTTCCAGCATTTCATCTTAATAAGGACCATTGGAATTCAATCATTCTTGACGGTACTGTTCCAGAGGAAGAAATTTACGAAATGATAAGACAAAGTTATATGTTAACTAAAAAAAGTAAGAGTAAAGTTAATTTCAATAAGTGAAGGCATTGATTCGGCAGTAAGGATCAATGCTTTTTTTGTGGAACTTACTATTATAAATGCGGTAGTGAGATAGAGAGCAAAGGTCAGCGGAATAAAGAAAATTATAATTGTTTTAGAAATGACACAATCATAAAATTGTATGAAAAAGGATGCGTATTATGCCGATTAATTCTTTTGAAAACTATCCGATGAGCTGGAAGCCGTCAATTGATAAAACTAAAAAGCCAATTTATCAAGCAATTGCAGGGCAATTGGAACAGGATATTTTAAACGGAGTTTTATTACCTGGAACAAAACTTCCCCCACAGCGAGAACTGGCCGATTATTTAGATTTAAATTTGAGTACTATTTCAAAAGCGTTTAAAGTGTGTGAGTTAAAGGGATTGTTAAGTGCATCTGTGGGGAGTGGCACATTTGTATCGTATGATGCGTTATCGAATGCGTATTTACTTGAAGATACAAAGCCGAAGCATTTAATTGAAATGGGAGCGACACTACCAGATAATGCTTCATATGAGCCACTACTACTCCAATTGAAAAATATGCTGCAAGAGACAGATTATGAAAAATGGTTTGGTTATGGTCGAGCAGGCGAAAGCCTTTGGCAAAAGGATGCAGCTATCAAGCTAATCCGAAGAGGTGGGGAACTAAACTTTCCTTATTTTTTGATAGCTGAGTTAGGTACAGAAAAACAAGAACTTCCTAGCATTGAGCCTATTCATTTTGAGGAAAACGATTTGAGCATACTATCATTAAAAGAGTTATTAGAGGCTACAAGTCTTCCAAAAGAGTTTATTGTACTGTGGACTGATTGTCATTTCTGGGTGGTGTTCGGTTATCGAAATCGAAAAGATAACCCACCAGTAATATATATATCCGAAAACTTTTTAGCTTCAACCCACAATACCACTGAATGGGAGTATTTCAAGATAGCAGATTCCTTTGATGATTTTTTAAAGCAATTATTTCGTTAACCTCATACTTCTGAGACTTGAATCTTATATCAACAAGTAGCCCTGAAAGGTCTTTCTACTTAGAAAGGCTTTTTTACACTGTAGGAAAGTATAAATTGCCAGCTAGAAGTGAATTCGACGTAGTCGGAAATTTTAGGAATACAGTATAAGTGCAACTACGCCTCTGTCTTCGCCCAAGAGCAGGGCTCGCCAGTCGGCGAGTTTTCTTTATTTTGCCGACAGAGAAGCTCCAGACGAATCGTTCGCATGTCTAAAACTTATCAATTTTGGATTTCCTCTTTAGAAAATGATATAAACAAGCTAAGCCTTTTTTAGCTTAATTGCGTTCATACATAATATTTGGAAAACGGATGACAATAAACTTAAATTACGACATCCTAAGGTGAAAAAATGAATCAAAACAACGATAGATTAACCTCATCAGAAATTGCGAATTTATGGACTCATTATATACGTGAGACTATGGGGATCTGCATGAGCAAGTACATGTTAAAGATCGTTCAAGATCCTGAGATACATAAAATTTTTCAAACTGCTCATGAGCTTTCTGAAAAGCATATAAACAAATTGAAGGAGTGGTTTCATCAAGAAAACTTTCCAGTACCTAAAGGGTTTAGTGAAGAAGATGTTAATTTGGATGCGCCCCCTTTATTTACTGATCTTTTTTGCTTAAATTATATTCACATTATGACTATGCATGGAGGACAGGCTTACAGCTTGGCATTGACTGTTTCGATTCGTCAAGACATTAGAGATTTTTATTACCAATGTAATATTGACAGTATGAACTTATATAACCAATCAATTGAGATTCTCATGGCAAAAAAACTTTTCGATAAACCACCACTCTATTCAACACCAGACAAAATTCATTTCATCAACACTCTTGATTATGTGACTGATGTGTTTGGTAACCATAGAACCATGAATGCTATTGAATGTGGTAATGTATATTTTAATTTGAAAAAAAGTTTGCTCACCAAAGGGTGTCTTATTGCCTTTAAACAAGTATGTACAGATAAAGGAGTAAATAAGTTTTTAGAAAAATGTATTAATGTAGCGAATAAACATATTGGGACATTTACAACATTATTACTTAAAGAAGACCTTCATTTACCTCATACGTTTGAATCAGAAATAACGAACTCAAATGTTGCACCCTTTTCTGATAAACTTATGTTGTTTCATTCAGGCTTTTTATTTGCTGCCGCAATATCTTATTACGGTTCTGCTGCGATTGCTAGTATGAGAGCAGATATTGCACTACAATGTGAAAAAGCAATTTTAGATGATTTACTGGTTTACGGTAGTTTCGGTAAATTAATTATTAAAAAAAATTGGATGGAGCAACCCCCTAATGCGGATGATAGGAAAATCATAAATAAATGAATATTGAGTTATAATGTAACTTCCGCTTTTTGATTTTATGTTAACCAGCTCTAGAATAGGAGCTGGTTTTTCCTTTCTTGGCATAAGAACAGTAAGGACCTCTCTTCCAACAACTATTTTAATGCTTCATATTTTGTTATTGGGACTTCTAACAAAAAATCGAACGATATTTTCCTTTCTAACCAATATATAGTATAAAGCACAAGGAGGGATCATTGGTGAAGAACCAAAATGAATATGACCAGCTCATTCAGCTCACTTTATCAGGTAAGAAAGAGGCATATGGTGAGCTGTATGAAAGAACAATTCAAGATGTTTATAAAACTGTCCATTTTCTCATAGAAGAACGGACAGATGTAGATGATTTGGTTCAGGATATTTATATCGAGGTATACCAATCCCTAAATCAATTTGACAGGAATAAACCATTACCTGTTGAAGTGGGGAGACTCCCTAAAGAGCTGCAAGGGGAATTTCAACAAGCAAGAGATTTTATAGACTATGTAAATAACAAACAGCAAGCAGTAAAGGAATAAGAATATATGTTTCAGAAATAGCTATCACAAAAACCAGTTAATGGCATAACATTTTTATCTTGCAGAGAACTGTCTTTTGCTTCCCGATAAACTTCATTCAATCTATACACTGAGTTTACGGTGATTTAATATTCAGATGATAGGATTGATTTAACAACGAATGAGGAGGCAGTAAAAATGAATGTGCGTGCAATATTTATTGATATGGATGGTACATTACTAAAAGCCTCAAACTACATTTCCCGCCGAAATATGGAAGCCATTTATAGGCTCATTAATCAGGGAGTCAAAGTTTTTCTAGCCACTGGTCGACACTATGAAGTAACCGCTCCCTACCATAAAGAAATTGGATTACAAACTCCGATGATCTGTTTGAATGGTGCCGCTATTCACGATGCAGAGACAGGAAGAGTTATGCAAATGAAAACCGTCCGATTGAACGAAGAACGATTTCACCATCTGACCGCTGAAAGTTCTTGTAATGTTATTATTCATACAGCAAACGGGCTTTATTGTAAGGAAACAAATGAAGAAATCGATTATTGGACAAAAGTGGGACAAGTTCCGCCACGGTATATTGGAGATTTAAGACAGGCAAATTATCAAGATGTTCTTAAATATAGTGTTCGAACAGGTGCACCACGTCCTGAATTATCTGCTTTGTTTGAAAAGGAAGCAGAAGTCATCGATTGGAATGACGGGTTTGAGATGGTTGCTCCAAATGTGTCCAAATGGTCTGGTATAAAAAGCCTACTTACCGAATTTCGAATTAGTCCAAATGAAGTCGTAGCCATTGGAGACGGACCCAATGATATAGAGATGCTTCGCCATGTCGGTATTGGTGTGGCAATGGGGAATGCTAGCGAAAAGGTTAAAGCAGCGGCTAATTTTGTTACAGGACACCACGAAAATGATGGACTAGCTGAGTTTATAGAACGTTATCTTCTTAAATCGTATGAATCATATGTGATTTAGGTTTTTTTATAATATCAACTGCTTCAACATTACTAATTACTTCTAATTTTTAATGTTCGCACACTTAATGCAATCACAAAATAGCTTCTATGTAGCTTTAGTAAAAAAGCACTCCTTCTTATTGTAGATAAGTCCTCGTTTACTTTAAGGGCATTACTTCACAAAAATTTAATCAAAAACGTTGATTTAACACTATAGCACCATTTCATTTTTGGTCATGGAACATCAGCTGCTGCAGTTGGTTGAACAACTTCGAGAAAGGAGCGTAGGCTCCTTTTTTATTTTATCGGTATACCGGTAAGAAGATCCTTCTTTCTTAGTAAAACCCCATTTTAAAATAATGGCAACAAATAAAACACAATTATTATAATTTGTTTTTTTATACTTTTATTATAATGATATCCAGCACAAAAACAGTTTTATGGTCCGAGAATGAGAGAAACCCGGTGTTGGCGCGGGTGCCCCAGGGAATCCACTTCCGAATAATGTGGGATTATGTTAACTTCTCATGTATACGATATACATTGTTCCTTGTTCATCAAACGTTACAGGATAGTGGTAATAGCATGTTAGTCCTTATTTAAATCTAACTTAAAGAACCATTTATAAAATATCCAAGCTAAAAATAATGTTGCATAAACGGAAAGCCATGTATAATACCATTCCCAATTAACATACGTAATAAGATTTGTATATTTTTCAATACATATTTCAGGTACGGTTAATCCAGTAGAAAACAAACTTACATATAAAAACTTTTTCAACTTTGACTTGGATTTTGGATAATAGATACAAAAAAAGATTGTAATGACGGGGTATTGAAAAAATTCATATAAAAAGCTGGTGCCGTTTACTTCTGCTAGTTCCCGAACAGGATATTCTAATAATTTCAAACCAACTGCAACAATCCCTAAAAACCATGTAATAGCTTGTTGAAATAAGAAGATTATGCTGGCATTCCTTAATTTTTCTTTTGGTATAAATGCTAAAGAAATCAAAGTAGACGCATATAGAATATATAAAATCAATTGGTCAACCTTCAATTGTTTCAAACCTTTCATAGTCGGGAGAGTTCATAAACCACAAAATATATTTACGGCATAACCATAATTCGATAATAAAATTAAAAAAGCTCCGTATAAGGCTTTCAATATTACTATTTACAATGTTACTGATTGTCCCTAACAAGAGCATAGCTGATAAAATGCAGCCCACCCAAAACAAGTAATGTAACAAACGTTTGATAAAGTGTGCTTCTTTTGGAAATCTAAGTTGGAATAGAACAGCAAAAAAAGGGAAAACTAAATATTCCATAGTCCAATTAATTTTAGTCGCATTTCCGAAAATCCTAAATGGAGGTTCGTATAAGCCAAAATAAATAAGGAAAATACTTAACAACCACGTTAACATCTGAAAAAATAACAGGGTAGCAATTGCTTCTCTAAGTCGATTTCGAGGGATGATTTTCCAAAGAACAAAAGGTAATATTATCCATAATAAGAGTATCAAATATAAATCTGAATTCATATTGGTTCCCCCTTTTTTGAACTAGTTTGTGATATAGCAGAAAAAAATATCCAATTTGTGAAATGTTGAGTAAGAAATGAAAAACTTTTAACTTCCGCTTTCGTTTGTTATGTCAACTATAAAACAAAAACTCATCATACATAGTCTATTCTCTTTAAAAAATAAATTAAATAAACTATTTAGTTCTAAGGAAGGGAGATCAAGATATGCCTTCACCAAAACATAGTATTTCAGCAGCTGCTATCGTTTTAAATGAGAAAGGGGAAATTTTGTTAATTAAAGGGCCTCGCAGAGGGTGGGAGATGCCAGGTGGACAAGTTGAAGAAGGGGAATCATTAAAAGATGCAGCAATTAGAGAAACAAAAGAAGAATGTGGCCTAGATATCATGATTACTAAGTTTTGTGGAGTGTTTCAAAATGTAGAGAGGTCTAAATGTAAGACATTATTTCTAGGTAAACCTATTGGTGGAGAATTAATAACCACACCAGAAAGCTTAGAATCTGGATTTTTCCCACTTGAAAAAGCACTACAGATGGTTACGTGGAAAAATTTTAAACAAAGAATTGAATACTGTTTAGACGAAAGATATCACCCTTTTTACATTGAGTTTTAATAGGCACTTATAGAACTTCCGTGTTCGAAAATCATGTAAACAAGCAATGTCCTCCAGCTAAGTGACCTGGAAGGCTTTTTTTTATAGGATTCTAGATACATTGATTCCCGATAATGCAGGATTATATAAACATGACATGTATAAGATATACATTGTTCACTGTTCAAGTAACGGGACAGAAGGTTTAACTTAGATTTTACAGATAATGAGATTTATATCGTATCACGGACAATAATAAGAACTTTTAGGAGTGATTTTATTGAAAACATTTGAGGCCTTAGAATGGCTTGAAAATAATAATAACCCCTCAGCATTAGCAACAGATAGGTTTGGCGAAACCATTCATGCAATCAAATTTGTTGAAAAACTATATGAACTTGAGGCGCTTAGAGTATGTGTTATTGGTATTCTAGATGAACCAGAACGAGTAGAGGAGGAGGGTGGATCATACGCTTCTTCTCTTTTTATAGAGTTACCGCAAGACAACAAAAAACGTAATCAGATTTTAGAATTCTATAAAAAAGAAATGAAGGACCATGGAATCGAAGAAGGAGAAGGTATTTTGGAATGGAATGAAAGTAAACTGCACGAAGGAAAACTGATTTTCGGTTGGAGTTAGTTTTGCTCCTACTCTCCCATAATGCTCCTTTAGAACGGGAAGGAACTTGCTGTTTAAGGAAAAGGATGAGGTGCAGAGAGATGTATTCTTGGAGAATAACGAAATACAATCCAGCCAAGAGAAACGAGAGTGGGCATTATACTGATTTGGATGAATGGACGTGCTTTTCTGAAATCGGAAAAAAGCTAACCATGGACGAATACTTGGATATTGAAAAAAGATATATTGATGCAATTATGATAGTTATGGACGAAATGAATATAGATAGCCTTTTTATAGAGAGCTTAGAACTATATCCTGAAGAGATAACAGTTCAGGATGCAAGGGAGTTCATATCAAAATTATGGGTAGGAAAAAAGATAAATAAATTAGAGATACAAGGTATTGCACAATTAACATTACGAAATGCAGTGTGGTGTAAATTAAGGTTGAGGAACCGATTTTTTGTTCATTTTGGTTATGACTATTATATGTTTATAGGTGTGTCTGACAGTTGTTCGAAAGCTTTGGAAAAGATAAAATCCATAGGCTTATATGTGGAGGATTATGATTCACCATATCTATAAACAGCTTTCTATATTGCAAATTATGATAATTAACTGTGTAGGGGAGGAACAAATGAAAGATTCATGGGAAGGATTACTGGACATATTAGAATTAAGTCAAGATGTAAGAGTGAAGGCAGAATTAAATGTATTACTGGAATTCCCTTTAGGATACCCAAAGAAACAGCTGTTGCTAAAATTATATGGGTCAGATGATTATTTTAGTATTGTCTGGTTCAAGCAATCGGCACATAATCCTAATATTTCTTATCTGAATAAAAAAGTGGTTAGTAAAAATGAGACAAAGTTTATTGAGAATATATGGTTAACATTAGCAGGGAATTATATTTTGTTTTTACCAAAATCATTCGATAGTAATAAAATTGGAAGCGGAGATGAGGAAGAACTTATCGGAAAAATACTAAGTACATATGGTCAATTGTTTTTAAAAACACCCGACGGAAATGAAATATTACTTATAACATGTTAACTTCCGCTTTCGAATCTTACGTCAGCCAGTCTAGTCATAGGGATGGGTTTTTACTCGTAAATAGAAGCATTTTTCACATAAAAAAGCCGGCTCACGTTTTTATGTTCATGAATCGGCTAGTGAATGTTATGATAAGAAGAAGTCATTATGATTTACTCCTTGTTTTTGATAACCTAAATTAAGCAACTTGTTTACAACCAAGTCCGGGCCTTTCCGTATGTCTCCATTACTTTTCCGTACTCTTCCATTGCTGAAGCGACTAAATTTAAAAGTTTTTTCATTTGAATTACCTCCTTAATGTATTGATTAATGGTAAAATTTACAATAGAATCTGAAAGAAAGATTTCAAGAAAAATAGGGGAGTGAGAGGTTTGAAAAGGCGTATCTGTATTGTAGGTAGTGGTACAGCAGGACTACAACTGGCTTATGCTCTTAAGGAAGAATTTGATGTAACAGTTATTCACCATCGCTCATTAGAGCAAATCAGAAATGGACGAGTCAGGTCTACTCAGGTTCACTTTGGAACAACAAGAATGAATGAAAATCGCTTTGCTATGCCAAAATGGGATGAACAAACTCTTATCGAAAGTATCCATATTAGTATTGGAGATCAAAAGCTATTTACGGGAATGCTGAAGGAACCAGCATTATCCGTTGATCAACGTTTATATTTCTCACGTTGCATGGAGGATCTTGCAGAGAAAGGGGTCTCTTTTCAGTTAAAAAAGGTAGTTAGAGAAGATATAGAAGCATTAACAGATGAATTTGATTTAATCATTGATTGTACTGGAAAATCAGGACCTCTTATGTCATTTCCTATTGAGGAAGAGTTATCTCCTTTTCAAACACCTCAGAGAAAATGTATCGTTGGTTACTTTTTAGGCATAAAACCAAATACTCCTCAGGGAATAGGCGTAACGGTTCTTCCTGAACTAGGTGAAATGTTTGAAATACCTGCTATAACAGAACATGGCCCTGTTACTATCTTATTTATTATGTCAATCCCAAACAGTGACTTAGACGTATTTCAAGGAATAAGAAAAGCAGAAGAGTTTACTCTCAAAATGAGAACCACTACACAGAAATTTTTTCCTGAAATTCACAAGCGAATAGAGGAAAGAAAGTTTGCTTTATGTGACGAACATGGCTTTCTTCAAACTGCTGTTACACCGGTTATTCGAAAACCATATCTTACCGTTAAAAATAAGTTAGTAGTTGGATGTGGGGATAGCGTATTTCTAAATGATCCTATTACCGGCCAAGGATGTAATCTGTCTTCTTATTGTGCAGAAAAATTGTATGAAACTCTTATTGAATGTAAGGATTCGGCATGGAATATACAGGTAGGGGAGTCCTATTGGAGTCGAACGAAACAGTTCGTAAAAGAGGTAACAGAATGGACAAACGCCATGACTTTACCATTACCTGAACATATTATTCAATTGTTACTTCAGGGTGCCCAGTCCCAAACCAAAGCGAATGACATTGCCGAATGGTTCGCTGATCCAAGAAAAGCCTATCAAGCTTTCTCTCTTACAACAACAATTTAGAAGGTATAACTCGCCCGTAAAAGCTTGATAAGCTCAACTAATCATCAGTGGGGGATGAAGGATTCCCCCACTAAGTAATTATTTACAATAGTGATGATTGATAATGAGGGAAGGGAAATTAGGATGCTTGCAAACAGAGTTAGAGAATTACAGGTACGATTTAAGAGGGCATAGCAAGAAAAGAGGATTATTCCTCATCAGTAACACTGGTGTTGAAATTTCACTTCCTGAACTTATTAACAAAACAATTTAACAGAGATAACGAGATGACTCAAAATAAAAAAAACAGTAAAATTAATATTGATAATATAAATTGAGTTAAATATATTAAATAGATGTTTAAAATTTCACTTACCGTAATTATTGTATAAAAACACAACAAAATTAAATAAGGAATAGTGTTTACTTGAAGGACCATATTAAGGCCAAGAATTGCAAATTTGCTGTTAGTAAGAGTAACTAATAAAACATTATTTTTAAAAGAAATAATAAAAAAGAGAACAATAGACGTAATCTAGAGTTCTCAAATTCATTAACATATCTGATTGATTTTTAAATCCTTACTTATAAACCTTCATTGGTAGATAAGTTAAGGACTGTCCCGTAGCTGAAGCAGTTAAATTTCTTTCTAATTGAAATTCTTCTACTGGTTCGATACGAGAAAACTTTTGTACGAATACCTCTAGTGCAATTTTCATTTCTAATCGTGCAAGAGGTGCACCCAAACAGAAGTGTGGACCATTTCCGAATGTTAAATGCTTTTTATTATTCGGACGACGGATGTCTATAGAGAAAGGATTATCAAACATATTTTCATCCATATTAGATGCACTCATCCACGCAATGACAACATCTCCTTTTTTCAACTGAGTGCCTAATAAATTATTGTCTTGTTTAACAGTACGATCCCTTCTTGACATATGAAAACGATATCGGAGCATTTCTTCGACTGCGTTTGGCACTAATTCCACATGATTTCTTAGTTCTCCATATAACGATTGATCATCATAGAGCAATGAATAGAAAGTATTGGCTATCGCATGGCTTGTTGTTTCAACCCCTGCGCCTAAAAGCAGCATTGTAGTTTGGACAATCTCCTCATCTGTAAATCTCTGACCTTCTACTTCAGCTCGAATTAAATCAGAAATAATATCATCGGAAAGGCTCAAACGTTTTTGAACGACAATTGGGTAAAGATATTGGAAATACTCTTTGGCAGCATTTTGTTTTGCTAGCTCAATGTCTTCCAGCCTTTCTTTGTCATAAGGTTGGAAAAGGATATCAACCCACTTTTTGAATTGATACCTATCTTGTACTGGTACCCCAAATAAATCCGTTATGACTAGACTAGGCAATGGGCCAGCTAAGGCTTCAACAATATTAACAATAGAGTTTTCTTGTATGGCTTCCACAAGTTCGGTTGCAATCTGTTGAATACGCGGTTCCCAGTTTTTTAAACTGCGGGGAGTGAAAGCTGCAGCTAACAAGGAACGTGCCTTTCGGTGCTGAGGTGGATCTAAGAGTGTAATATTCATAATAGGTGAAGTTTTTTCATGCTTGTTCTTAGCTCCAACAAAAATTGTTGTTCTAGGGCCCTCACTTGAAAAGAATTCATAGTTGCTTAACACCTGTTTAACATCTTCATATTTAAACACATTCCATGTATTCGTTTTTTCATGAAAATAAACAGGATGATTGTGAAGCATTTCTTTATACCAATTAATAGGAAAAAATTCTTCTGCACGTGATTGAAAATTAGTGATTTCATTCATTGGGATTACTTCTTTATTCATCATACTCTCATTCCTCCCTCAAAATAGATATATACAACCTACTTTGTATTGTCCTCTACTTTCGTCTTAAGCCCCTTTGGTAAATATTCTTGTTTTGATAATAGTCTTATTTAGATTATCATCTGAATTTTCCTCGGAGATTTGTTCCACACGTTTAATAAACCTTCACTGCCGGCTCGGTTGAAACCGTATATGGATTTATTTTACAATATGTAAGATAATTAACACTGTATAAAACAGATTATAGTTAGGGATTACTACTCTTGCAATTTACAATAAAACGAAAAATGTAAATTAGTTTGCATTAAACCTAATTGTGTTAATTAGTTAGAGAATACAGTACATTCTTGAAGAAATTGTATATTTTTATACCAAAGAGAAAGGAAAAGGGACATAATGGATAATTACAAGGGTCATATAGACCCCCGAATTCTTCGTACACGACATTTAATAAAAGAGGCTTTTGTTGATTTATTACAGGAAATGGATATTGAGAAAATGTCTGTTAGCCGTATAGCAGAGCGCGCTACAATTAGCCGTGTTACGTTTTACCTCCATTATCGGGATATGCCAGATATGTTAGAAAAGATGGCTGATGATATGATTGAAGATATTCAGCGCGCCGTGAACAGTCAGCCTGTGAACGAGGATTCCACCGACGATACGGATTTGGTAATGCTAGTGCGGTTGCTTGAGCATATTGCTGAACACGCTAAATTTTATAAGGTGATATTAGGTTCGAAGAGGGTACCTATCTTTACTGAACGCTTGTTAAATATGCTAACTGAAACGATAAATATAAGGTTAGAGGTTTTGGGGAATGATTCTTTCTTTTATAAAGCAGGAATTCAAAAAGAGATAGCTATTTGGCACGGATCTTCAGCTTTGATCGGCACTATAGTTTCTTGGCTGCGAAACGACATGCCCTACACACCTCATTTTCTCGCAAAACAGCACTACTTGCTCTATCATTATCAGGATAAAAGTTATAATTAACTAGATGTGGATGCTGGTGCTGGGTATATAGCTAAGGCTAAAGGGCATATCAATTGGGGTATAGCCTCAGGAACGATTGGTTGGTACTAATCTGCGAAGAAATTTTGTGTCCTTCAGCAAAATGAGATTTAGAAATCATAGCTCTGATAATCCATATATATTTTGTCTTGCTGTATAATCGGGCGCAATTGTTGAATACTTAAATCCCAATTTCTTATTTATATCACTGAGAGATTGGGATTTTTAATACTGAAATATCCTTAATGTTATAAAGTTGCATTTTGCTAGTGATACCCCGGATTTACTATGTTAGAGGTAACATGCCTGTTGTTAATTCACAAAACTCTAATACTACCAAATGGAAACAAATGTATCAGAAGGAAAATCGCCTATTTATTCTGCCATAAATCCAGTTATTCCTGGTTCAAAAAACTTACCAAAAGTTATTGCTATGCACGAAACTAGAAGTTTTTTATCTTCTTTCGAAGACGTGTGCCCACAGGATTGCACACTAGGGGACCGTTCTCGATCAGTCAATAAGGGCTATTCTTGTTCCTTATTACATTAATAAAGAAACTCAACTGAGATGACTCAAAATGAAAAGTAGTAAAATTAATATTGATAATGTAAATTTGAGTTAGATATATTAAACAGGATTTTAAAATTTCAATCACTGTATTTATATTAAAATTAAAAACATAACAAAAACTAAAGTAAGCAACACTCTAGTAGGCTTCTTTAGTCTTTTTCTTGATAAAGACTTACAATCCTTAGTCTCCCAAATAGAAGTCGTACTCTACATAGTATCAGTCACGAGTAAACTACAAGACAAAAAAGACATCGGAAACTTGGTACAGTAGGGGTAGCTGTGTTTCAGAAGGATAAATTAGTAGGGTGGTTGTTAAATCACTAAGAGGGACAGGACGAGGACTATTTATTGTGGTTTCGAAATGAACTGAAAACTTTCCTAACATTTTGAGTTATTATCTATTTTTTTGACAAAGGTCTTTGATCCTTTTTTGTTAGAAGAAGCCAGCTCTACAGGGTCTTGATTTAGTAACCTTCGAGCTAGCCTCTTTATTTATGTTTGACTAAGGACATGAGCGATATTGGCAGTCTGGTACAGCTCTCACGAAGGCGTTTCTTCATGTACATCAGGGTTGTCATGCGGCGGATGGGCGCCAGGGTATTTTCGGTCAGTCTCTTCGTGGGCATTTTTATCTGGGTAGTTAAATGCGCTATATGTTCTTTGATCCTCTTCCCAAGGAGTCGATTTTCCAAGCTCCTCATTGATTGGAGAACCGTAAGGACCTTCAGGCAGCTCTTCAGGAATGATATATCGGTGTCTTGCTTCAACAGTGGAAAAATCGGTATATTCCTTATTCGTTTTTTTAGGCAACAAAACCGCCCCCTTCAAGTGATATTTTAGAATATAGTTGTGCTCCCTTTTAATATGCTCAAAAAGACGATAAATCACCTAAAATGTCTGTTTTTTGTTCCACTGTAAGAAAGGATAAATTTCCAGCTAGACGCGACTTCGACGTAGTCGGAAATTTTAGGACTACGCCTCTGTCTTCGCCTAGGAGCAGGGCTCGCCAGTCGGCGAGTTTTCTTTATACTTTAAGAAATTTTAGAAATACAGTATAAGGGCAACTACACCTCTGTCTTCGCCCGGGGGGCAGGGCTCGCCAATCGGTGAGTTTTCTTTATAAAAGCCTATGGAATCTTTGTTCCATAGGCTTTACCATTGCAAGTTTTATGATACTATCAGAGGTGTTCATTAGATATGGTGAAAAATCTGAAAGTATTTTTCTGTTATTTATTTGGAAAAGATTTCTTTGGCCTGATCCATTGCCATTTTATTTCCTAATGCTGAATAGTCAAGCCATGGCTGATCTGAAATTACGTAAACATGGTTGCCTTTAACTGCTTTTAGCCCTTTCCAAAGAGGGGACTCTTCTAACTGTTTAAAAGCTGTTTGCGCTTCATCGTCGCTATTGACAACAACAAATATAGCATCAGCATCAAAATCGGGAAGAATTTCTTGAGAAATCACTTCGTAAGGCTGATTTGAGTCAAGCTCCTCAATGCCTTTAGCTGGTTTTAAGCCTAAATCTTCGAATAAAATTGGACCCATTGGACGCTTTGTACTAAATACTCGTAACTCTTTTGCTGTAACACGGATGGCCATTACTTTACTATCTTCACCAAGTTTATTCTTAATTAAGGTTTTCACTTCTTGTGATTGTTTTTCGTAATCTTTAATAAATTGCTCTGCTTGCGGTTCGCGGTCAACTAGTTTACCTATCGCTTTTAAATGATCTCTCCATGTCCCTTTATTAAGGTCAAATACTTCAGTGGGTGCAATTTTTTCATATTTTGATACATCTTGTCCAGCGAATTCCTCATCAAGGTAGATTACAGAAGGATGTAATTCAATCAATGCTTCCATGTCGGGATCCTTAACAGGTCCAAGTTTTTTCGTATCTTTCAATTGATCCTTTACGTGAGGAAGAAAGTCTTTCAGATCTCCGCCAATGACGGAACCAATGGGCTTGATGCCTAAGGCAAGTAAATCATTTGTTAAGTGAATAGAGAGGGATGCGATTTTAGTTTCTTTATTATCGCTTTTTCCTTCACTAGTCGACTTAGCTTCATTTGAAGCGGTTTGTCCGCAAGCTGACAATACAAGTAACAATAGAATACTGAATAAAATGGTAAGTTGCTTTTTCATGATTTTCTCCTTGTTGAAAAACTTATTTTGTTTTAGTTAGTAAGTAAAGAAAATAAGGGGCTCCTATGGCTGCAACGATTACACCCGCTGGAATAGCATTGGGCTGGAAAATAGAACGGCCCACTGTATCTGCAAGTACTAAAATCACCATCCCTATGAGTCCTGCGACTGGGAGAAAACCTTGGTACATAGGACCGACGAGACGACGTGCAAGATGCGGAGCAACTAGACCAATAAACCCAATGCCACCTACCATTGCTACACTTGCACAGGATAAACCAACAGCGGTTGCCATCATTAGCAGGCGCTGACTTTGAACGGAAGTACCAAGGCCGGCTGCCACTTCATCACCTAAGGATAAGGCATTTAAAGTCCTAGACTGAAACCAAGCAAAAGGTGCCAATACAAGAATCCAAGGAAAAAGTGCAGTGACATGTATCCAATCTCTTCCCCAAACATTTCCCACTAGCCATCTTGAAGCAAATGTGTAAGTTTCTTCATTAAGACGAAGGGATAAGAAAAGCGTAACTGCACTAAAACCGGCTGAAACAGCAATGCCTGTGAGAATAAGCCGGATAGGCAGTAAACCCTTGGTACGCTCATACGTAAGTAAAATAATAATGAAAGCCGTTAATAAACCGCCTAAAAAAGTAAATAACGGGATCAGAATGGCTGCATATTCATCTAAAGAATGAAAATATGTGACAAAAATAATCAGACCAAAGGCTGCACCCGAATGTAACCCTAAGATTCCTGGGTCTGCCAAAGGGTTACGGGATAATCCTTGTAATATCGCTCCAGAAATCCCCAGACCGATCCCGCCCAACATAGTAATCAGGATTCGAGGCATACGGTATTCATACAACACTAAAGAGCTTGTATAATCACCGTAACCAAAAAGAGTTTGGATCACTTGTAATGGAGCAATTTGAAAAGACCCCGTATTCAAACTGATTAATACGATACCAATACTAATCAGAATTAAGATAAGGGAAACAGTATAGGTTCTCTCGTTGTCTTTATTGACTTGGTATTTCACCTATAAATCCCTCCCAGTTTTACGAGCAATATAAAGAAAAAAAGGAACTCCTACGAGGGCTACCAATATACCAATTGCCAATTCACGAGGCGGGTTTATTGTTCTAGCTCCTAAATCAGCTATCATCAATAAGATTGAACCTAATAATGCTGACATTGGAATGATAAGTTTATAGTCTACCCCAACCAGCTTTCGAGAAATATGTGGAATAACTAACCCAATAAAACCTATTGATCCAACAGCTGAAACAGAAACTCCTGCCAAAATGACCGCAATGATAATAGAAAGTACTTTTATGAGAATTACGTTCATTCCAAGATTTCGTGCAATATCATCTCCTAAGGAAATAAGAGAAACAGAACGCCCCATCGCTATTGCCCAAATAATGGTGATGAGAATAACCGGAACCAACACCTTTAAATGATCCCACTTAATTCCCGCAACCCCTCCCGCGTACCAAAAAGCTAAGTCTTGGCTCAAATCAAAGTAAATCGCTACACCTGCACTAAGTGAATGTAGGAGTGCTGCTATTACTGCACCTGAAATAGTCAGCCGTATTGGTGTTATTCCACCTGGGGAAGAAGATCCGATGATAAAAATGAGTAAAGTACTAAGTACTGCTCCAATAAAAGAAAAAATCATCAGTAAAGAATACGGAATCCCTGGAAAAAAAGCAAAGCAAAGAGTTACAGTAAACATTGCTCCAGCATTAATTCCAAGAATCCCTGCATCAGCTAACGGATTACGGGTTACTCCTTGCATTAAACACCCCGCAACTGCAAAAGCTGCTCCGACGATTGCAGCACCTATCACCCGTGGAAGCCGCAGTTCATGGATAATCTGTTGCTCAGTTAATAGAGGATTATAATTAAAAATTGCTGACAAAACTGTATTGAAAGTAATTTCTTTTGCTCCAAGAGAAATAGCCAAAATTATGCATCCTAATACTCCAAAAATAGCAAAAATAAATAAAAACAGTATCAGAAAAGCATTTGAACGATCTTTCATGCACTTTTGAGAAGGGATATGTAACATCTTTAACTCAGCCTTTTTTCATAATTTATAATATTGATAATCATTATCATTTTGATATTATATTTCATAACTGTGTTTTGAAGCAATCTATTTTTTATGTAAAATTAAAAAAGGTTTTTAATACATACAAGTAAAACGCCCTTGAAGAAGCTAACTAAAACAGTCAATCTCTTAAAACTCACTTTGAAATATTGGCGATATTTCGTCAAGGAAAGAAGAAAAAGGGACATACGGAAGAACAGTTTAGTGGAGAAAGCATACATCCTGCATTATGGTGCACAAAATGTCGGGTGGAAAGCTTCGGCTCCTGTTATTCTATTGATATAAGGAGGGCATGACAGTGGATTTGCTTCAAAATATGAATAATGCAATGAAATTTATTGAGGAAAATCTTACGAATGACATTGATTTTAAGGAAGTAGCAAGACTTGCCTGTTGCTCGGAATATCACTTTAAAAGGATGTTTTCCTTTCTTGCGGGTATTACAATGTCTGAATATATACGCCGCAGGCGACTTACGCTTGCTGCTTTTGAGCTTAGAAATCATCAAGTAAAGGTCATTGACGTTGCGGTAAAGTACACATATAATTCGCCTGACTCGTTTACAAGAGCCTTTCAGAACCTACACGGTATCACACCTTCAGAGGCAAGAAATAATGGGAGCTCCCTTAAAGCCTATCCACCGATGACCTTCCAATTATCCATTCAAGGGGGCGATGAGATGAACTATCGAATCGAAGAAAAAGCAGCATTTCGTATTGTTGGAATTTACAAAAGAGTTCCGATCCTGTTTAAAGGGATTAATCCCGAGATTGCTTCTATGTGGAAAAGTTTAGATGAGAACAAAATATATGAGCTTAAAAAATTATCCAATACTGAGCCAATGGGGTTACTCAGTGCATCTGCGAATTTTTCTGAAGGCAGGATGGAGGAAAAAGGTGAGCTGGATCACTATATTGGCGTAGCAACAACGAAAGAGTGTCCCAATCATCTAACATCTCTTGAAGTGGCAGCATCTACATGGGCGGTATTTGAGGTAGTTGGACCGTTTCCTGATACACTGCAAAATGTATGGGGACGCATTTATTCTGAATGGTTTCCATCCTCGAACTATGAACAAACAAAAGGACCAGAAATCCTTTGGAATGAAAATAAGGATATTACTTCACCAACTTTTAAAAGCGAAATATGGATTCCGGTTTTGAAAAAGTAAGAATAGCCGCAAAATGGATTTAACTATGGATACTCATGTTGAATAGGCCAACTTTTGTTTTCGAGAAGTATGTGAATATAATGAGAGCCCTCCAGATCAGCTTAGCTAGAGGGCTCTCATTATAGGCTTCTAGATACATTGACTCCCAATGTTAACATTTTACTGTAGCTCTTTATTTTTTTATACAGCAAGTTTCATTAGATTTCATACAGGTTCATTTTTACTATACCTTTCAATGATAAAATCAATAAAATATCTACTTGCTATCGGCAATACTCTTTTATCCTTATATGTCAGACTAATTGTCCGAACAATAGCTGGGGAGATCGCTTTCGTGACAATAGTATACGGACATCTATTTAGGACAAGTTTCGGTAAAATAGAAATGCCAAGCCCTTGTTCGATCATGGACATAATCCAATACGCATCATGTACTCGGTATTGTATATTAGGTTCAAAGTTATTTTGTTTAAAAATAGTTAATGGTTCACTTATTTCTCCCTCATCTAAAAGTATGTAAGGTCCATTTGTTAATTCCTTCAATGGGACTTTACTGTGCGCAGCTAAAGGATGATCTACTGGCAATACGGCAAGCATTTCATCTTCTTGCAAGGGAGTGGTAGTTAGATTTGATACGGCTTTTGGATTTACAAAGCCAAAGTCTACGCTTCCTTCTTTAATCCAATTAGAGATATCCGTATAATTGCCTTGGTGTAATTCGAAATGAACAGCTGGGTACTGTTCCTTGAAATCTTTGATCAATCCGGGTAGCCAATGACATGCAACGCTAGAAAATGTGCCAATTCGAATAAGCCCACTTTGTAGTCCTTCCATCTCTTTGAGTTTTTCTATGAGCTCCCTATGTGAATTACAAATATTCTTAATATATGGCAAAAATTCCTCACCATCAGGTGTCAGTGTAATACCTTTTCGAGAGCGTAAAATAAGAGTGGTAGAAAGCTCTTCCTCTAATGAATGCACCATTTGGCTAATAGCGGATTGAGTATAGCCAAGTTCTTCAGCCGCTTTGGTAAAACTTCCTGTTTCTACGGCTTTGATAAAAGCATAATAAGAATTCACCCTCACTAGCTCCTTTGTATTAGGATTTCTAATAGTTTCATTATAAATATTCATTTTACTAATGTAAATGCAGGTGATACGATATAGCTACTGTTTTTGTGAATTGGGGCATCTTATGTTTTTATGAAACTTTCCATAGATACGGGATATGATTCAGCAATAATTTACAGCATGATGATTGGAAAGACTTGAAAAAGTTAACGGGGATATATCTGTTATTTCCATAAAATGAACATAGAGAAATGAGGCAACAAAAGAAACAAGGCTAAAGTGAGAAGGCTAAATGAAAAGATTTTGCTTTATGCTTTACTATGAGGTAGTAGAATTTGTTTTAATCTAATCCTCAGTGTAATAAATAAAATTAACCTTGGAATAGAGCGTGTAGTTAAAATTATTTGAGTCAACTACCCACCACTTAAACGTTAACACGTTTTTCCCATAAGGGGACTTCCGTTGGTCGAAAGTGGGGGCTTGTAAAAGCCTAGTTGTCTAGTCCCAGTCTCCGGTATATGGTGAGCCATAGCGAGTGACTACGTTGGGTAAGTCAATACGGCTTTGTGTGATTCCCAAGCACAATCTGTCGTTCAGGCTCTGTAACAGTTCTGAGAGGAGGAACGGTCAACCTGAGGCAAGAAGCTTATCCAACATGGACGAAGGGAAACAAACTCTAAGGAGGGACGAAACTTGCGAGTATTCGTCAGAAACTTACGAGGAGAGCCACTTACGCCTTGTTCGACTCGTAAGGCTAGAATTCTACTAAAAGAACAAAAAGCAATCATTGTAAGATATAACCCTTTTACAATTCAGTTATCATATCCAACTGGAGAAACAACACAAGAAACAAAATTAGGAATTGATTTAGGGGCAAAGCACATGAGAGCTGCCGTTGCATCCGATGAAAAGGTTCTTGGAAAAGCAGAAATAGAGCTACGTCAGGATGTAAAAAGCAACTTGGAAACAAAGAAAATCTATAGAAGAAGCAGAAGAAATCGTAAAACACGATACAGAAGGTCAAAATTCAGGTACAAAACAAAACGCGTGTATGTAGAAGGGAAAGGAAAAAAGAAAGGAGGATATCGTAAAATATCCATATCCTTCACTTTATCCCGTCCAAAGGGTTGGCTTCCACCTTCTATTCAGAGCAGAATACATAACACATTTCATTGGATAGATACCTTTTATTCATTCCTTCCAACATGTAAATTGCACATAGAAGTAGGAAAGTTTGACGTACAAAAGATGATGAATCCAGACATTCAGGGCAAGGAATATCAAGAAGGTGATACCTTTGGGTATTATGATGTACGATATTTTGTCTTTGCAAGAGACAACTACACTTGCCAAGTCTGCAAGAAAAAAGGCGGCATTTTACAAACGCACCATATCGTCTACAGAAGCCATGATGGTAGCAATGCAGCATCCAATTTGATTACGGTTTGCACAACTTGCCATACCCATGAGAATCATCAGGAAGGTAACATCCTTTGGAAGTGGATGGTTGAAAAGAAGAAAACCAAACGCTACAAAGAAGGACCCTTTATGAACATCTTTCGTAGAAGGGTATTTGATACGTACCCTGATGCTTACATTATATATGGCAGCATGACTACACCAAGAAGAAAAGAACTGCAACTCGAAAAAACACATTACAATGATGCCATTGCAATTACAGGGATAACCAACATCAAAGAAAATACAGCTCACGTTCTTTCCATCAAACAATTTAGGAAGAAAAAACGCTCTTTACATGAAGCAACCGCTAGAAAAGGCAGAAAAGAAAAAAATACACAATCCAAACGGAATGAAAAGAACACAAAAACAGTCGGTTCATGGTATTTGAATGATAAAGTTCGTGTGTTTGGACAAGTTGGCTGGATTAGTGGATTTAGTGGACAAACTTGTTATGTAAAAAACATACAAGGAGATTACATTACGGTTCCAGGCAAATCTTATAAACAGGTGAATTTGAGTCGTTTAGAATTGATTTGCCATAATAATAACTGGCAATTCTCAGTTTTGTAGGCTTGTGCCTACCGGAAATTCATCCCCCACCTACTCGTTGGGCTATGCCCTTCCCACTCCTTGAGGAGGGGGACTTCTTTCCGAAAAATCTGTTAAAAGGTGGAGAATAATGAATATTAATGCCAAATATAAAAATATTATTTTTGCATTTTTTATGGCTTTAAGTATGTCTCTTTTTGTTTCGTTTGTATTAGTCTCAATAAATTTTGGTTATAATCATACATTTTTTCATAACTGGTCAAAAATTTGGTCACAGGCTTTTATTTGTGCTTTCTTTGGCGCTTATTTTTTTCCAAGAGTAATCCAAAAAATAATGAGGAAAATTAAGTTCGTAGAAAAACCCTAGTAATGCAGAATGTTATTGCAGTGAGAGAAAAACCAAAAGATCATAAACAGTAGAGAATGAAAGTTATAAAATCCAAGGTGAACTTTAAAAGGGGTTAACAAGTATCTAGTAAGATGAATGTGTACGTGGGGGCGGAATACAGAGTAAACAAAGGGGGTGCTATGAGGCGCCCTGTATCGATTTCGTCTCTGTGCAGAACCTCTCTCGTTAATTTTATAGGGAGCAAAAATGGCGCTTGAATATTCCTTGACAGGAATATTCGTTTTGAGTTATATTTGGAGTGAAAGGAGAAAGCTTATATGGGTGTCAAAATCACAACAACTTTGAATGCACTTGCTGAGCCCAACCGACTAAACATTGTTGAGCTTTTGCGTAATGGTCCTCTTACTGTAGGGGAAATTGCTGAACAACTTAGTCTTCTCCAGCCACAAACTTCTAAACATCTCCGTGTACTTAGTGAAGCTGGATTCGTCGAGGTCCAAGCGATTGCTAATCGACGAATCTACAAGCTCCGGTCAGAGCCCTTCCAAGCACTGGATACTTGGCTTGAAACTTACCGCAGTGTTTGGGAGGAGAGACTAGACAATCTAGAGAATTATTTGCAGAAGCTACAATCCAAAGGGGACAAACAAAATTAAATATTTGGAGGGATTTTTTCATGCTAAACAAAATGATTTCCACGGTAGAGGGTCAGGAACTAATTCTGGAGCGTGTTTTTGATGCGCCGTGTGAGCTGGTATTCAAAGCATTCTCCGAGGCTGAGCATCTAAAGCACTGGTGGGGCCCTCGTGGATGGACGCTTACGGTTTGCAATATAGATTTTCGTCCAAGCGGCACTTGGCATTACTGCATGAAGTGCATTGATGAGAAACAAGGGGATTTTTACGGATACGAATCTTGGGGAAAAGCGGTATACCTGGAAATTGTAGAGGCAGAAAAAATCGTATATGTTGACTACTTCTCTGATGCTGAAGGCAATGAAGCGGAGAATATGCCTTCGAGCAAGAACACAATCACCTTTGTAGAGCATGAAGGCAAGACGAAGCTCGTCAGTCGGGCTCAATATGCTTCCACTGAAGCACTCAAGGCCGTCTTGGATATGGGAATGGAGCAAGGAATTACTGAAACTTGGGATCGTCTCGCTGAGCATTTGCAATCCCTTCAATAACAGCTTCATGATTGTTTAGAGAAAACTCGCCGATTGGCAAACTCCATCCTTGGACGAAGACAGAGGCGTAGTGTATCCCTGAAATTTCCCACTACGCCGAATTCACCTCAAGCTGGAATTGTATACTTTCCTGCAGTGTAAAAGGAATCTATCGACACTTCGCTAATAAAGTACGATTTAATCTAATAGAACTACGAGATCGTCAATTATATTATAATTATCTAATTCATTCTCATGTAAAAAAACACTGATATATATCCAGTGTTTTTTTACATGAAGAATAATCGGATTGAGTATTTTTATCATATAAAGAAATGGTAAGCAGCTATTTGGCTGCTTACTTTTTTTAATCACAAAAACCATTGCAAAAGTTACATAAGCTATGAATCTCCTCCAAAAACTACTAAGATAGGGTTACTAAAAAACAGGGGGATACATATTAAACTAACACAAGAAATGCAAACGCTTCCTTATGTGGGTATAAAGGAGACGACAGCTTGACTTTGTCAAAAAAAGAACTTCAAGTGGCATAGGGTACCTGCCATTCCTACCTGATTGGTAACATTTTTGAATGAAAATGCTCACTTTGAGTGAGTTATTAAAAAAAAATAAAATATTTAATGAATTTATTTTTAATTATGTTATACTATTTTCAGATCGAAAGAAAAATAGTATAACATAATAAAAGGTGGTATTTATTAATATGATCAATGTTGCTATTAACGGGTTTGGGCGTATTGGAAGAATGGTATTTCGTCAGGCAATCAAAGAAAGCTCATTTCAGGTGGTAGCCATTAATGCAAGCTATCCAGCAGAGACGTTAGCCCACCTGATTCAGTATGACACCGTACACGGGAAGTTTGACGGTACAATAGAGGTATTGCAAAATCACTTATTGGTGGATGGTAAGCTGGTTCAGCTTCTGAATCACCGTAATCCGCAGGAGCTTCCTTGGAAGGAACTCGGCGTAGATGTTGTGATTGAAGCAACAGGAAAATTTAATTCGAAAGAACAAGCAAGTCTCCACCTAGAGGCAGGGGCAAAGAAGGTCATTTTAACAGCTCCTGGTAAAAATGAAGATGTTACGATCGTAGTTGGTGTAAATGACAAGCAATTGGATCTGACAAAACATGATGTGATCTCAAATGCCTCCTGTACAACTAATTGTCTTGCTCCCGTCGTAAAGGTGTTAGATGAACAATTCGGCATTGAGAACGGCTTGATGACCACTGTACATGCATATACAAATGATCAGAATAACACCGATAATCCACATAAGGATTTACGTAGAGCTCGGGCTTGTGCACAATCGATTATTCCGACCACAACAGGTGCTGCTAAGGCATTAGCCAAGGTACTGCCACATTTGTCCGGCAAATTGCATGGGATGGCGCTACGCGTTCCGACTCCAAATGTATCGCTTGTAGACCTTGTAGTAGACGTAAAGTGTGATGTGACAGTGGAACAAGTGAATGATGCCCTCCATACTGCGGCGCAAGGATCGATGAAGGGGATTATAGAATTCTGCGATGCACCGCTTGTGTCTGTAGATTTTAATACAAATCCAAGTTCAGCCATTATTGATGGTTTATCAACAATCGTGATGGGAACCCGTAAGATCAAGGTTCTTGCTTGGTACGATAACGAGTGGGGCTATTCCTGCCGCGTAGTCGATCTTGTAAAGCTAGTAGCAGGTGAGTTGGCTGGCCGGAAACATATGCAACATATTTAAAGGGTTGACTCGATAACTATTGATAGAAATTTTTATAAAAAAGATAAAGGATGGTATAGATATGAGTACTGTGACTGCCCAAATAGAATTACATGAATTATTAAATAGAAGCAATGCACAGGTTCAATTAAGTGTTTCGCAGCTAATAGAAAAAGTATTAATGAGAGAAGAAGGAACATTAACTTCCACTGGTGCTGTTTCTGTTGCAACCGGTACATACACAGGTCGTTCTCCTAAAGATAAATTCATTGTAAAAGAAGCATCCACTGCAGATAAAATCGATTGGGGCCCTGTAAACCAACCGATTTCCCAACAGCATTTTGAACGTCTCTACACAAAGGTATTAGAATACTTACAAGAAAAAGAAGAACTCTTCGTATTTAAAGGTTTTGCTGGAGCGGATCCCAGCTGCCGTCTTCCTATTCAAGTGATCAATGAATATGCTTGGCATAACTTATTTGCCCACCAATTGTTTATTCGTCCGACAGAGGTGGAGCTCTCTAAACACGATGCACAATTTACAATCGTATCTGCCCCGACATTTAAAGCAGATCCAATTCTTGACGGCACAAATTCTGAAACGTTTATCATCGTTTCGTTTGAAAAGCGCATTGTACTGATCGGCGGTACTGAATATGCAGGTGAAATGAAGAAATCCATTTTCTCTGTGATGAACTACTTGTTGCCAGAACAAGACATTTTATCCATGCACTGTTCTGCAAATGTGGGTGAAGAGGGCGATGTAGCATTGTTCTTTGGCTTATCCGGAACAGGAAAGACAACGCTATCTGCAGATCCAGACCGCCAGCTAATCGGTGATGACGAGCATGGCTGGTCTGATGACGGTGTGTTTAATATTGAAGGCGGCTGCTACGCAAAATGTGTGAATCTATCTCGCGAGAAGGAGCCGCAAATCTTTGATGCGATTACATTCGGTTCTGTATTAGAAAATGTGAAGATTGACGAGAATACTAGACTTGCTAACTACGACGATATATCGCTAACTGAAAATACACGTGCCGCGTATCCCATTGACGCAATCGATAATATTATGCTTCCAAGCGTTGCCGGACATCCCAATACCATTGTGTTCTTAACAGCTGATGCGTTCGGCGTATTGCCTCCCATCAGCAAGTTATCCAAAGAGCAAGCCATGTACCATTTCTTAAGCGGTTACACGAGTAAGCTAGCCGGAACAGAGCGGGGGATTACTTCTCCACAAGTAACATTTTCGACATGCTTCGGTTCGCCATTCTTACCGCTTAACGCATCTCGTTATGCAGAAATGCTCGGAGAAAAAATTGAAAAACACAATGCAAACGTATTTTTAGTGAACACTGGCTGGACTGGTGGCGAATACGGCGTAGGTCAGCGTATGAATCTTTCCTACACACGCGCTATGGTAAAAGCAGCACTTAACGGTGAATTAGACAACGTGGAAACTGGAAAGGATGATATCTTCGGTCTGGAAATTCCGCTCCATGTTCCAGGTGTACCTGATGGTGTATTAATGCCAGAACAAACCTGGGCTGACAAAGAAGCTTATAAGGCCAAGGCATTAGATCTTGCCAGCAAGTTCAAAGAAAACTTCAAAAAGTTCACAGGCGTATCTGAAGAGATTGTTGAGCTCGGCGGACCTTTGAGCATATAAGCTGGACGGAAGCGACGAAGCTAATACAATAAAGCAAAAGAAAACATAGCAAGGAACTTTTTGTAAGCAGTCTATATAGACTGCTTACTTATTTTAGTTGCAAAGTACATTAATCAAATGTATTTGTTACACTGTAGCAACTACACCTTTGTCTTCGCCCACGGGCAGGAGGCACCAATCGGCGAGTTTTCTTTAAATTACAAAAGGTCTTAAAAAGTTACATATATATGAATCTTCAAGAAAAATCAACAACAGAAAAGCAATTAAAGAAGGTAACATCGAACAAAGGATTGATAGTGAAATTGACATCATACTAAGGATAATACTAAAGAGAGATTCAATTATTACATTGGGCAAACCAAAAGCCTTAACCTTTGTGAGAAGCTGAGTGCCTTGGTTTTTGTGTGTTTCTAGGGTTTTGTGGAGAGACTTCCCACTTCTTTACCGGCTTTAAATGGTTTATAATTATCAGATAATAGTAGATATTTTAATCTATAAATAATTATAATAGATTATGATGCAGTTATAATTGAGATCGAAAAGATGTGTTCCTAGGCGGCGCCTTACTGTTTGTAACAACTAAGCAGGAGTGCTTACTCTTTTTGCAAATATAGAGGATGAAGGAAGGTTATCATGAGCAACATACAGAAAAAAACAGACGTTATCTTAATTGGTGCGGGAGTCATGAGCGCGACTTTGGGATCATTACTGAAAGAATTAGCACCGGAATGGGAAATCAAGGTGTTTGAGAAACTCGCAAATGCAGGAGAAGAAAGCTCTAACGAATGGAATAATGCGGGTACAGGCCATGCTGCACTGTGCGAGCTTAACTATACATCCGAAAAATCTGACGGATCTATAGATATTAGCAAAGCTATAAAAATTAATGAACAGTTTCAGCTTTCAAGACAGTTTTGGTCTTATCTTGTAAACAACAATGTGATTCATAATCCGCAGGACTTTATCATGCCAATACCTCACATGAGTTTAGTACAAGGGGAAAAAAATGTAACGTTTTTGAAAAAACGTTTTGAAATGCTGTCAAACAATCCGCTGTTTCAAGGGATGGAGTTTTCCAATGATCCGGAAAAGCTAAAGGAATGGATTCCGCTTATCATGGAAGGCCGGACATCGAATGAACCGATAGCGGCAACAAAAATCGATTCCGGAACTGATATTAACTTTGGTGCTTTAACACGTATGTTGTTTGACCACTTAGAGAGTGAAAACGTCGAGATAAACTACAAGCATAGTGTTAAGGATATTAAACGTGCTAGCGACGGCTCGTGGGAAGTGAAAGTGCATGATATCGATAGCGGTAAAATTGAATACCATAGTGCAAAGTTCGTCTTTATCGGCGGTGGGGGCGGAAGTCTGCTTTTACTACAAAAAACTGGTATTCCTGAATCGAAAAATATTGGCGGATTCCCAGTAAGCGGACTATTTATGGTATGTAATAATCCAGAAGTTGCAGCACAGCATCATGCAAAAGTATACGGTAAAGCTAAGGTTGGTGCTCCTCCAATGTCTGTTCCGCATCTTGATACAAGATATATGGACAACGAAAAAACATTGCTGTTTGGACCGTTTGCCGGTTTCTCACCAAAGTTCTTAAAAACTGGTTCAAATTTTGATTTGATAAATTCCGTAAAACCGAATAATGTCTTCACTATGTTGGCGGCGGGTGCAAAAGAGATGTCATTAACAAAATACCTGATTCAGCAAGTTATGTTATCCAACGAAGATCGCATGGAAGAATTACGCGAGTTTATTCCGAACGCCAAAAGCGAGGATTGGGATATAGTGGTAGCGGGTCAACGTGTGCAAGTTATTAAAGATACTGAGGCCGGCGGTAAAGGAACACTTCAATTTGGTACGGAAGTTGTTAGTGCCGCTGATGGCTCGATAGCTGCATTACTCGGTGCTTCTCCGGGTGCTTCTACTGCCGTTCACGTTATGCTTGAGGTATTAGAAAGATGCTTCCCGCAACATATGAAAGGGTGGGAACCAAAAATAAAAGAAATGATTCCTTCTTTTGGCGTGTCGTTAGTGGAAAATCCAGAGCTTTTCCAAGAAATTCATACTTCAACAGCACAGACGCTAGGTCTAGACGAAAAAGAATTAGCCTATAGTTAATTCTTTGGATATAGAAACAAAGGCATTTTAATGAAACGTTTAAGCGACATTGAAAATAAAACATAGAACCTTTGATCTATCTTTGGATTGAAGGTTCTTTTTTCAATTGTGCAGTTAGAGAGGCTGTGGTGAATCCTGCCACAAATAACAGTGAAATATATAACATTGTACTTGAAATCATAGATCACATTACACCCATTATTATAACCAAGAACGTCTATTATAACCAAGAACACCTCTAGGGCAAATTAAATGACCAGTGTCCAGTGTCATAATAATGACTGTAATCTGAGAGCTTAGCCCATTCATTTGAACAAGAGGTTCACTAAAGCTAAACTTCCTGATTATGAAAAGAGAGAGAAACAGTTGTTTTGTATAGCGCTGCTAGCATCGACTGGGATTACTATTTCTTTTTCTCTTCTGTAACCGATAAGATATAAGCCCCTGCTCCATATTCTCCTCGAATGGTTTTTCTTGCGTCCACAGGTGTTCTCGCGGTGACTGACTTGATTTGCTTTTCTCCCTTTATCTCCATTTCAACAACAAAGCATTTTGATCCACATCTCATGAGGATCCCTCATTTCTTGGGCGTTCACCCCATTTTACATCATTGTAAACGAAATCCGTTTGAAAAGGAAATTCCTACGGTACCAGACTTTGGAATTCAAGTTCTGCCCTAAGGATCTTGAAAGAGGAGGTAACATCGGCATCGTGTGGGACAGTAACACTCAAACGTATATACTGAAATCGCAAGTGGATCTGAGTCAATAGAACAATGCTCAGTATTTTAAAGGATTAAACGAAAAAAGACAGTCTAACATTCAGAGGGAAATTCGAAAGGTGGACTGTCTTGAAGCTATTTATCACAAGTCATATAAATGGAAATCTGAATTTTTGATCATGTATAAAGAGTAATCAAATCGATACTAATATATAAGAAGAGGTAACAAAGTACCTTCCTATTTCTATGTTTTAAAAGGATACAGCTGGCGGTAGCTGGTAGGCGTCATTCCTTCGTGTTCTAAAAAACGTTTATTAAAATAACTTATACTCGGATAGCCCGCTTTTAGAGCAATTTCTTTAATGGTCATTTCTTTCTTATCCAGCAGCCATTGCTTGCTCATTTGAAGCCGGCATAATGTAATAAACGCCATTGGCGTCATTTGTGTAGCCCGTTTAAAAAGGCGGCAAAAATAATAAGTGCTCACACCTGCTTGGTCTGCCCAGAAATCCAATTCAAATGGTTCACAAGCTTTACTTTGCATTAAGGGTAGCAAAGATTGAATTCGATCGTCTAATTCCTGCCTTCGATCAGAAGTTCGAGGCACTACATTTGTAATAAACTCCATTAAGAAGGTATAGGTAAGAGTGGACAAACGGGACAAATGCAAAAAACTATTCTTCTCTGCTTCAAGGAGAAGCTGTTCATGTGCTTCTTCTAATGGCTGACTATGTTGAACATTCCAAAGCGAATGTCGATGAAACCCTTTTTCCGATAAAAATGGATTGAGGATACTTCCATAAAAATGAACCCACCGAATATTCCACGGGTCATGACGGCTGCTGTAATAACGCTGTTCCTGCATAGGAAAATACAGAAAAGCATCCCCGCGCTTCAAGGAAAATTGTTTTCCGTCAATTTCTACAAAACCAGATCCAGAGACAACAAAATGGATACTAAAATTATTAAGCGTTCCGACTTTCCGGTCTACCTGATGTTCGGGCTCATCCCAATACCATCCGATTGATTCTGGGAGTACCATATATTCATGATCATTAAGTGTGGGTAATAAATATTGTCTTTGCATTTGCTATCACTCTTTTCATAGCAATATTGTTTCATATGTAGGGCAAAAAGATGTTATTTTTATTTTATTATGAGTTTAATATAATGACAATATAGTATTACTTACATACATAGAGGAGAGGAACGTAATGAAAAAAATTCGTTGGGGTATTATCGGGTGCGCCGGAATTGCGAAACGCTCAGTTATACCAGGAATCCAGCAATCTGAAACAGGCGAAGTCGCTGCGATTGCTAGTCGCGGATTGGACAAGGCCAAGCAAACAGCTCAACAATTGGATATACCGATAGCTTATGGAAGTTATGAAGCATTGCTTACTGATCCTACTATTGAAGCCGTTTACATTCCGCTGCCTAACCATCTGCATAAAGAATGGGCTATTCGTGCAGCAGAAGCCGGCAAACATGTATTATGCGAGAAGCCATTAGCAATCAATGCAGATGAAGCACAAGAAATGGTCGAGGCTTGCGAAAACGCTGGCGTTGTATTTGCTGAAGCGTTTATGTACCGGTATCATCCGCGGTATACCACAATTTGCGACATTGTTAAATCGGGTGAAATAGGAGAGCTTCGCGGAATTCATAGTACATTTACCTTTAATAATTCAAAGGACATGAGCAATGTTCGTTATCAACAAGAGTGGGGCGGCGGCTCATTATATGATGTTGGTGTTTATCCGATTAGTGCAGCACGCATGTTGTTAAACGAAGAGCCGCAAGCTGCAACTGTTCACGCTTTATTTTCTGAAGAGCATGATCATGTAGATATGATGGCCTCTGGCATTTTGGAGTTTAATCGCGGTGTGGCCTTAACCTTTGATTGCGGAATGTGGGCAGATTTCAGAAATACGCTCGAAGTTTTGGGGACAGAAGGACGAATTGAAGTGCCTAGCGCTTTTGTAGTGAATCAGGATGAACGAGATAACTTTTTTGTATATACAAAGGATGGGCGCAGAGAAGTGGAAGTCCCTCGCTTGAACCAATATAGCCTGCAAGCGGACGCATTAGGAAGAAGCATTCGGAACGGAGAACCACTTCCTTTTCCAGCGACCGATGCCGTCCTAAATATGAAAGTTTTGAATGCTTGTTTAACATCAGCTAGAGAACGCCGCCGTGTTGAAATTTAATTATATTGGAGGTCAAAGTAATGAAAACGATTACGGTTACAGGTTTATCAAAACCAGTAACGACTCTGATTCAAGGCTCTGATTATTTTAGACCAAGCGTTTATGAAAAAGTTTGTAATGTGCTGGATCGTTATGTTGCAATAGGCGGGAATACGATTGATACTGCCCATATTTACTGTGGCGGGGAGAGTGAACTGGCAATTGGCCAATGGATGAAAGACCGAAACAATCGTGAGGACGTCGTCATTTTGACGAAAGGGGCTCATCATGATCAGAACGGTCCTCGCGTAAATCCTGAAGCAATTTCAAAGGATCTTGTTGAGAGCTTAGAAAGGCTTGGCACAGATTATATTGATTTATATGCGTTGCATCGTGATGACCAGAGTGTCCCGGTTAGCATCATTATTGATGCCTTAAATGAACATATTACCGCCGGAAGAATTAGGGCGATTGGTGGGTCGAATTGGACGGTTCAACGGTTGCAGGAAGCGAATGAATATGCGGCTGCTAATGGATTAGTTGGCTTTACTTTTAGTAGTCCAAATTTAAGTTTAGCCAAAGCGAATGAACCATTTTGGGAAGGTTGTGTATCAGCCGATGCCGCTGATTGTGAGTGGCATAAAAAATACCAGCTTCCAATTTTATCGTGGTCTTCCCAAGCAAGAGGTTTCTTTACAGGTCGCTTCACGCCAGAAGCTCACAGCAATGAAGATCTTGTTCGCGTTTTCTACAGTGATGACAACTGGGAACGTCTGCACCGTGCTGAACAATTGGCAAAAGAAAAAGATGTCAGCACAATTCAAATTGCTCTTGCCTATGTGCTTAATCAACCATTTCCAACATGCGCCCTTATCGGTGCGCAAAATGAAGTAGAGTTGATCTCTTGTTATGAAGGATCTAAAATTGTTTTAACACAAGCAGAGTTAAGATGGTTGGAGCACGTTGAAATAAGTGTGAGATAAACACTCATAGAATTATATAGCAAAAAGTCGGAGTTTCCAGGTTGCTTTTACCCTGAAAGACGAAAGGGGAATGTTCAAGTGTTAATGCTCCTGCGAAAACCAGGCATGGCCAAAAAGTTTATGTATATGAGTGCTTCTGTCGTATTAGGATTATCTCTATTCGCATCAAACTCTGCAAAAAAGAAAGAAAATACAGACAAATAATCTTGGCTACGGTTAATCGATAAAAACCTACAAAAAGACAAGGGGTAGAACTAGCTTCCATTCTACTCCTTGTCTTTTCTTATTAATTCAGGCATAAAATCCTTCCATCCACTTTTATGTAAGTGTTTAATATTTAAGTTTGATAAATATTAATTATATGAGATAATAAAGAAAACTAGTAGTAATATTCAGATTAATCTAAATCATCTAAGCCTATTTATAGTTCAAGTACAGCAAATATAGGTGACTTTATGTATCTACATTTTGCTGTGCTTTTTCTATTCACTTGTTTAGGAAGAATTCTAGATTTTATAACTAAACTTAAACATTTGTAGAAACTGAGAAGGTTCTATTGGAACATTAGGTATGAATATAAGGATAAATATTATCTGATTACCACAAATTCAAGGGAATGAGAGAGTTATCGAGCTGTAGTGATAAGTAAACTTACCTTAAAATGTTTATGCTTACATAAATAAGAGAGAGTAATGTCAAAAAGGACAAAACCTAGTGTAATTGTTGTTAGATGGATACTATCTGTTAACTGCACAAATATTGACACGTAATAGCGGGATCTATCAATTGAAAAATACATGAAGGAAATTATGCACCTTATCTTTTAAAAAATGTCAGGTTTAAGCTCTATTGATTTTCTTATTTGCTTTTCTACATTTTATCTGTTATGCTGAACAAGCATTATTTTTGTTCGGTCTGTAGAGATAGAATAAGTATTTAAACTTTTCGTCTTTGATATCTAATTGAGCAATTATAGTAATAAATCGTGGATTATATCCACACAGGAGGAAATACACATGCAACAAGGTACAGTAAAATGGTTTAACGCAGAAAAAGGTTTTGGTTTCATCGAAACTGAAGGTGGACAAGATGTATTCGTACATTTCTCAGCTATCCAAGGCGAAGGGTTTAAATCTTTAGATGAAGGTCAAAAGGTAAATTTTGACACTGAACAAGGTCAACGCGGACTTCAAGCTACTAACGTAAAGAAAGCTTAATGATGAAAGGGCTCTATATCATATTAGAGTCCTTTTTTATTTATAAAAAGCGGTTGATGATTTAAACACATATACTTTAGCTTATATCAACTTTAATGATACTCACAGTATCGTTCACCAGAGTTATGAACAAGAAAACATATTGTAAGTATCTAAAGAGAATGAATAGGGTGGATGGTGTTAAGATGGAGCCAATGTTACATATTTATAATTATGCATACCGAGAAGGAGAGGACGCTTTATGTGCTTTAGAGATGCGCTCTTTGTTTGGGAAAGATTCACAATCAAGTACATTGGAAAGTAACTTGAAAGTTGATCCAAGCCGAAGTCCATTTATAAGGGAAAGGATCGATGTAATCTACGAGGGTTATCATTTACAAGATATCATAAAGCAAGTACAAGACCTACCTATAATAGAAGCGACGTTTAAAGTTATTTTCATTCAAAATGGGAATCTTGCTGAATCCGAGAAAGTAGATTTTGAACAACGGCGTACGATTGAGCGGGAGATTGGCTTGCATATTCCTGGTGAACCAGACCTATTGAATCCGGAATTGTTATTTGGAATTATGAAGATAAATGGCCGATGGGTATTTGGTCATTATCACAAGAACAAGGCGGCCTGGTTACACCATCAGAAAAAGCCGCATAGTTATTCCACATCACTCAGTACACGTGTGGCCAGAGCAGTAGCTAACATTGCTGTTCCTGATCCAACTGGAATAAAAGCAATTGATCCTTGCTGCGGAATTGGAACAGTATTAGTCGAAGCATTGTCGATGGGAATTGACATTGTCGGTAGTGATATCAATCCCTTAGTACTTCCTGGAGCACGAGAGAATATAGCACATTTTGGCTTAGTAGGAGAAGTGACTCGTAAGGACATCCGAAGCATTTCCAGCAGTTATGATGTAGCAATTATTGATATGCCCTATAATGTATTTTCTGTAATAACACCTGAGGAGCAACTTGAAATGCTCGAAAGTGCCTGGGAATTTACGGATAAAGTGGTAATCGTAACACTTGAACCAATCGATTCCATAATAATAAAAGCTGGATTTGAAATCGTAGACCGCTGTGTTGTAAAAAAGGGGATGTTCACTCGGCAGATTATCGTTTGTGAAAAATCATCTGGTAAGATTTAATAGGATTCATTACCAATTCTCCCCAACGTACTGAGGCTTGGACACTCGTATCGAGCTATACTCCAATCATAATTAGAATATATAGTTCTTAGCGGATTTTTAAATATGCTAAGAGCTTTTTTATTTTTTTGTTGTTTAAAAACTCAAATAGCTTAGAAAACTTTGGGAGTTTAGATTATGCATTTAATAATACTGCCAACGATGAAATAACATTTGCTTATATAGCAGAGTTTATTCCTGCACGTCTTTATAAATATAGAGAAAGTGTTTAGAGAAGAATAAAGGGGGATAAGACAAACAGGAAGGCTATTTAAAACAAGAGTAGGAGGAGAGAGATGAAAAGCATTTGGTATATCTATAAAACAGATTTACAAAGTGTATTTACAACACCTAAATTGGCGTTATTAGTCGCAGCACTTATACTTCTCCCCTCTGCTTATGCATGGATTAATATTAAAGCTGTTTGGGATCCATATAGCAATACGGCTGGTATTCGAGTTGCTGTCAGTAATGACGATGAAGGAGCAGAGGTACAAGGGAAGGCTATCAATGTAGGGGAAGATACTGTTAAAAACCTCAAAAAAAATCCTAAGCTTGGTTGGGTCTTTGTCAGTCGTAAAGAGGCCGAGAGAGGGGTGAAGTATGGGGACTATTACGCATATTTGCTGATTCCAAAAGACTTCTCTAAGAAATTGACTAGTATTTTAGAAGTAAATCCCCAACAACCCGTCATTGAGTTTGGTGTGAATGAAAAAATAAATGCTGTTGCACCAAAGATTGCAAGCTCAGGGGCCTCCAGTATAACCTCACAAATTAGTCAGGCTTTTACCAAAACCGTTGGTGATGCTATTTTCTCTGGATTTCATACTGCCGGTGTAGAACTTCAACAGAAGTTGCCATCTATTCAGAATGCAGAAACACGCATTTTGGAGTTAGAACAAGCATTGCCGCAGATTGAAGAAATGGGGAACAAAGCAATTGAATTGGAGCAAAAGTTGCCGGACATTCGACAAAAAGCACAAAAAATTATTGGACTCAAACAAAGAATACCTGACATTCAAAAAGCAGGTGACAGCATTCTAAAGGTGGAAGCGAGCTTGCCACTCGTACAAGAAGCAGGCAATAAAATTGTAGAGTTGCAAGGGAAAGTGGCAGATATGCAGCGTACCACAGCAATCATGACAGAAGTAGAGACAAACTTGTCTGCTATTGAAGCAAATATAAAACAAGCAATTGAGAATGCAAAAGCAGCTAATGATTCACAAGCCGATACCTCAGGAAATCAAGAACAGTTGGCGCGTCTTCAAGAAGATCTTGTAAAGATTCATGATACGATACGAACAATCCGTGCAGACCTTCAACAAAGGGTAGATCAAGTTGTCAAAGGAATCAACGCGGCAGCAAGCTTTGTGGAAAATGATTTACCCGCCGTAGAACAAAAAATCCACCAGGCTGCTACGTTCGTACGAAATGATTTACCTAAGCTTGAAGACGATATTAGAAAAGCGGCAGATTTGGTTCAAGAAAAGCTTCCTGCATTTGAGGGCGCAGTTCATAAGGTCGCAGATTTTGCTCGAAACGACTTACCTAGTTTTGAACAGAAGATAAGAAACGCAGCAGATCAAATCCGCAAATTTCAGGGCAGTGTCAACATAGGTGATGTTATTTCTTTCCTTATGCACGACCCACAAAAAGAGAGCAGTTTCTTAGCGAATCCCATTTCATTGCATACAAAGCGAATATACCCGATTCCAAACTATGGTGCGGCTATGACGCCACTATATACGATGCTGGCATTATGGGTTGGGGGAACCATTTTAATTTCTTCTCTGCCCGTAGACGTACGGAACCCAGAACGTGTATACAGAAATCATCACATCTATTTCGGCAGGCTTTTGACGTTCCTTACTGTTGGTGTCTTCCAGGCAGTTATTATAGCATTGGGGAATTTGTTTTTACTCCATGTGTATATCGTGGATAAACTCTGGTTTGTATTGCTCGCAGTTTTCATTAGCATGGTGTTTGTCGTGATTACTTATACGTTACGTTCGGTATTTGGCAATATAGGGAATGGTATGGCGTTGATTTTCCTCGTCCTTCAAATATCTAGCTCAGGAGCAACCTTTCCGGTTAGCATGACATCTCCTTTCTTTCAGAAGATTAGTCCCTTTATGCCATTCACCCATGCGGTGAGTATGCTGCGTGAGGCAGTCGGCGGTATGATCCCCGAAATCGTGATACAAAATGCTTTAGCCCTTAGTGTATTTATTATCATTTGTTTTGGCATTGCTCTGTTGCTAAAACGATCTCTGAGTCAGGAAGTCGTACTAAACAGGGGGGATAGTAAACTGGATTGAAACATGGGGGTTCATAAAGTAAAAAGTCTTGGGAATACAGGGAGATATGCTCAATTACTTCATTTAATCTCCTGTACATTGAATCTTTTTACGCGATAAAAGAGAAGGGATCTAAGGAGTATTCATAAAAAACGCTATCCTTATCAGTGATTTCAACAAAAAGGATAGCGTGCTTTCACTACAATTTAGTAATAGTCGTTCGACTTCCAAATTGGTTACGAAAACAGGGGTAAACCAAATCGGGCTCTTAAATATGTCGAAACATTAAAATGGACTTATATAGATAAATAAAATACTTCTATAGAAAACTCCTTTAAGAACTACGGGTACGGTTCATCCATTAAACTGTTATTTTAACATTATACAGTGCTATATACAGATAATTAAGAAGTGTATAAATGTCTTTATTCCTTAGCAGGATATTTTCTAACTTGAGATAAAAGAGAAGGGAAAGATTATAGACATGAGGTTATAACTCAATCCTTTCCAATTTCGCATTAAATATTAATTTAACGCAGAATTAAAGTGATAAAAATAAAACAAAGTGGTATAATTGTATATATCTACCTACAATAACAATTTGCAAGCGTGAGCACCGATTGTTCTAGAAATCGGCACTTGTAGTAAAATACATTGCGAAACATAATGAGATGGTGAGGTGCAAAAAATGACAGAAAAACTAAGGTATAAACTAGAGAATTACGAAAAGGCACTTTATCGTTTAAAAGAAGCTGTCCAACTTCCGCTAGAACAATCTATTGTACTCGATGGAATCATTCAACGTTTCGAGTTTACATATGAAATGGCATGGAAGCTAATGAAATCTTTTTTAGAATATGAAGGCATTACGGAAGTGAATTCGCCACGCACTGTATTTAAAGAAGCTTACAGCGTTGGCCTGATTAACAGTGCGGACGATTGGCTTAGTATGATTACGGATCGTAACATGACATCCCATACATACGATGAACAGATGGCTTTCCTCGTATGTGAGCGTATTACAACGCAGCATGTACACGTTCTAGATGCATTATTTCACTCTTTAAAAGAAAGGTTACAATCTATATGATACAGGATAACGTAATGCAACAAGTTATTTCTTTGCTTACCTCATATCCAGGTGTAGAAGAAATATATCTATTTGGCTCTCGCTCTAATGGTACTGCTAGCGAACGATCTGATTATGATATTGCTATCAGAACAACTGGAATTTCTGATAAAGAGTTCAATCTACTAGCTCTACAGGTTCAGGAAGAAGTCTTTACTCTTCATAAAATTGACATCGTCCATCTCAACACCCTTAGCAACCCTGTATTGTTGGATAACATTATTCATAAAGGGCAACTTTTATTTAAACGAGTTCCACAATCCTAATTAATGGTGTCTTTCCTCTAGACGTATTGAAGAAGTAACAAAGGAAGTATGACTTCCCTTATTGGATAGCTGTTAACCTGTCCTGATGTAAACACCACTCGAAGGAAGGAAATTTGCAAGAATCTTTTGCACTTCTGGGCAGTTGACGCAGTATAATCATAATATGAACCTAAGCTATGTATCCCTATGGCTACTTTATAATTGGGGTGACCAACATGGCCACGTGTGAACAAGTAACACTCATAAAGGAGTTTTTAATTACAAAGCTTTCCCCATTTGTCAAACAGGTACTATCCTACGAAGCTTGAGTACAGGAACTGTTACAATTCAGGAGGAAAACACGGGGGCTTATGCTTGGGCCTGACTCCCCCTCCCTTCCTTCAAGTTTAAACCACATTTTCTTAAAATAGATTGTGTCTGTCTTAGAAAATATAGATAACCATAAATTTATTATGTAAACCATTATGCATTAAAATTGTATTTAATGCGAAGTTCGATATATTTCGAGAAAAATCGATTATATAAGGAGTGTCTATTTTGCGTAGAGAACAATCTATTCACCTAGAGCGTTTGCATGCCAATATGCAAGAGTTACCCTGGTACATCCAGGAGTACATTGACGCAAAGGAAGACTCGGCCTCCCCCTCTACCCTACTCGGGTATGTACATGATTATAAGCATTTTCTGCAATGGCTTATAGCAGAGGGGCTTACTGAGCAGCCAGTTATCGGTGATATTCCATACTCTGTTCTAGAGCTGTTACGTCGTAAAGACGTAGAAAACTATATAAAGCATCTCAATCGACGAAAGAAAATGAATTCGGATAAGGAGGATATTAAGAATCAAAAATTAAAAAAAGCAACTGTTCTCCGTTCTATATCAGCCTTAAAGTCCCTCTTTCATTACTTGACTACGATAACAGAAGATGAAAAGACTGGCGAACCATACTTCTATCGTAATGTTATGGCAAAAGTAGAAATAACAAAAGAGAAAGAAACCATTAATGCAAGAGCCAGTCGTATGCGCAGTAAAATACTACATAATGATGATGATCGCAAGCTATTGGAATTTGTAGCAACAGAGTATGAACAACTCATAGCTGGTACGAGAAAGGAAATCTATTATCGTAGAGATCGGGAACGTGATTTGGCCATCCTTTCCCTATTCCTTGGATCAGGAATACGTGTAGGAGAATTAGCTGACTTAAAATTAGATAAGATTAATGAAAATGAAAGACTCATATCTATCATTCGTAAAGGCGGTAAAGAAGATTCTATTTGGATCACCCCCTCTGCCCTTTCAGATTTACAGGCTTATCTACAGGTACGTAAAGAGCGATATAAAGCCACAGACGATGAGCAGTCTGTATTTCTAACATTACAGAACGGATCATGTCAAGCTATGTCCATACGCGCTATCCAAAATATGGTGGATAAATATACAAAAGCCTTTAACATCCGGCTTACCCCCCATAAGCTGCGGCATACATTTGCAACGAACTTCTACAACAAGGAAAAGGATTCCTTACAAGTGATGATGCAACTAGGACATTCTTCTACAGACACGACTGTATTATATACACAGCTAGGAAATGAAACATTAAAACAGTCATTAGAACGTTTGGATGAAGATTGAATTTCAACAGTTACTCACTACGTTCCGATAAAAAAATAAGAGGCAATTTAAGCCTCTTATTTTTTATCCAAAGGGAGAATTCAAGAACACAGTGCTATTACTCATTATATGATTGTATAAATGTCCAGAAGTAAGAAAAAAAACACAAAACAAAGGGGCAATCCATCCCTTTTTCATTATTCGCCCCCTCATGATGGTATCGATAGATGAAAGCTAGAAAGAACTTCAGTAAAGTATCTCGTATTAAGAAAATCTGAGGAATGACTTATCATAGCTGATTTTCCGTTAATGGTTTTAAAGATTTGTTCCAAATATCCTATCACGGTAGTACTCTAACAGCCCTCAGAAACTGGATTCAGCAACTGTCAGCTATCTATCTGTTTCCCACTATAACAAATTGCTCAGGATATAACATTTTAAATCTTTGGTTATAGATATTCAGTATTTTTAGTTTCCTTTAAACATTGAAAGGCGGTAACAAATAGAAAATAGAGCTCTCCAACACAACGCTTTCCATAATTTTTGGAAAGCTCATTGCGGAAGAACTCTAAATTATAAAGAGTACCTTAGATATCACTCATGAGCATTCATAAAACGTATTGATTATTAAGATACCTTTTGCGTTTCTCTTAAATACTCTTGGCCTTTTGTTTTGTTGTATTCGCCTTCCCACTTGGACATCACAACCGCTGCGAGAGAATTTCCCACTACGTTTACAGCTGTGCGAGCCATATCAAGAATACGGTCGATACCTGCAATAAACGCTAATCCTTCTGCAGGAATACCTACAGAGCCGAGTGTTGCTAATAATACAACGAAAGAAACGCCTGGTACACCAGCAATCCCTTTAGAAGTTACCATCAGCACAAGAAGAAGCGTAATTTGCTGGGAAATCGGCATATCAATACCATACATTTGCGCTAAGAAAATGGCTGCAATCGCTTGATATAGTGTTGATCCATCTAGGTTAAACGAGTAACCTGTCGGAATAACAAAGGATGAGATAGCCTTCGGACATCCGAATTTCTCCATCTTCTCCATGATTTTTGGTAGAACAGTCTCTGAACTCGCTGTAGAGTAGGCCAAAAGCAGTTCGTCTTTTAGAATTTTCAGGAACTGGAAGATATTGATTCCAGCTATTTTCGCTACGATGCCCAATACAACGACAACAAAGAAAATCATAGAACCGTATACTACTAGTACTAGTTTTCCTAAAGGGATAAGTGATCCAACGCCAAACTTAGAAACCGTTACACCAATCAGTGCAAATACACCAAATGGAGCGAACTTCATCACTTGATTTGTTACATAGAACATCGCATCTGCTACACCTTGGAAGAAATGAAGCACTGGCTTGCCTCTTTCTCCGATTACAGCTACGCCAAGTCCAAATAGAACAGAGAAGAAAATAATTGCAAGCATGTCGCCTTTTGCCAATGCATCCATAATATTTGTAGGAACAATCTTTACAAAAGTATCGGCCATAGAATGACTTTGTACTTGCTCACTTGTGCTCACATACGTAGAAATATCTGTTTTTTGCAATTGTTTCATATCTACGCCAGAACCAGGCTGGAATACATTTGCAACCAATAATCCTAGTGCAATTGCAATTGTTGTGATGATTTCGAAATATAATATTGTTTTACCGCCCAGTTTACCAAGCTTTTTCACATCGCCGACACCGGCAACACCTACTACGATACTTGACACAACGATTGGAACAACAATCATTTTAATAAGACGAATGAAGATATCGCCAATCGGCTGTAAATAGGTAGCAATTGCAGGATTTCCATAAAATATGGCACCTACAGCAATACCTACAATGAGACCAATTAAAATTTGCCAAGCCAACCCTATTTTTTTCATATTTGTCCCTTCTCCCTTCCTTACTACCTTGTGAATCTCCTATTCCTTCAGAAGCTCAGAAAAAATCTTACAGATGAATTTAAGCGCTTTCATTCATTGCTATTGCTCTAGAACAACATATCTTTAATGTATAATAAAAACTACATAAACAAACAAAAAACTACAAAAATAATATTTTAATTCTCTAATTATTTAAAATATTAAAACGAGGTTAGTGTTCGTCGTCATCAAGCTGAGGAAAAATGGCTCTGGTGCAAACCTGAATGTTGTCAAAATACAATGAAAATGCCAAGCATAATATTATTTTCCATCACAAAAATTCGCTATAAAGTGTTTAAGCACGAATATTATCTTCTATTTCTTGAACCGCGATATATTGAAATGTATTAAACAGATTGGATGCCGGAAAAGGCTAGTTATAAGCCAGCAACCATTGCGAGAAAGAGCATTGTCATTTGAGAAGCTTTTTACGCTGGTTACATAAAGAAGGATATCTCCAAACACCGCTGCACTCCTATTTTGTGAGTTCCGCTGTGAAGCAGAGACATACACCGAATCGGGATTTAACCTATGAGGAGGTAAAAATGTTGTTGGAGTATTGGAAACAGAAAAATCATCCGATCAACTACGCAATCCTTACACTATTAGCTACTACAGGACTAAGGATTCAGGAAGTATGTAAGGCTAAATGGTTGGAACTCTTTTATGATTCATCGACGGGGCATTACTTTTTATCCAGTAAGGAGAAAAATAAAAAGCATAGAGACGCACTTATCTTTCCTTATGTATTGGAGGCTCTTAAGAACTGGTAGAAGAAGGCGGAGACTGCCAGTTGAATTAAACAGATTAGATGAGACACCTCTTATTCCTACTAGGAATAAAGTTTTATGATTATACGTATCTAAGCCACTATGTAAAGAAAATTATTAAAGAAACGCAACTTCCCAAAACCTAGTGATATCACTCCACACTGGTTTCTCCATTTCTTTACGAATCATCATTAGATAATGGAGCCAATCTAGAATACATCAGACAAACATTAGGCTACTCCATGTTAAAAACGACATTAGGATACTTAAACAAAAATGTAGAGCGGAAAAATAACTCAGCATTAGTATGGAAGCAAAAGGAGTTTTAATAACCTTCTAACAAAAATAATTTACTCGTTCCCTAGAAGGTGGTTTGTTCGATAAGTGCTCATAAAGTTTGTATCCATTTTTAATCAAGTACAGAATTAATTATTTAATAGATCATTTATTTTCATTCTTTCGCTACCATTAAAGGATAGACAAAATACAGGCTATCGAATGAAACGACAGCCTGTATAGGTACTTGATTACTCTTATTGTTTTTTAGAATTATATTTAATCTGATTGAACACAGTTGTAGAGTGCCATACATTTAATCCCGTATAGCCTTCTTTAAATGCTTTGTCTACTGTATCAATAACAAGCTTGTTATCCAGGTAAACTTTAATACTTTCACCTTTTGTAACAACTTTCAGTTGGTAATCTGTGTTTGCTTTTAATTGTAGTTTTCCATTGTCATTGTAAGTAGTGAGATCGCTTCCTCTTCCATTAAATTATGCGGTCTAATCATTCCAGGCTGACCGCAACTGGTTCACTGTAAACGATTGGAGATGAGCGGTTCCCTCTGTTGCAAACACGGCCATTCCGTCGCTACTCGGATCCGGGAAGATCTGGTCTGTCAATACAACCTTACCATCCTCTGCGAACACCTCAATGGAGGACCAATCGACAAGTATTTTAAGATTTAGCTTACCATTGTTTATTGCGAGCGGGGCCCGTTGAATTCCTGGAAAGTCAGAACTAAAGTTCACATCACCAGATCGAGTTCTGTCAATGTAGACCTCTCCAGTGGCGCTATCGTAGCCTACTACTGTCTCTTGACCGTTTCCAGTCCGCAATTTCAAGCCATAAGTTTTGGCAGAACTCGCCTTGAAAGTTGCATTGATCTCGACAGCTTTTCCTTTTGCCGATAATGGGGTTGTACCCTCTGAAACTTTAAAGTTCTCAAGATGGACAGTTGGCCCTTGGCGAAGTTCATTTAGTTGATTAACAGGCTTTTGAACCAATTGCAATTTACCATTTTCCTCTTGGAGTTTCAGTTCACGCGGTACAGTCGTAGCACTACGCCATGGTGAGGTTGGAATGGAACCCGCATACTGCCAATTATTCATCCAGCCAATCATAATTCGCTTTCCACCGGGTGCATTGTTATACGTAACCGCAGCGTAGTTGTCCTTGCCAAAGTCGACCCAGTGCGCTCGCTCTAAGGCAGAAAGAGCTGGCTCATTAGCCATGGTAAACTGATCCGCAAGGATGTGCCCCCAACCGCTTGTATTTTGATCGGATATCTCGATGTGTGCTGTCTTACCTAATAAATCGTGGACATTCCAGTGGGTCCAATCCAAGCTTTCACTGTCTTGGCCCGTACTACTTTTCACGACTTTTCCATCTACTATCAGTTTTACTGAAGTATCCTGCGCCCATGGTGATGCTGGTTGGCTGGAGAAAGTGATTTGGTCAGTAAGAATATGGCCCCAGCCTCCTGAATTCTGATCTACAATCTGGATATTAGCTGTCTTCCCTTTGTAAGCGCTAACATCCCATGCCTTCCAGTTCAAAGACTCGCTATCCTTGCCAGTTGCAGTTTCCACGACTTTGCCGTCCACAACTAGATTAACACTGGTTGGGTTTTCCCCACCCCAAGGATGATTACCACCGCCAACTAGCAGGTTTATATATGGTTCGGTGATTGTGAACGAAGGTGAGGTAATGGTTCCGGTTGACGAATCTCCATTAAAAAATGTATTCACAAGTTTGTTGCCTAGGTAACTGCCAACTGTCTGCTGGCCAGGAAGTGTACCAGCAACCGGCTCAGTCCCGCTGAAGTCTCCTGTGGCTTTCCAACTATCCCCATACGTATTACCTTCAAAATCAGCAAAGATATTCCCAGTAGGGATAGCGCCGTTCACTACTGATCCTTGAACGTAGGGGTGATTGCCCCCGCTAATCAGAAAGTTGATGTAATCCTTATCTATAGTGAAATTGGATGAAGTCAAAGTTCCTGTTGATCCGTCATAATTATGAAAACTATTAACGAATCCTGATCCGACCCAACCATCCACAGGCGACTGTCCTGGCAAGTTCCCAGTAACTGGAACGTCACCGAATGCAGTTCCAGAAACAGTCCAATCATCAAATGTACCATTATCAAAGTTACCAAGCTTTTCGCCGGACGGTGGTGTATAAGGTTTGTCATCCGAAGTAAATGTCGTTCCATCGAAATCACCTATGAAGTACTGAACGCCTGAGCCGCCAGCGATCCCGCCTGGGCTTAGATTAACCATAAGAACCCACTTCTGTTTTCCCGGGTTACTAGGATCCGGTAGTGGGAACAGGTCTGGGCATTCCCATACGCCACCAGCCGCACCAGCAGGCCCAAAATCACTCAAGTGCTTCCAATTTTTAAGGTCCGGGGAGCTGTAAAAACTAACTTTGTGTTGATCTGATAGGGCTACAGTCATCAACCATTCATGACCAGGCTCGTACCAGAACACCTTGGGATCACGAAAGTTGGATGAGCCAATATCAAGCACTGGGTTACCTGCGTACTTTGTGAATGTTCGTCCTGCGTCTGTGCTATAAGCCAGCGACTGCGACTGCTTACCCGTTACCTTGTCAGCACTTGTATAGATTGCTACTAAGGCAGGGTTACCAGGTTTACCAAATCCGGTGGTGTTATTGGTATCAACAACGGCACTGCCGGAGAAGATCATCTCTTGCGCATCCTGAGGGATCGCAACGGGAAGTTCGGTCCAATGAACCGAGTCACGGCTTACTGCATGCCCCCAGGACATATTGCCCCAAGTATTTCCTGATGGATTATACTGGTAAAATAGATGGTACTCCCCATTGTAGTAAACCATTCCATTCGGATCATTCATCCAGTTAGCTTCTGGAGAAAAATGAAATTGGTTACGATAGTTTTCTTGGTAGTATCCCGGATCCTCTGCAAATGCGGGGACCGCTAATGATAAGGCAAAGAAAGATGACATCCCTACTGTTAACAGCTTTTTCACAGGTTTTTTCAAGTCGTTTCACTCCTTTAATTTTTTACATCACTCGACTTATGCTTGTTCAGATTGGTTTTGCAAACAATCAAGTAATACAGCGGCAATGATGACTCCACCTTTCACAACGAGCTGCCAGTAGTAGCCGACATCAAGCAGTGTTAAGCAGTACAGATTTTTAGCGTAAGCATAAGCATGTGTTAGAATGTTTCTCTCAAAAAACGCTTGCTACATTCTATTCCAAAAGCAAAGTGCTGTTGTTTTTGGTTGTATTATATAGCAGTCGACTTTCCACATTTTGCATTTTATAGTCTACGATTATTTAGATCGAAGTCGGTCTAAAAGAACGGCAAGAATGATGACTGCTCCTTTTATGACAAGCTGCCAATAATAGCTAACGTCCAACAAAGTAAGGCCGTTACTAAGCACTCCCATAATCAATGCCCCGATAATCGTTCCTTGAATCTTTCCGACGCCTCCAGTAAAGCTTGTTCCGCCGAGAATAACAGCGGCAATCGCATCCAGTTCAAAACCAACACCGGCTGTTGGCTGTCCGGAATACAGTCTGCCCGCAAGTACTACACCTGCAAGTCCCGATAAAAGACCACTGATTACATACACTTTAATGAGCGTAGCTCCTACTTTAATCCCAGTAAGACTGGCAGCTTCTTCATTTCCGCCGATCGCATAGACGTGACGTCCAAACATCGTATATTTTAAAACGAAGAAAGTAATGACATAAATAAAGGCCATAATGAAAATTGGTGTAGGAATACCTACAATGCCCCCCGCGCCAAAAAACTTAAATAATGGATCTGTCAATACAATTGGATATCCTGCACTGATTACATAAGCAAGCCCCCTGATGTATGTAAAGCTCCCTAATGTTACAATAAATGCCGGCAGCTTTACTTTAGCTGTTAGATAGCCATTTACAAATCCAGCCGCTACACCAACTGCCACGCCGGCTGCCATAGCGATAATAGCATTGACTCCCTGCTGCGAAAGCATAACAGATATAACACCGGACAATGCGACTGTAGAGCCGACGGATAAGTCGATACCGCCAGTCAAAATGACAAATGTCATTCCAGCTGCTAAAATAGCGATAATCGAAATTTGCTTTAAGACATTAAGAAGATTATTTACTTCTAGAAAATTAGGGGTAAGAACTGAAAGAACGACACTCATTAACACAAGAATTACGATCGTGCTATACTGATTCCATAGCTCTTTAACATTCCATTTTCCCTTTGCACGACTAGTCTGTAAAACCGGTACGTCTGTTTTCATGCTATCTCTCCTGTCGCATAATACATAATTTTTTCCTGAGTTGCTTCAGCTCTTGGCAAGTTCGCTCTGATTTTTCCTTCATGCATAACTAGAACCCGATCGCTTACACTCAATATTTCTGGAAGCTCGGAAGAAATCATAAGAATAGCCATTCCCGACTTCGCCAACTCATCAATAATTTTATAAATCTCAGCTTTGGCCCCTATGTCAACACCGCGAGTCGGTTCATCCAGAAGCAGCACTTTTGGCTGAATGAGAAGCCATTTTGCCAAAACAACCTTTTGTTGATTGCCGCCGCTTAAATTAATTACCTTTTGTTCAGGAGATGAAACTTTAATACGTAGCTTCTGAATATAATCTGCTGCCTCTTGCTGAATTTCTCTCCAATTTAAAATCCCTGAATGGCTATACTTTTGCATCATTGTCATTGCTATATTCTCTTTGACAGACAAATCGAGAAACAATCCTTGTTCCTTTCTGCTTTCTGGTACAAGGGCAATACCATTTTCAATTGCATCCCGGTGAGAAGCAATGTCTACCTGTTGCCCATTAATCAAAATGTCCCCTGATTTATTGGCAACAGATCCAAAGATGGTTCGAACAAGCTCGGTTCTTCCCGCCCCGACTAACCCGGCAAGTCCTACTACTTCCCCTGGATATACCTGCAGGTTAATCTTGTCTATCACTTTATTATCAGATAGCCCCTTAACTTCCAAAACAGGAACCTTCTCTGCTACCTCTACACTGCCATTCAGTTGTCGTTGGAATATATCCTTCGGTTCACGTCCTACCATTAATTTCACTAAATGATCCGGATTTGTCTCTTCAATAGGCAGACTGCTGACCCACTGGCCATCCCGAAATACAGTACAGCGGTCGGAAATTTTGAAAATCTCATCCATTCTGTGCGAAATATATACAATCGCTACACCTTTGGCTTTTAACTGATCAATAATAACAAATAACTTATCAATTTCTTTATCTGTAAGAGTTGCTGTTGGCTCGTCCATGATTAATACTTCTGCTTGAAACGAAAGTGCACGCGCAATTTCAACCATCTGCTGCTCCGCTATGCTCAAGGATGACACGAGCGTTCTGGAATCTAACGTTGAACCGATAGATTCCAGAACAACTGCCGCTTTCTCATATACTTCTGTCCATTTCACCATACCAAATTTATTTTTTGGTAAAACGGTTCCCATAAAAATGTTTTCAGCAATGGATAAGTTAGGAGATAACTTCAATTCCTGATGGACCACACTAATTCCATTCAATTTCGCTTCTAAAGTATCTTTCCACGTCACATTTCTATTCTTATACTCTATCATTCCGGAATCTGGCTGATACACGCCACATAAAATTTTCATCAAGGTAGATTTTCCTGCGCCGTTTTCCCCCATCAGCGCATGCACTTCCCCTTTATACAGCTCCAGCTGCACGTTATCAAGCGCCTTCACTCCAGGGAATGCTTTGCTTATACCCGACATTTTAAGAATAGAATTCCCTTTTGTCAGAGGACGAGCTGTCATTTCAGCCTGTTTCATAATATCCCTCCTTCTATATATTATTGCAGTGCGAATGCTCGGTAATCGCTAAGTTCCCTAATCTTACCAGCCTTTATAGCTGCTAACTGTCTCTTGTGTTACTAGTTCTACTGGTACCTTAACCTGAGATTCTACTTTGTCACCTTTAATAATTTTCATACCGATATCAACAGCTTTTTTTACAATTTCGTCAGGATGTTGTGCGGATGTAGCAACAAAGCTTTTGTTCTCTTTAAGAGCATCTACTGCTTCTGGAGCACCATCAACTCCAACGATAAAAAACTCTTTATCGCGTTTCGCTTGCTCAGCAGCAATTTTCACTCCGAGTGCTTCAGGGTCATTGATCGCAAATACTGCATCAATTTTTCCTGATGAATTCGCTTGTAAAATATTTTCCATTACTGTTAACGCTTTTTCTCTGTTACCTTCACCATTCTGCTTCGCTACAACCTTCACATCTGTTCCTTTAATTGCATCTTCGAATCCTTTAATACGGTCTATTACAGCAGTTACTGGAGGACCATCAATAATTGCGATATTCCCTTTGTTTTGTAAGCGTTTCAAAAGATATTCACCAGCAAGCTTCCCTGCTAAGTAATTATCAGAAGCTACAGTTGCGCTTACTCCGCCGTCTGCACCAACATCAACTGCGATAACTGGAATGCCTGCTGCCTTCGCTTGTTGTACAGCTGCTGCAATTCCTTTAGAGTCTACTGCGTTTAAAAGAATCATATCTACCTTTTTTGTAATAAAATCTTCTACCTGTGCCATTTGCTTCGATAAATCATAGTCAGCGCTTACAACAATCGCCTCGCCACCAAGTTCCTTTGCAGCCTCTTTAGCACCTTTTGACATAGAAACAAAGAATGGATTACTTAACGTACCTACTGTTAAACCTATTTTTAATTTTTCCCCGCCTTTACTCTTTTCAGAAGCTTTTGGACTGTTTGAGGCTTCTTTTCCTCCTGTATCAATTGCATTACAAGCGGTTAAAGCAGCCATAAATAACATGACAATCAAAATAAGTGAAGATTTGAGATAAGCTTTCATAAGTCCCCCCTGTTTGTTAAGTTTTTCCCCTTATTAAATGAAGTTTTAAATTAAAAAAGCCATCACCTCCTAAAATATTCATATTGTATTGTGTCTTTTAAAGCAGAGATTGCATTTGCTATATCAGATCCTTTAACAGTAGTTTTGATAATAGCATTAGGCTCCTAAAGACATAACACCCCTGATTGGTCCTTGATTAACATTTATATCCTATAAAACGTTTTCAAAAATGCTCAAATTAACCTTCATCTACCTTCCCAGCAGATAGTCTTTTCTCACCCGGCTTAAGGAATAAAACTAATACATCCGTTAGTTCATTTCCCGAAATTCCTTCAAAGACAACCCCCAGACAGCTTGTACTAGAAAAGATATAAATTCAATAAATGATTTTCCTAGAGCTATTGCCTCAAATATACTTGTTCCTTCTCATTAGCTAAAGCCCCCAAGGAAATCGCTTACATTCGCTTGTGAAGATTACTTTTCATAAATATCGCTTTTACACAAGATAAGTAGAAGCTACTAGCTTCCCTATTTCCATATATTTGTACTATCGACATTTTTTACTATAACAAACCAATTAGATATAAGATTTCAATATCTTTGGTTCTTAATGTTTAATATTTTTGGTTTTTTTAACACTAAGAATCGGTAACAACTATAAAATAGAGCTCTCCAACACAACGCTTTCCATGAATTTCAGAAAACGCAATGCTAGAGAGCTCTAAACAGTTCTGGTGCAAACATGATTTTTTAGAAACATAGAAACTCAATATCCTTTTCATCTGTGAATTAAGATACTACTCCAAATCATTTATGTATGAATTTAATCTCGCTTTGGATAGACTTCATCCCCCGCTGAAGTTGTCCCTTTTTCAGCATATACATCACTTCCACTCCGTATAGGGATCAGCTATTCGAAACGTTTTGAATCCTAGCATAGAACGGATTCGATTTTTATAAAACTATGATCTTGCTCTACCATGTTATTCAAGTATTTTTGTTGTCTAAGTTATATACCTTCTAACCTGTCAAAAAGAAATACCAATAGCTAGACTTCACCTCAACAATTGTTTCAGGAAGTCTAGCTTCAGTTTCGCATTATCCTTGGTGATAATATCTATACCAGTATCAATATTTTTTGCAACTTTTTCTCCTTTTATCACTCTCAATGCAGTTTCCACGCTTATATACCCCATATCATAAGGATTCTGTGCTATTGTACTAGTTAAAGTTCCATCTTTGATTAACTCAACCATGTCACTAGTTCCATCTGCTCCCATGACCGGCATGTTATACCCATGTTCCTTAATAACCTCTAGAGCACTTAGTGCCCTTATGTCATTTAAGGCAAATACACCTTTAACATCAGGATGCTTTCGTAAAATCGTTGTCATTACTTTTTTAACAGATAAAAGTTCATTGGGTAACGTTACTGTTTCTGTTTCTGTTGCAATTCTACTTCCTACATCATCTAAATTAAATTTATCAATTTTAATTCCTGCATCTTCTAAACTAAGTTTAGCTCCTTTGATCCGTTCACTGAAAACTGGATGGATTAAATCCCCATCAGAAAAGATAAAGGCCACTTCATCTCCAGGTTGTAACCCTGATGCTAGTAATTCCCCTGCTTTTTTGCCCAACTCAAAGTTATCGGTACCAATATAAGCCGTTTTATTTTTCAAAGGAGCATCTGTATCTACTAACAATACGGGAATATGATGTTTGTCAAACTCCTTTAAGATAGGAAGATTAGATGAAAGAATTGGAGAGACAATTAATACATCTGGTTTTTCTTTAAGAACAGTTTCTAATATCCTGTTCTGTTCTTCAACAAATCCGTCACGAGTTGCGATCACTTGACCATCTATACCAAAATCCCGAAACCCCTTTTCTGCCCCTGCTTTAATAACGTTCCAATACTGTGTGTTTAATTCATTTAAAACAACGACCACTTTAGGCTTATCATCTTCTTTAAGGAGCTTAACTGCATATCCTACTAAGGAAGCAAGAAAAAAAACACAAAGCAAAAGGATGATCCATCTCTTTTTCATTATTCACCCTCTCCTCATGGTGCTATAGACAAATGAGATATAGAAAGGATTTCATTAAACTATCGCGTATTAAGAAAACCTAGGAGATGACTTGTCGTAGCTGATTTTCCATTAATAGTTTCAAAAATCTATTCCAAATATCCCATCACATTGATAATAATAAGTACTATAAAGATCACCTATATTAGCTATTGGTATCCATAAAACCTATACGTATCCAAAAGAAACAATCACAGCCCCGATAATAACCCTTTTCCCAATAGAAGAGATCTTGGATAATATGACCAAAGGCTAAAAGGATACGGTAAGAACTGGGAGACTTTCACTAATCCCTAATAAAAATTGAATTCTAACAGCCCTCATCTACAGGATTCAGTAACTGCCAGCTATCTATCTGTTCCCCACTATAACAAATTACTTAAGATATAACGTTTCAAATCTTTGGTTATTGATATTCAATATTTTTAGTTTCTTTTAAACATTGAAAGGCGGTAACAAATGTAAAATAGAGCTCTCCAACACAACGCTTTTCATACCCTTCGGAAAACGCGGAACTGGAGAACTCTAAACCATGAAGAACCTTATATATATCACTCACGATTATTCATAAAATGTATTGATTAATAACTAATAATAAAACGTTTGGTTACTACCTCCGTCCAAAAATCCCACATTTAGGTATAAGTTGAAAATGGTTCAAAAAAACTTGTAAGAAGATATACTTTTAAAAAATCATATTTGCACTAGAACCGTATATATGACCTTACTTCTGCAAGATTCCTCCTCTTAAGTTTGTAAACGTTGCACAAATGAAAGCGGTTTTTTCATTCAATTTTCCTATTTCCAGCTTGGACCACTTGGGATACACTTAGTAATAAGGAAAACGATTTCAGTTTATGCAGGGGGCAATCAAAATGGCTGAATTAAAATTGGATCATATTTATAAAATTTACGATAATAATGTAACAGCAGTAACAGATTTCAATCTTCATATTGCAGATAAAGAATTCATCGTATTCGTAGGCCCATCTGGCTGCGGTAAGTCCACAACACTTCGCATGATCGCAGGTTTAGAAGAAATCTCTAAAGGCGATTTCTCTATTGATGGCAGACGTGTGAACGATGTAGCGCCAAAAGACCGTGACATCGCGATGGTATTCCAAAACTACGCGTTATATCCTCACATGAGCGTATATGATAATATGGCATTCGGTCTGAAACTTCGCAAATTTGATAAAGCGGAGATTGATAAACGAGTAAAAGAAGCAGCTCGTATCCTTGGACTTGAGCAATACTTAGATCGTAAACCAAAAGCTCTTTCCGGCGGTCAACGTCAGCGTGTTGCATTAGGACGCGCGATCGTTCGTGACGCAAAAGTATTCTTAATGGACGAGCCTTTATCTAACCTTGATGCAAAGCTTCGTGTATCCATGCGTGCAGAAATTTCTAAGCTTCACCAACGCTTAGGTACAACAACAATTTACGTAACGCATGACCAAACAGAAGCGATGACAATGGCAACTCGTCTTGTAGTTATGAAGGACGGACTCATTCAACAGGTCGGAACACCAAAAGAAGTGTACGAAAAGCCAGAAAATGTATTCGTAGGCGGGTTTATCGGTTCTCCTGCGATGAACTTCTTCCGTGGTGCATTAACAGACAAAGGCTTCAAGTTAGACAATGTTGTCTTATCTGTTCCAGAAGGTAAAATGAAAATGCTTCGTGAACAAGGCTATGTAGGACAAGAAGTAATTATGGGAATTCGTCCAGAGGACATTCATGATGAGCCTGTATTCATTAACGCAGCACAAGGCTCCGTTGTAAACGCAAAAATTGAGGTATCCGAGTTGCTAGGCGCAGAGTCTATGCTCTACTCCCAAATCGGCGGTCAAGATTTCGTAGCGCGCGTTGATGCACGTACGGATTTCAAACCTGGTCAAACAGTAACACTAGGCTTTAACATGAACAAAGTTCATTTCTTTGACGCTAACAGCGAGCAACGCATTCGATAAAATAACAATAACCCGTCTCTGAAAATGAGAGACGGGTTATTGTTATTTGCTGAACCTTAATAGAAAAATTTTGCTCACAGGCAGGACACATTGACATAGAAATCCTCCTGAAAAAGGACCCTATAGCTATTATTTATCCTTTTCGTCATTTATCTCCCTCCTAGAGGGGATATCATCAAGATTTTACGATTTTACAACGTTAAGGACAAACATGTCCCTGCATATGAGTATTTCCTCCTCAGTTTATTCGATGAGTTACTCGCTGATAACGTGAACCTTCATCAAGTTTGTAGCTCCTACTTCACCAACTGGTACGCCTGCTGTGATTACAACCGTATCACCAATGTCTATAATTCCTGCATCTATTCCTGTCTCGATTGCTGTTTCTAGTAGTTCATCTGTAGAAGTTACCTGTTTCTTCGCAAGATAAGTTTGTACCCCCCATACAAGAGCTAGCTTACGGCATACTCGTTCATCGAATGTAACTGCTACAATCGGGGATTTCGGACGATATTTCGCAACCATTTTTGCCGTATAGCCGCTCTCTGTTGGTGTTACAATCGCTGCTACATCTAATGTAATCGCTGTATGTGCTACAGATTCACTGATTGCATCTGTGACTGTAGGTTTTGCTTCTTTTAGGCGCTTGCGGAACACGTCTTGGTGTTGTAACGAACACTCTACACGAGACGCAATGGTCGCCATCATGTTTACGGATTCAACCGGGTAAAGCCCTGCAGCAGTTTCACCTGAAAGCATAATAGCATCGGTGCCATCAAAAATGGCATTTGCCACATCACTTGCTTCTGCACGGGTCGGACGCGGATTGCGCTGCATAGAATCCAGCATTTGCGTTGCTGTAATTACCGGTTTTCCTAATACATTGCACTTCTGAATTAAGCTTTTTTGCACAAGAGGCACTTCTTCTGGCGGGATTTCTACACCCATATCGCCGCGCGCTACCATTAAGCCATCCGATACTTCCAGGATAGAATCTATATTATCAATACCTTCTTGATTTTCAATCTTTGAAATGATTTGAATATGCTGTGCATTCTCCTCTTTCAATAATTCACGTATCTCTAAGATATCTGATGCCTTACGCACGAAAGAAGCAGCAATGAAGTCAACGCCTTGCGCAATACCAAAAATGATATCTTGGACATCCTTTTCTGTGATACCAGGAAGTTTAATGCTTACATTTGGTACATTTACCCCCTTTTTATTTTTTACCATACCGCTATTTAACACTTTCGTGCGAATTTCGCCGTTTGCTTTTTCAAGTACTTCTAATTCAATTAAACCGTCATCGATTAGGATGCGGGACCCAGCTTCTACATCATCGTAAAGTCCTTCATAAGAAACTGAGAATCTCTCTGCTGTTCCGAGTACCTGCTCTGTAGAAATCACAACTTCTGCGCCTGCTTTCAGTTCAGCTTGTCCACTTTCGAAGTCATGTGTACGAATTTCCGGACCTTTTGTATCCAGTAAGATTGCTACTGTCTTATTTGCTTGCTTTGCGGCTTCACGAATATTTTGAATGCGTACTGCATGCTCTTCATGGCTTCCATGTGAAAAATTCAGACGAGCTACGTCCATTCCAGCCTCAATTAACTGCACTAACTTCTCAACACTTTCACTTGCTGGACCAATTGTACATACAATCTTTGTTTTACACATAACATACCTCCATATATTTCTGGAAACGTTCCTAAATTTTTGGCACTAGTATATCTTTAAATTCATTTGTAATGACGTTATGAATGAATTTACTCCTAACTCGTTTACTTCAGCTACCAAAGGGCTATCCCTGACACCCACTTAAGATTATTTCTCGCCAAAACCTTAAACAGCATCACTCCTTGCTCAAAAGGAATTTTCCAGGACTACTAGAGCCCCACTAAGAGCTAGCTTTAAAGAGCTGTTTCTTTATTTGGACAGGAAAGACACTGCCCAACATTTCCTTTGTTATTATTCCACTAGACCTTCTTTTTGCATTATGTCTTGTAAAGCGGAGATTGCATCTGCTGCATCGGAGCCTTCGGCGGTAATTTTAATACTAGCATTTTTGGGGATTCCTAAAGACATAACACCCATAATTGATTTTAAGTTAACTGTTCTACCTTTGTACTCTAAGTTAATACCAGCGTGGAATTTGCTGGCTGCTTGTACCAATTTTGTTACTGGACGAGCATGAATTCCTGAATCTGCTATTACTACGAATTGTTGTTGTACCATGTTTACGAATCTCCTTTACTTACTTTAGTATATTTACAAGGTTGTCTTCGTCGAGAACGACTCAATTTTTCTTGAACACATTCCATATTTCATACATATCGTAATCTTTTTTTGTTTTTCATTTACACTTCTATGATCCTATCTCTAAAGAGTAGCTTTGAGAATTACACAGCTTCCAGTAATGACCCTTCTTTTTCGTTAACTCCTCGTGTGTTCCCTCTTCTAGAATTCTGCCCTTCTCAATAAATAAGATTTTGGTAGCCTTCTGGATAGTAGAGAGCCGGTGCGCAATAATAAAGGATGTTCTGCCTGAAAGTAAAGTCTCCAACCCCTTCTGCAAAGCAAGCTCCGTTTCTGTATCAATGCTTGATGTTGCTTCGTCTAGAATCAAAACTCTAGGATTAGCTAATAGTACTCTGGCAAATGAGATGAGCTGTCTTTGCCCGGAAGAAAGCCTTGTGCCTCTCTCGTTCACTTCAGTTTGATACCCATCCTTCATACGGCTGATAAATGTATGGGCCTGCACTGCTTTAGCTGCTTTGATTACTTCTTCATCGGTTGCATCAAGTCGACCATAGCGGATGTTATCCATGATAGTCCCTGAAAAAATAAATGGATCTTGAAGCATAATACCCATTTGCTTTCTAAGAGATGGGATGTTGACAGTCTTGATGTCAATCCCATCAATTTTTATTTGTCCGCTTTTCACATCGTAAAATCGGCTAATTAAACTAACAATGGTGGTTTTCCCAGATCCTGTCGCTCCAACAAGCGCAATTGTATCTCCCGGATTCACCTTAAAATGGGTATGGTCGAGAATCTTTTCTTCTCGTTCATAACCAAAAACAACATCCTCAAACTCTACCTTTCCTTTGATCGTTGGAAGTATAACAGCATGAGGATCATTTATCATAGCTGGTTTTTCATCAATCGTTTCAAAGATTCGTTCCAAGTAGGCCATCGCATTGATGATAGCATTATAAAAATTCCCTATATTAGCTAATGGCATCCAAAACATCCACATATACCCAACAAAGGCAATCAAAGACCCTACAGTAACCCCCTTCCCAATGGAGGATATCCCAATGATATAGATGAAGGATACGGTAAGAACTGAGATATTCTCAATCGACGGCGATAGCAGGAACTGGATTCTAACAGCCTTCATCCATGAGCTTCGGTAGCTGTCAGATACTTCATTGAAAATTTTCTTATTTTCTTCTTCCCTGATAAACGCTTGAGTAATCTTAATCCCATTGATACTTTCATGAATATATGCATTCATATTTGATTGCTTGTTGCTTAAATCCTGCCAAGCTCTCCGCTGAGCATTTTTGATGGCAAATATAATGATTGCAAGAATTGGAAATCCTGCCATTGCCATAAGCGTCAGTTTTACATCAATGACAATCATAAAACCAACAATAACAGTAAGACTAAAGAGATCAGTAATCAGGTTAATGATTCCATTGGAAAGTAAATCACTCAAGGAGTTCACATAATTTACCACCCTGACTAGAATCTTACCATGGGGCCGACTGTCATAATACGAAAAAGAAAGTTTCTGCAATTGGGTAAATAAATCTTCTCGAATATGCTGGATTACTCCCTGCCCGACTTGTGACATTATTCTAACCCTATACTTCATACACAGCCCGGTAACAATGATAGCTATTAAATAAATGCCTGCCAGCATAGCAAGACCCAATATATCATTACCTGGAATTTTTTCATCAATAGCAAGCTTAATCAAATACGGACCAATTAGGTTTGCCCCACTCGCCATGAGCATCAAGAAAACAGTGAGAATCATCTGTTTTTTGTGAGGGGTCAAATAACCTAGCAATCTTTTAAAATGAACGAGTCTAAAGGGAGACTCCAGCTCCTCGTCAACATCAAATTTGTTGCGTGCCATTTACGATCACTTCCTCCTCACGATGCATTCCATCAAAATTTCCATATTGGTTTTTATATACGTTATAGTAGTAGCCCTTTTTCATAAGCAATTCTGTATGCTTTCCTCTTTCGATGATTCTGCCGTTTTCCATTACCAAAATCAAATCTGCCTCTTTAACAGAAGAAATGCGATGTGCAATAATAAAGCAGGTTTTGCCCTGATTAAAGGTCCTCAGAGTTTTTTGGATACGAAGCTCCGTTTCCATATCAACACTGGAAGTTGTATCATCGAGGATCAGAATGGCCGGATCCTTTAACAGTGCCCGCGCAAGAGCAATCCGCTGTTTTTGCCCGCCTGAAAGACCCACTCCTCTTTCACCGATAATCGTGTCATATCCATCCGGCAAACGGGTAATGAATTCATGAGCTTCGGCCATTTTTGCCGCTGTTTGAACCGATTCAAAGGAGGCATCAGGAACTCCATAGGCAATATTGCCTTCAATCGTATCTGAAAAAAGAAAGATATCCTGCATAACCATCGCCATATTTTCTCGCAATTCTCGGATATTCCAATCCTTAACGTTATGTTCACCAACAAGAACTTCTCCCCTGTCAGTGTCATAAAATCGGCAAAGAAGGTTGATTACTGTCGATTTTCCAGCACCAGTCGGTCCAATCAGTGCTACTGTTTGCCCGGGCATTGCTTTAAAACTGATATCGGTTAATACCTGCTCTTCACCATAGCCAAAGCTAACATGATTAAATTCCACTACACCAAGAGAAGTGTTTATCTTTTTAGAATTAGCGGGATTTACTATTTGGGGTTCTGTGTTCATCAAGTCTTCAATTTTCTCTGCGGAGGCAATAAATCTTTGCACATCATTGATTAGCCAACCAGCCATACGCATTGGATTATTCAAGGCCCAAATAAGTGAATTAAACATAACTAGTTCCCCAATCGTAAGAGAACCTCGAATCACCATAATCCCGCCTGCGAAAATCATTAAAACTGTAAGCAATCCGGCAAGTGAGTCAAGAATCGGTAAATACTTTTCCCAAACTTTTGCGGACTCGAGATTTTTCTCCTTAAAAGCATCATTTTCTATAGAAAACTTTTCAATTTCATAATCTTCTCTGGCAAAAGCTTTTACAACCCGGTTTCCACTTATGTTTTCCTGTACAACCGAGTTTAATTTTGAAAACTGTTCTCGAATTGCCGAAAATGTAGGTTTAACGTCATACGATAGCCTATAAGCAAACAATCCAATGATAGGAGTAACAGTCAACAGTGTAAGTGCCAAGGGAACATGAATATAAAACATAAATCCAATAGCGAACAATAATGTGGTAATATTTTCAAATATTATATAAATGCTCCACGCAGTAAAATGTCGCACTGCCTCTATATCACCCGTCATTCGGGCCATAATATCTCCTGTTTTTGTCCTATCATAAAAGCTGAAATCTAATCGTTGGAGGCGATTATACAGCCGCTCCCTGATTTTGAATATCACACTTTGTGAGGCACTTTCGAACATCAGTTGATAACCGTAACGGATGGCAGCTTTACAAAACGTTACGCCAACCATTGCCCCTAGCAAAGGCCATAACAAATCTTCATTATGACCGTAGATGACCCTATCCACGATCTTCCCTGCAAAATAAGGATTAAGCATATTTAAGCCAGAAACGACCAAGACGAGTAAAAGTCCCATGAAATATCTAGCTTGAAATTTCTTAATATATCCCCATATCCATCGCAAGCTTTGCATTCTTCCATTCCTCCTTCCTTGGTGTATCAATCACATAAGTATAACTCTTCCACTATTAGGAGATTTCCGACACATAAGACGTGGTGATTAACACCACGTCTGTAGTTCACGTTCATCACCCACTTAGATTCCTTGAGTATAGCTCTTTCCTTTCATTGTCTATTCAGACGGAATACTATACTGGTAATTTCATCTCTTCAAAAACTGTATCTTCATAGGTATGTTTTTTACCATTTAGTATGTCTTGAACTTTAACCGGCTGACGGATCGTTGCCGATTCAAGCGCAGCAAATACAACACTTAATGCTTCTAGACCTTTCTCAGCACTCGAAATAGGTGTCTTATTTTCAGTAATTGCTTCCCATAATTCCACATAGGAATGAGCAAATGGATGTTCAACAATGTCCGGGGCATAACGTTCAATCAATTCTGACATCAGAATCTTGCTCCCGTCTTCAAGAGCTACATGTTGTCCTGGGCGGAGGCATCCTCTACTTCCATAAACCCACACTCCTCCGGTTCCTTCACCATGAGTTGATGTTGCACACATCCAATGTCCAAGTCCACCATTTTTAAATTTGAATACTGTCACTGCTGTGTCTTCTGCAGTAGGGTTAATTGTCACCTTCCCATTACTTAACTCTTTTTCAAAAACTTCTGTATAGGCGAACACCTCATCAATTGAACCATTGATTTCAGTAAAGAAATGAGTTCGATGAACACCATGATCATTAATCCATCCTGCTCCAGCTTGACCTTTCATATGCCGCCACGGCGTACCAGCAAAAAATCCTCGATTCAATGTGACAGTTGCATAATCCATAATTAAAGATACAGATCCTATCACACCTTCTTTTACGGCTCTTGCTATCGCAACATTTTCCGCCCCTAATACACTTGGTTCGGATAAAGTTAACACTCGATGGTACTTCTTTGCATCAGCGATCATTTTTCGACCAAAAGAAGGGGAAATAGCTAATGGCTTTTGCATTTGCACATGAACGCCTGCAGCAAAGCAATCTTCTGCTACTGTATGATGCAGGTCATGGTTAATCAAAACGGACACGGCATCTAATTGTTCTTTCTCCAACATCATACGATAATCCGTATATACAGCAGGGCGCTTACCTAATCGTTTTTCCACCTCTAAAGCAAAATTTTCAGCTCTTTCCTGCTGAATATCACAAACAGCTGACAATTCAAATGTTTCTAATCCTTTTCTCTTTAACTCCTCCAAGCCTTCAACATGTGCAATCGAAATAACACCACAACCAATAAAACCTAATTTCACGGAAATTTTCCCCTTTCAATTTTTAATTCCCTCTAATAAAACTTCCTCGATGTTTGGTATCGCAGAAATTGCGCCTATCTTCGTGCAAACCATTGCCCCTACTTTGTTACTAAAGTAGATGATTTGTTTTAGATGTTCAAAGTCTTCTAAAATTCTTTTTGGCTCTGTTTCTTTCGCCAACTGGTAAAGGGTAGCCCCTACGAAGGCGTCTCCAGCACCAGTAGAATCGATTGCCTCCACTTCAATACTAGGAACTGTTTCAAAGTTTTGCCCATTTGAGATAAATGTCCCTTTTTTTCCTAACGTTACAGCAACTGCCTTTGCTCCCGTTTTATGAAGAGCCTGAATTCCTTCTTCTAAATCATTCAACCCTGTTATAATTTTTAATTCATCATCACTCACTTTTACAAAATCAGCTAGAGCCACTCCCTTTTTAGCTAAATAAACAAAGCTATCCTCTCTTCCTTTCCAAAGATCACTTCGAAAGTTAGGATCAAACGATATAAACTTACCTTGTTCCTTTGCTATATGCATCAGCTTTAAATAGGTGGATTGAAATGGATTAGTTAATAGAGCAGTTGCTGAACCAAAATGAATAATGTGATGATTCATGATTTTTTCTTTATTCAGATCGTTTTCAGTTAAGAAGGCATCTGCGCCACGATTAAAAACAAAATCCCTCTCTCCACTTGCCTTTAACGAAACAAAAGCTAACGTAGTTGGATGCTCATCATCTAGCACAAGCATAGAGGTATCAATATTCAATTCATCTAGGGTTTTCTTTAAAAAATGCCCAAATGGATCATTGCCAACCTTACCACTGAATAGAGCACTACCCCCTAATTTCACAATCGCTGCACAAACGTTAGCAGGCGCGCCCCCTGCTTGTTTCTCAAAATTTTGACCTTCGACTAAATCAATATCCACATCTGTACAGAAAAAATCGATTAACAATTCTCCAATACAAACTACTGCTGAATTTGTGCTCATAACTCTCAACCGTCCTTTTAGATTATTCACTTTAAACATGCTCCTCTATATCAAGAGGATTCTCAGATATTAATTTAGAACATTTTCACAAAAACAAAGCTCTAACCAGATTATTTCGATTAGAGCTCTGCCTATTTTTTAAAAGAATGAATTACTTACTCCATATTGAATCAAGTTCAGTTAATGTGCATAAAGGCACATCTGTATTTCCTTCGTTTGAAAACAAAGTGATTGTTTCATATGGATGATTTGGGAACAATAAGCTCGTAACAGCTACCTTGCCATCATTCGCAAACACCTCTATGGATGAAGTATCAATAAAGATTTGAAGGCTGATCCTGCCATTTTCCATCTTCAATGAAGCTTCTTGTATTGCCGGAAATGACTCTGAAAAGCTATTTTCTCCAGAATTGGTTCGGTCAACTGATAATGTCTCCTTTACCACGTCATAACTAATAATCGTCTTTTCCGTTTCAGAACCTTGAATCACAATACCAAAGGAGCTTGCATTTAGTTTTTCGAATTCAACATTCACTTCCATTAACTGACTGAACATGTTAAAAGAAGAAGGATTGTTGGATTCAATTGTAAGATTTTGATAAGCTTCTGTAGCTTTTCGAATGGAAGCTATTTCTGATACAGGCTTCTGAACCAGACGAATTCCATCTTCACTAGAGGTTAAAGATAGTTCTCTTGGTAACGTCATCGCGCTTCGCCATTCTTGAGTTGGAACTTGATTCGCATAACGCCAGTTGCTCATCCAGCCAAGATAAATTCTTCTTCCATCTAGTGATGGTATGTCAGACCAGCTTACACCTGCATAATTATCCCTGCCATAATCCAACCAAAGGATTGTTTCATCAGGATTGTCATTTACAAAGGTAGTTCCATCAAAATCACCGATAAAATATTTTGTTCTTGATCCTTCTTTAGTTTTTGGATCATCACCAAGACTTAGAAACATCACCCATTTTTGATTGTTTTCATCACCATCTACTGACAATTTAAAGAGGTCTGGACACTCCCAAACACCGCCATGTGATCCAGCTTTATTTTTAAACTCACTTCCATATTCCCAGTCCCTTAGGTTAGGGGATGTATAAATGGTTATTGATTGTCCAGTAGCTAATACCATCACCCATTTATTCGTTTCATCATGCCAAAACACTTTTGGATCACGATAATCAGTAATATTCACATCAGAAAGCACAGGATTCCCTTCATACGTAACCCAAGTTCTCCCATTGTCTTTACTGTATGCAAGACTTTGTCTTTGACGCGGACGATCCGAGTCTGGATACGTACCAGCACTTGTATAAATGGCAACTAACCCAGGCTGATTATCAAAAAAGCCAGATGTATTGTTCCAATCCACTACCGCACTTCCTGAAAAAATGGCTCCATGCTCATCTGGATACAATGCAATCGGCAGTTGTTCCCAATGAATTAAGTCTTTACTAACCGCATGCCCCCAGTGCATTGGCCCCCAAGTTGTGCCGAATGGGTGGTATTGATAAAAAAGGTGGTACTCATCGTTAAAAAATACCATTCCGTTTGGGTCATTCATCCACTTTTCTTCTGGTGAAAAATGAAATTGGGGGCGATACTTTTCTTTATACAGTTCTGTCATCATTTTTTCTCCTTTTCATACGTTTTATATTAATGAAGGTACAAGCAGATTGAGGATGTACCTTTGTGCTGTATATCCCCAATCCAAGAGCCTTTTATGAATCTATTATTTTTTGTTTCTGTCGTATCCTGCTTGTTTAATTTGCAACCACTCTTTTAATCCTAATCGATCTAGTTCGGCTAGATAGCTTGACCATTCTTCATCCACTTTTCCATTTGTAATCCATTCAGCACGTTTTCGATTTACATAAGCAGTCAAATCTGCTTCGATAGTCGAAAGTTTCTTTAGTTCATCTAATGAGAAAAATACTTTTGGATAAATATTATCGGCTGTCATGTGAGGAACCATGACTTCTTTCATTAAACCTAATCTCCAAGCTGCATCATCTGGTTTAGTAGTAATGTTTCCGTAATATTCATCTAAAATCGCTAATGGTCCGCCGATACTCGTTTTTTGTCTTAACTCTACTGGTGCTGCCCCTTGTAAAGGTAAATGCTTTAACATTCCTGTAGCTTGATCTAATTCAAAGATATTTTGTTGCGTTTTATCTCCATAAGTACCCCAGTTATCTTGTACAGATTGATGCGGTTCATATAATTGATCAATCCATTTTGCAGTTAATTCAAGGTTTTTATCAGCACTCGTAATAACCGCTCGTCCTCTATCGAAGCCCATTCCATTTGTTCTCGTTACATTAACATGGCCATCTGGACCCGCTAGCGGCGACATTAGGTCATATTTGTCATTCATACCTGTGATATTCGCTTTATCCCATGTGAAATACAATCCATAACGCTCATCCTTACCCTTTGCAAGATACGTATTCCAGTCCTGGTCAAAAGCCTCAACATCGATTAAGCCTTCTTTATACAATTTATTAAAGAATTTAATTCCTTCTTTATATCCTGGATCTGCTGCTGTGTAGATGACTTTTCCATCATTGCTTACAACGGTGTGATCCCAGTTATCACCTAGACCAAAGGAGCCGAATAAAAAGGCTAGATCTTCTCCTCCCTTATTAATCATGAAGGACATTGGGATTTCATCAGCTTTCCCATTTCCATTTGGATCTTTTGTTTTAAAAGCAATTAATACTTTTTCTAATTCATCCGTAGTTGTAGGCATTTTTAATCCTAGCTTATTTAGCCATTCTACGTTAATCCAAGGAAAGCAGTCGACGGACTGTATGCTTTCTTTACCTGTCCCTAATTCTTCAATCCAAGGGAAGGAGTAAATATGTCCATCAGGAGCAGTCATCATCGATTTATACTCAGGTGCATCTTGTAGAACTTTCTTTAAGTTCGGCATGTATTTCTCGATTAAGTCTTCAACTGGAACAATAGTGCCATCTTTAGCTAATTTTAATAAATCATAATCACTATAGCCTGCATCTATAATTGCATCAGGTAGATCACCACTCGCAACTGCTAGGTTTCTTTTTTCAACGAAGGCATCAGATGTGTAGTTCTTCCAATTCACATGGATACCTGTTTGATCTTCTAGACGCTGATACACTAACTTTTTATTTGGATCAGAAGGAGCCAATGGCGAACTTTGTGTCATAAAGTTCAATGAAACCTTTTCCTTTAATGGAAAACTAACTTGTGATAGCTTATAATCTTTTGATGCTGCTTCTCCTTTGTTACTGTTCGTTTTACTATTGCTGCAGCCAGAAGCCACTAATATAGCAGCAAGCGAAGTAAACATTACCTTTTTTATATTTTTCATACAGCTTCCTCCTACGTGTTATTTGTAAGCATTTGCAAAAATAAATTTTATTCGTCCATTACTTCAAAGAACCAACCATAACACCTTTTTCAAAGTACTTTTGGAAGAACGGATACATGACAATTAGCGGTAAACTAGAAATTACAATAGATGAGTATTTAATCATTTCCGAAAGCTTTTTCAGTTCGGCCATTGCCAGTTGATCGCTAATCATCCCCGGACTTGCTTGGTTTTGAATTAATATCGATCTTAAAACGAGTTGTAGTGGATGCAAACTTGGATCTTCGAGATAAATCATTGCATCAAAATAAGAGTTCCATTGACCGACAAATGCGTACAATGCTAAAACGAAGATGATCGGTTTCGAAAGCGGTAACACTAATTTAAAAAAGATTAGCAAATCTGAGGCACCATCCACTCTGGCTGCTTCATACAATTCATTTGGAATTCCCTTAAAGAAAGTTCTAGCTAAAATAATATTCCAAACATTTATAGCGCCTGGCAGTAAAATGGCCCATACAGTATTTAGCATTCCTAAGTTTTTTACTACCAAGTATGTTGGAATTAAACCGCCGCCAAAGAACATCGTAATCACAAACATTGTCATAAAGACATTTTTTCCAACGAAACCATTAACTGATAAAGGATAGGCAGCACAAATGGAAACCATCACAGTTATAACAGCAAATCCTACCGAATACAGAATGGAATTCATAAAGCCTCGTACCATCGCAGGATTTGATAAAATGATCTTATAACCTTTGAGACTCCAATCTGAAACATTGAAGGATATACCTTTATTCAATAGCACTGTCGGATTCATAAATGATGCAATTACTATATAGACCAAGGGAACTAACACAATCAAAACCGCTAAGCATAGAAAGATATTATTAACACCCAATATCATTCGATCTACGCGAGAGTGCTTTATTTTCATATCAAGACTCCTTTACGTTAATATAAACCTTCTCCTTCATTCAATTTCTTCACGACCACATTCACCACAACGAGTAAGATAACGTTAATCACTGAATCGAATAAACCAATGGCTGATGAATAAGCGTAATCCCCTGCTTGTAAACCCTGCTTATATACATAGGTGGGTATAATTTCAGATGTTGGTAAATTCATTGCTGTTTGCATCAAATATGCTTTTTCAAAACCGATCGCCATAATACCGCCTGCACCTAAAATAAGCGTAATAGCCATTAATGGTTTCAGCGTCGGCAGGTCGATATGGATGATTCTTTGCAGAAGATTTGCTCCATCAATCGTAGCTGCGTTGTGTAATTCCGGATCAACATTAGCTAAAGCAGCTACGTAGATAATGGATGACCAACCTGCAGCTTGCCAAATTCCAGATAAAATATAGACTGTTCGGAAATATCCTGGGTCTGACATGAACATGATTGGTTCTCCTGTTATAGAGGTAACAATGTGATTAATTGGACCGTTTGGTGATAAGAAAATGAATGTCATACCAACAATAACTACTACAGATATAAAATTTGGTGCATATAACACGAGTTGAATATTCTTTTTAATAGCTGCTCTTCGTACTTGATTCAGCATGAGTGCTAATATAATTGGTACTGGAAAACCAAGTATGAGACCAAACAAACTAAGCTTGATCGTATTCATAAAAATCGGACCGAAGTTTGGTGAAGTAAGAAAGTCCTTGAAATGCTTGAGTCCAACCCAATCACTTCCTGTAATACCTTTCATTGGACTAAAATCTTTAAAAGCAATAATTGCCCCGTACATCGGCACATATTTAAAGATAATAGTAAGAATAACAGCTGGTGCAATGAGTAGATAAAGAAAATAATTCTTCTTTATATAATCAATTTGGCTCTTTATTTTCGATGCTGTTTTCTTTTCGACATTGGTTTGTTTTACCTTTAATAATTCTTGCAATCGCTTAACCTCCTATCTAATAACTTAAACAAAAATTTTATGCATTCACACATTAAGAATGGGAAAATCATGTTATAGGGTGTGTGCCTTTTATGAAAAAAGAACCGAGGAACATCTTCCTAGAAATCGGTTACATTTTCCCATGAATCCTTTTCCCTCTCTCGTTGTTGTTGCCCCCTTTCGTTGTTGTTGCTTAACATGTTTTGAGTATAACAAAATGATTAGAAGGAAGATTTCAATATCTTTGGTTAAGGATATTTAAAATTTTCGGCACTTGAAATCGGTTACAAAAAACTAACCTTGTCAAGCTTCACCCTGATGAATCAGTAAGAGATAAACCTTGAAACATAAAGTGTATCCAATTCGAACAACCTGGTTAGCAATTGCCAAGCTGCACTTATACCTTATTCTTAATACTCCCCTCCATGTCAAATTCATCCTAACTTAAAAAGTTATTATATTCCAAAAATACAAAAAACCCCCTAGTCACTTAACTAGAGGATTGCCTATATTAGGGTTTCTGAATTTCTTTTAGACCCATATTAATTTTTCTTACTGCTTCCTTCGCTGAAGCCGCTACATCTTTTCTACCAATTCCAACATCTTCAAATAATGTCTTGATTGCATCGCTTACAACAGGATAAGCGGGAGTGACCGGGCGATTTCTTGAAAACTGTTGTGCTTGTTGCAAAAATATATTTTTAGGGTATTCATTAAATTCAGGAAACTCTTTTGCTACAGAGTATCTTACAGGAATATCCCCAGTTGCCTTTACATATGTTTTTATTCCTTCATAGCTTGTAGCATATTTGACAAACTCCCAAGCCTCCTTTGGGTATTGGGACTTAGATGAGATTCCGAGCGACCATCCTCCGTTCGGAACAACCTGATATTTAGCCTTTGGTAAAGGAGCAATCCCAAAGTCCTCTCCTAGCTTAAGATTTGGATTATTATTTACCAAATCTGCTAATCCCCAAGAGCCAAGCACAGTCATAGCAAGCTTGCCAGTTTCAAAGGTGCGAGGAGGTAATTCAATTGCCGCAACTCCATCCTTATGATATAAATCTTGGTAAAATTGTAATGCCTCTAACGCTTCTTTTGAATCTAAATATCCACTTGCAGTGGTTCCATCAGGGCTTAAAACACTTGCGCCGAACTGCCAAAGGAGCGGCATTTTAAAATAAGCGGCAGTTTCCCCTTCGCCAAATCCCTGTGCTGGATCAATCCCATAAACTCCCTTATCTGGATTGTTTATTCTTTTGGCAATTGCCAATACCTCCTCCCATGTCAGAGGTTTGTTTGGATCCTCCGATGGAAAAGGAACTCCGGCCTCTCTGAAAAGATGCTTGTTGTAAAATAGAGCAACACTGGATTCAACAAGAGGAGCAAGGTAAATTTCTTCATGAAATCTCATTCCTCTTAGCGTAGATTCAGGAATATCCTCAATATTCCCTTCCTTTTTCATGTACTGGTCTAAAGACAATAGTGCTCCTGCATTTGCATAAAGAGCCAAGTTGGGACTATCTATAGCCATAATGTCAGGGGGAGTTCCAGCAGCAGATTCAGTTCGCAACTTTAATTCGTAGTCACCATAGGGTATGAGCTTCATATCAATCATGATGTTAGGATGCAGCGCTTCAAAAGCAGAAACTATATCTTCATATGCTTTATTTTCTGCCGGGTTTCCGTAATTTCGCCAGAAGGTCAATTGTACTTTGTTTGAAACACTCGTTTCATCATCGTCATCTTTTGGGTGGCTAGAGAATGTATTAAAAAACGACAATGCATACCCAGCGATACAAAATAAGATAAGGGCAAAAACACTTATTATTAACGATTTTTTCATCTACATTCCCTTCTTTCCAAGTTTCATTTCATCATTCAGCTGTATTTATGGAATTACGGAATTCAACAGGTGTTTGACCAAAGTGTTTTTTAAATACCGTACTAAAGTATCCGGAGTTAGAAAAACCAACTAAATTCGCTACATCAATTATTTTGAGTTCTTTATCTTTCAGAAATTGCTGAGCTTTATCCATTCGCAAATTAACAAGATAATCGCTAAAATTTTGTCCAACATAATTTTTAAAAGTCTCTGATAAGTACGCACTATTGATATGAAATAATTCAGATAACGAAGTAAGAGAGATTTCACTTGCATAATGCTGATCCAAGTAATGCCGAACATTATCAATGATTAATTTTCCATTCGAAAAACGGGTCAGACGCACCTTTTCAATAATGGACTGTGCTAATTGGATGAACTGCTCTATGACTTTACGTTGGGAATTGAGCCCCCAAATGCTCTGCTGACAACTCCACATCGTGTTCTGAATGTCTTTTGTTTCAGCATCATATTTTCTAGCCAGTGAGCCTAATAAAAATAGTACTCGATTAGCAACAAATGAAAAGGACAAAATGGATTGGTCTTCGGTGTTTCCTAGCGCATTGTGAATATTCTGTTTAAAAGCCTCAAAATTTACATTCTCAATCGCATTTGTTAACCTTTTCTCTAAATCAGGTGAAAACTTAAATAGTTCTTCCTTCATGACCGTCGCATCGATCACCTGTGATTTTGAGCCCAATTGACTTTGACTCCAGGAAAGTAAGCTTGAAATATAGCCATTTTTAAGCTCTGCAAGACCTGTCACAGCATTCCCAATTCCTATTGCCGTTTCTAGATTCAGAAAGGTTTTTACGTTTTGTTGAATCTTCTCGACTAAACTAGAAACACTATCCAGACCCCTAGAATCTACAAGATATAAAAAATGAACGACAAATGCATAGCTTGGGTCGTAAAACGAATATGTTCCTGTATGCTCTTTCGCTATTTCTTTGCATAACATCTGAAAAGGGAGCCAGAGTTCCTTTAATCTATTTGAACCCCCGTCACGCTCCCTAATTTCCACTGTTACAAACTGGACTGCAGCATTTTCGGTTGCAAGATTTTCTAGCTGCAGCTGATGCAATCTATCAATCACCATATTAAGCTGCAGCCACTCCCCTTTGACTAAATGCAGTAAATATTGCTCTTGTACTTGTTGCAACTGTGTGTGAACAAGCTGATGCAGCCGAGCTGATTCAGCCTGCTTTCTCTTTTCATCCTCAACTTCTGCACGGATTTTTCTCAACACCTCTACTAATTCATCAGGGGCAACAGGCTTTAATAAATAGTCTTTAACCCCTTCCTTCATCGAACCTCGCACATATTCAAAATCAGAGTATCCCGATAAAACAATTACTTTTACTTTTGGGAATTGCTCATGACAATGTTTAGCTAATTCAATACCATTCATAATAGGCATTCGCATATCTGTAATGACCACATCAACATCCATGCTTCGAAGCAATTCGAGGGCCTCTTGACCATCAGAAGCTTCTGCAACAATTTGAAAGCCCTCTTCCTCCCAATCCACCTTCATTCGTAAGCCCTTACGAATTTGAATCTCATCATCCGTTATTATGACTTTCATCATGGCTATCACCCCTATGCAAGTTTATGCGGAATGTAATCCTTGTTCCCATATTCTTTTCAGATTCAATCCCATACGAAAAATTTCGGCCATAGTAAAGCTGCAGTCTCCCGATTACATTTTTAAGCCCAATACTGCTTCCTTTACTCTCTAATACATTTCTGGTTTCATTATTCTTTTCTTGGTTCAATAAGTTTGCGATCACTTCTTCAGACATTCCTACACCATTATCTTCTACTAAAATAAATATTTGATTTCCAGCCTTCTCCGTTTTGATTTTTATTTCAACCTCTTTATTTCCTACAAAGCCATATTTAACCGCATTTTCCACGAGCGGCTGTAGAATAAATTTAATGATCGGAAGTTCTTTCGTTTCAGCATCTTCTTCAATCACGATAGAAATCGTATCCTCATAACGCAGCTTTAATATATTAGTGAAATTTCGGATATAATTGATTTCTTCTCCCAAATTCACTACATCACTTTGGGTATTCAATGAATATCTCATCATCCGGCCTAAATAAACACTCACATTCATTACATCCTTATTTTTTCCTTGGGCAGCCAATCCTCCAATAATCTCAAGAGTATTATTCAAAAAATGGGGATTGATTTGTAATAATAACGCTTTGTATTCTGCATCTTTTCTGCGAATATTTGCCTCATATTCCGTTTCTATCAAATGCTTTAATCGATCAATTGTATGACCAAACATTTTTATAACATACCCGACCTCATGATTATCAGATTTAATGGTAGGCATAAAGCGTTTGGCTCCAGCAAATTCACCGCGTTCAACAAATCTCATTGCCTTTGTAAGCTTGCCAAGAGGGCTTACGATATTGGAAGAAAGCATAAAGGAAGCTATGATTGTTAAAATAAAAATAACAGCGCTTATCAGCAACAAATCTCGTTGCAACTGCTCAATTTTTGAAAACAATTCAGACTTCGTTACTTCACTAATTAAAATCCAATCACCCACTCTTAACTTTTGAAAAAAAACGAGATGCTGCTCTCCTTTATAAGCAGTTTCTATTAAACCTTTTTCCCTCTTACCATTCGTTATTTCTGCCAAGCTTTTTTGTAATACATCCTTAGGAGTCTTTACCTGACCAAGTAATACATTTGTCCCCTGCTTGTCCAACAAATAAACGCGACCATTTTTTCCAAGAGTGATTTTATTTAACGCAGTTTGGAGCAAGGATGTGGGAACATTCACTTTAATCACTCCATACCTTTCAAATGTATACATATCAAACAACGGAAGAAGGTAGCTATTTTGCATACCTTGAAATGGCTGAAATGGATCTATATGTGCTTTTACCCATCGCTGGTCATGCTCTGTAAAATCTTTAAACCACCTCGTATTCTGCAGAGAAGGATTATTCCCCCAAATGCCTGTACCATCATTAAGAACGACGGAGATGGAAATTCCATTTGAATTATTAATCGTGATGGAGGATAACTGCTTTTTGAGTTGGTTTTTCGTTAACAAATTCTGTTCCTTAAGCGAACCAGCAGAATCCTTTTCTAGCTTCATCCAATCTTGCGTTGTTTGATTCACAAGAACCTGTTTTCCAAACTCTTCTGCTTGTGTCGTTACTGAATTAATATAAAGTGAGTACTGATCCATCATTTCTACGGTTGAATCCTGAACTTGCTCTTCCATAATAGATGTAAACCAATTTGGGATAATGATTGATAAAATAATAAATGGAATCGTTAACAGCAAGGTGAATATAAGCATTAAACGATTTCGTAAAGAAAAAAACATGTACCTCCCCCCAAACAATAAGAAACCCCCTGCATAATATAATCAAAAAAGAGATGACTACATTTTCAAATCAATATATTAATTGAAACATACACCTTCCTAACTTACTACGGAATTTTTCAGTATTAATTATTTCCAGCGCTGAGTCAAATAAGAATACCACAGTCAAACTGACCGTGGTAGACCAGGATTCTATACATTCTTATCTTTTTAAAAATGCCACATTGGTCATTAAGAATCAATACGTGCTTTTTAACAAACGATATTTTTTCTCATTTCCTTTGTTATTGTATATCAGACGAAAGTGTCCACTGCTGGCGCTCTAGATCAGGATTCACACCATTAAGTGCCAAAATTCCCTCTCCTGATATTTCGAGTGCCTTGCCATTATGAACAGAAGTGATTCTTACAGTTCCATTATCATTTTTGGTAATAATCCAGCGCTGATTATTATAGCCAAGATAGTTGTACAGCTGAATTTTATTTTGCCCTGAATCCAAATCAAGTGCTTTGCCGCCCTCTGTACGTATGGAATAAGAACCATACTCATCGCCTGTTGGAATTAAAATCCAGTTTGTAGCTTTATCTGCATCAGCCGCAGTCACAGGCTCACCGTTCTGAGAATTAGCAGTGTAAATTGCTTTGCCTGTTGTTACGTTCGTAAAGCTTGTTACGGCTAAGTTGGCTTCTGATACATTGCTGACATTGACATTCTGATAGGAAGCTTGACCTCCAAATACATTTAAACCAAAATGGCCTTCTGCAAAGGTTCCATCCCGTAAATCCATGATTTTCTGACCATCCACATAAATCTGGATGTGAGGACCTTTCGCTTCAATTTTCACCTTATATACCTTTCCAGGCTGAATAAAAGCAGGAACTTTTCCAATTACCATACGTTCCTCAAAGCCACCGTCAATCTTATAAAAAAGACGGAAAGCCTTCATATTCGGATCAAGGTTGAAATAATAGCCGCTTCTCCCATCTTCACTTGTCCGGAACAAAATGGAACCTGCTCCTCCTGTTTGTCCCAGTATCATATCCGCTTCATAAGTAAAGTCTCCTGCAGTTTCCTTTGCAATATAGTTTGCATCACTTGTATACGTACCACGAATTCCGTTTTCGGTAATTGTCCATTTGGAGGCAGAAAGATCTGATTTCCATCCAGTCAGATTAGTATAGAATTCACCTTCGTACACTCTTACAACTACACTTGCTGAGGCCTTTCCATTTGGTGTAGAGGCTGTAATTATCGCTTCTCCTTTACTTCCGGCTTTAAGTACCGCTTTGGAGTTAGTAGAGGAATCAACCTTCACCACACCCGAATTACTAGATTTCCATATAATTGGCTGAGTTCCCTTTCCTTTTCCATTCCCCGCGGAAGCAAATAATGTTAGAGCATCGCCAATACCCATCTCTCTTTGATTTGTATCCATTACAATGCTTGTATCCTCATCCGCGTTTTGGCTCCAGGTGTTTGCAAGGGAATGTACTTTCAATGATACAATATTCACATCGCCTCCCTTGGTGTAGAAGGTCATACTACGGCTTGAAGGATCAGGGAAAATAACATCAGAAAAAACAACTTTTCCATCATTCGCAAATATTTCAATGGACGAATCATCTACAAATATATTCATTTTAATACGTTTATTATCCGGTTTTAATGGAGCTTCATGTAGAGTGGTAAAAAGGCTGGAGAAATCAGTTTCTCCTGACCTAGCACGGTCAACAAATATTTGCTGATCTGCTGTTTTGTATCCAACGATTGTTTTTTGATCAGCACTTTCACGAACTTGAAAACCAAATTCGGTTATTGTGCTAGTAGAAGGAATTTCAACCTCAGCTTCTATTTCAAAGGCTCCTGAAGAGATTCCTTTCAACAAGTTTGAAGCATTATCCGGATTTACTATTTTGTTCTGTGTCTGGGAAATGGTACTGCGAATCGCCTGTAGTTCTTTAATTGGAACTTGTGCAAGTCTTATCCCTTCGTCCGTTTTCACCAATCTTACTTCCCTTGGAATGGTCAGTTCTCCCTTCCAGCCTGTAGTCGGGAAAGCGAATGGATAATCCCAGTTGGTCATCCATGCCATCATCACACGGCGGTTATCCGGCATATTAGAGAAGGACATTGCGGCGTAGAACTCTTTTCCGTAATCCGTTTTTAACACTTTACCTGCTGCATTATCATTGATGAATTTGCCATCAGCTGTCAAATGCCCTACAAAATACTCCGCATCGGATCCTTGCGTCTTCGGATTTGCCCCTGTGCTTATCATTAGGACCCATTTTTTCTCCTCTGTACCGTCTACCTGAAGTTCGAAGAGGTCAGGGCATTCCCATACACCGCCGCGAACATAATTTCCATAACCAAAATTATCAGTAAGCTTCCAATCAATTAGGTTAGTAGAAGTAAAGAAGCGAATGTGATCTCCTCCAGATACAACCATGACCCATCGATTGTTTGCATCATCTCGTACTACTTTAGGATCACGGAAGTCCCAACCTCCTGGATCTTCTCCATTCTTGCCTGGATTCTCAATGACAATTGGATGTTCCGTTGAATACTCCCAAGTACGTCCCTGATCAGAACTGTAAGCAAGACCAATACGCTGATTACCATTAGGTCCATCTGGATTAAAGGAAGTATAGTACGCAATAAGACCTTTACCACCAGAATTAGTGAATAAACCGGATGTATTATTCAGATCAGCTACAGCAGAACCGGACCAAACATGCCCGTGCTCATTCCATGGCAAAGCAATGGGGAGGCGTTTCCAATTCACCATATCTTTACTTACTGCATGAGCCCAAGTCCCCCCATCTTGATGGAATAAATGGTACTCGCCTTCGTAGTAGACTAGCCCGTTCGGATCACTTACAGAGCCACGGGCTGGAGTATAATGAAAATCTGGTCTATACTTTTCTTTGTAATAGCTGGATGTTGGGACAAGATAAATATCCTGGAAGTAAGCAGAACCCGATGTTACAGTAAACCCAGCAAATCCAGTTCCATAACTGATATCCGTAACCTTTACAGCTGCCTCAGAATATCCATCAACATAAAGCTCGATTTGATTGCCGTTTGTTATCACTTCAAGGTGGTGTTTGGTACCCTCTTGAGTTTTATAGGTGCGGTCGGATGTTTGGAGAACCGTACCGTCAGCCTTCTTCAATTGTGCTTTGACAGTGCTTCCTTCTTTAATAAGTGCGGCCTGGTAACCAGCTGTTCCTTGTTCATTCGTACGAAATGCAAGTGCTGCTTCCGATGAATTTTGATCGAACAAAACATTACCTTCAAGCACAAAGTCACTTGTACTAGTATTGTAGATTTGTTTGGCTTTCACACCATCAACAGCACTTCCCTTCAGACCTTTAATAGATGGTTCCCAGCTCCCTTCCTTATATAGGGATGAACCTAGGTTTGTTGAAAGTTCGCTCACTTTTACATTTTGAAACAATGCTGCTCCATCCCACACATTAAGGCCAAGAAATCCCTTCTTATATGTAGTATCATTAATATCAATAATTGGAGTATACTTATTCCCCCAATAAACTTTAATATTATCTCCTACCACCTTCACCTTCAGATGATAGATTCCGCCCTCTTGTAGCGTCACTTGGCGTTCCTCTTTTAATTTCTTGTCATCACGAGCGTCACGAAGACGAATGATTCCTGCATTTGGAACGATTTGCAGCATGTATGAGTCCCAGCCATCTTCACTAGAACGGAATACTAACGTGGCATCAGCATTCTTGTCTATTACTTTTACATCTGCTTCATAAATAAAATTTTCAGATATAACACTTGATATAGCCATGACATTCTCTTTCGGTTCTGAAGTAAGCAAAAGTCCCTGTTCCGTGTCCTCTAGCGTTCCTTTCTCTTTGATTTGCCAATCCGTTAGATTAGTAGTTGCTTTGGATACGCTTTCAAAAATGATCGATCCCTCCCTCATTTCTTTACTTACCGTGTCATTTGATTCAATTGCCCTGCCTGTCACAGGATGAATAAGAAGCGTTCCCACGGAGGCGATGATAAGTACGGTTGGCACAAATACAGAAGTCCATTTTGTCAAAGTTGATTTCATCCTCTACCCTCTCTTCCATAATAGGTTTATCCCAAAAATGGCCTCAGCAAAACTCCTTGATAGAGGAAGATCATAGAATTTTCTCTGATCTCACTTCATCAATCTTGTCAATATTTGTGCATTTATTCTTGTTCTTGGGGCGTAGGCTCCTGATTTGCTGGCCCAGCGCTTTTTGTATGATCCCGCAATTCAGCCCACTGTACGAGACAAGAAGCCACAATATATTCATCTCTTCGATGTGATTGCTATATCCATCTACAGCAAGGGAAATAAAGGGCTTTCATTTTTCCCCTTACTTGCTGCAATTACAATTTATCAAAGCTATGAAATTACGTCAACAAATTTTGTAAAATCTTTATTTTACATTTGTAAATATAAAATCTCACAAAACATCATCCTGTCATTATATTATTTATACACTAAATGTTTTTTTAGATTTTCAATAACAAATAATATAAAGAAAACTCCTGAAGAACACAGAAAACGTATTAACACTCCATAAAAAGAGGATCATTTTGATACTTTAAATTTTACATTTGTAAACTATATTATCTATTTGTAAAACTTCAGTTGCCATTTTTCACGATCTAATATACATTTGATATAGCAAAATAAGATTATGCTTATTGGAATCTTTACTTAATTAAAGACTATAAAAAGCAAGGGTGAACTTAGATACATGGCGAAGGAAAAAATAACTATTCAAGATATCGCCGATGCGCTTGGGATTTCCAGAAATACGGCTTCTAAAGCTTTAAACGGAAGCAACAATCTCCCTGAAGAAACACGAAACAAGGTCATAAAAAAAGCAATTGAGTTAAAATATAAGCAATTTGCTCTTATGGATAGCAGTACGCTACTCTCCAAGAATTCAGGGAATATCGCATTATTAACAGCAAATTTGCCTAACACATCTCATTTTGGTTCAAGATTGATAAGTGGGCTTGAAAAGCAAATTAGTTCTCAAGGATACAATCTGTCCTTTCATATTGTAAGAGATATTGACCAAAAGTCTTTGACTTTGCCTAACAATTTCGATGCGGCGAATGTTGACGGTATTATCTGTATTGAATTATTTGATTTAAACTATAGTAATCTCGTTATGAGTCTTGGTATCCCTACAATCTTTGTAGATTGTGCCGCAAACATTTGTTATCCTAAATTCAAAGCCGATTTGCTCTTAATGGAGAATCAGCACAGTACCTATCAACTTACCAAAAAACTAATTGAAAACGGATACTCAAGTTTTGGATTCATTGGAGATTATAGTCACTGTCTTAGTTTTAACGAGAGATGGCTCGGCTTTAACCGTGCTTTAATAGAGGCCGGAATCCCTCTGGAACTTTCACAATGTATAGTGGGGGATGATTCTCTCTTCTTTAGGCCTGACTGGATAGAAGATCGCCTGCAGAAGATTACAAACCTCCCTTCTGCTTTTGTCTGTGTCAATGATTTTATAGCAGTAAACATGATGAAGGCACTGAAAAACATGAACCTCTCTATCCCTAAAGATGTGGCCATCTGTGGCTTTGATAATGGACCAGAATCAGATATTGTAGAGCCACCTTTAACAAGTGTCCATATTTATAGTTATGAGATGGGGATTAAAGCAGCAGAAATGCTACTATCTAGAATTAATAATCCGGATCAACCCTACCAGGTTTCTCATATGTTCACAGAGCCAATCATTCGGGATTCAACACCCTTAATAAGCCGATAATACAAGCAATTGTATAGAATAAAGATGCTGGTATGTTTGTGTGTAAGGCCAGCATCTGGCAACCGGAAAGAACCCGACCCTTAGGTATTACTTTGATGTGAAGAAGTGCCAGACATGTCCGTTTCAAGAAGGGTGTTACAAAAAAGTAGCCAAAGGCAAAACGTATTCTGTATCCATCAAAAGTACGGAACAGGCAGGTCAGGAAGCGTTCCAGAACAGTGAGCTAAAACACCAGCACGGGTATAATGTTGCATCCTTCTCGACCTCCTTGGCATGGAATTACAGGGGGCCATGGTCATTTTCGCGGTGAACCTCAAGCGGATTGCGAAACTAATAGAGGGAGAATAAGCAGCAACAGGCTGCAGGTAAGCATAAAATAGACGACAGAAAGTGAATGAACTGCATCCACATTGTTAGTTGTCCAACTAGGAAGTTCTCATCCTCGCCCACATCCGCGCATTCCCCTGATATATAATATAGGGAATTTATTTTTTGATTTAAAATGCTCCACAAGAAATCCTTTATTCTTCCCCTCAGTCTTTCCTTTAAAAATAAAAAAGGTTGCTCCCTACACATGAAAACAACCTTACTTTTTCATCGTTATCTTTTAACTGCTTTTAATAGCCAGTCTCCTTTTTTCGTCTTGATAGTGCCGACGTTGAATTTTTTCCTTTTAGGAGAAGCTGACTTGCCTTTTGTAACTGTATTTTATTTATTTCACCCTAATTTGAATTTCTTTATACGTTCAATCATGTATTGGAACCCGTATAAGAAAAACGATTTATAAAAGAAATATAAGAAAAATTGAAAATGATTAATTCGAACTAAACGAGCAATTTTTATTTTTTCCAGTATTCTTATGTAAATAAAAGCGAAGAAAGCATGTGCAGCAGCATTAAGCAATAAAAACTTCTTAAAGTTTCCAAATGACGATCTTAATAACCATAAAGAACTTACTAGGAAAGGACCAATATTAAAGGGAAATTCTCCAGAAAGATATGAATGTGGTTTATTATAAAAAACCCACCATGCCTTTTTCTTTACAATCTGAACGTTGATTGCTTCAAAAAGGACAACTAGCAGTGATGCAGGAAGAAATCTTTTTATATTATGTTTACCCAAAAAAGGTAAGGATGACCATGAAAGTAAAATCATTGTAATGCTGACCAACCATTGTTTTTTCAATGATATATTAATGTAAACTCCTTTTCCCTTAAAGTTTCCTCTTGCTTTTTTTATATTCCCTTAAAATTAATTCATTTATGATAGCTCTCCTCCATCTCGGGTTCACCTTCATAATTAATGGCTATAAGTAAGCGATGTTCACCTTTAAATCACTGCATAGAGGTAAGTTGGTTAGATCAATGTCACGAACAACTGATAAGTGTAAATGTCCCTTTACCGTTTGCTGTGTGCAGTAGTAAATGAATCGACTGCTAATCAATCATTGGAGTTACCAATAAAAGTAGGAAAACGCTACCACCTATTCAAAGGAGAGGTCATTTACTCTCTGATGGCTATTAATTTGCGGTCAATTCCTTAACTAAAAGTGCTATTCAAATGAAAAAAAGCTAAGGAAATCAACTTTCCTTAGCTTTGATTAATCATTTCTACATTCTTAATTCCACATGATGATCGTGCCCATCATCCAGCAATTCCACATACGGTCCTGCAGAAGTGTCTTCTTCCGAAATCGGAACTTGCACACCATCAACAGTTAATCCACTTTCACCATCCGAATTATTCATGACGGTAATCCTATAATGAGTACCACCGAATCGGTAAGTTACTGAAAAACCTGGCCACTCGCTTGGTATACGTGGATCAAGATAAAGACGAGTTTCTCGTCGCCGAATCCCAAGTATCCACTCAATTCCAGCCTGATAGAACCATCCTGATGCCCCCGTATACCACGTCCACCCTGCATGTCCGTGATTTGGTTCTGCCGTATACACATCAGCAGCAATCGCATAAGGTTCACCCACATACCTTTTTACTTCTTGGTCGGTACGGGTATGAGTTATCGGATTAAGCATTGTAAACATCTCCATTGCTTTATCACCGTTGCCAAGCTGACACGAAGCAATGATGCCCCAAATAACTCCATGAGTATACTGGGCACCGTTCTCCCTAATTCCTGGCGGGTAGCCTTGAATGTACCCAGGGCTTGGCTCGGTCCGATCGAAAGCTGGGGTCAATAGCTTAATAATAGCCAGATCCTGTTCCACCAGCTCCCGGTCGAACGAATTCATTGCTTGGATAGCACGGTCCCTTGGTGCTGCTCCTGAGATAACTGACCATGATTGAGCAATAGCGTCAATTCGGCACTCCTCATTTTCAACTGAGCCGAGCCATTGTCCTGCATCGGTAAAAGCACGTCGGTACCACTGACCATCCCAACCGTGCTCGTTAAGAGATTCGGCTAACTGCTGGTACATTTCCTTAAATGCTTTCACACGTTCAACATCGCCGCGCTGACCGCAAATTTCAGTGAAACGGTTCAATACGTCACAAATAAACCAGCCAAGCCAGACGCTTTCGCCTCGTCCTTTCACGCCAACCTGATTCATGCCATCATTCCAATCTCCCACTCCGATTAATGGCAATCCATGCTCCCCAATCCGGCTTAAAGACCGATCAATTGCTCTTAGGCAGTGCTCATATACCGTGCCCGTTTCAGAAGAGCGTACGGTCGGTTCATAGCGTTCATGTTCATCCTCAGTAAGCGGTTCACTCGTTAGAAATGGTGCTACTTCGTCCAAAACCGTTCGATCACCAGTATGCTCGATATAACGTGACACCACATATGGCATCCATAATAAATCATCTGAAAATGTCGTTCGAATCCCACGTTCTGTTTCTTCATGCCACCAATGTTGCACATCGCCCTCTACATATTGATGGGATGCGTGGAGGATGATTTGTGACCTTGTTTTTTCCGGCATTGTATGCAAGAGCGCAAGTGAATCTTGCAATTGATCGCGAAAGCCAAATGCTCCTCCAGCTTGATAAAAAGCAGTTCTTGCCCATATTCGACAGGCGAGCGATTGATATAATAACCACCCGTTTAACAAAAAGTCTGTTTCCTTCGATGGTGTTGACACTTGAATTTGGCCTAAGTGATGGTCCCAAAAAGCAGAAACCTCCTCCATCGCTTGCTCACAAGCTGAAGGTTGACTGTATTTCTTAGCTAACTGTAAGACGTCCTCTTTAGAATCGTCACAGCCCAATAAAATATAGACAACCTGTTCCTCACCTGGCTGTAGGGTGAGCTTAGTCTGAACCGCACCACAAGATTCGTAATGCGTGCCTGTCCGACACGATAAGCCAACACGCCCCATTGCCGCTGGATGTTCCATACTGCCATTTCGTCCGATAAATTCCTCGCGGTCTGCCGTCCAGGTTAGCTTGTAAGAATGATCGGAAGCAGAAGCAGAACCACTTGCTTGCTCCGAAGCAGCCTCGGAACCTGTATCTGTATCTTGTTGTGGATAAATCCCCAAAAATGCGGTCGCATCCCGGAAAATTTCTTGATACATGTTTTTGGCTATCATAAGGCGCTCAGACTCAATCCATTCGGTCACAATAAATGGTGCATTTGCTTGGCGCTGTACTCCTAAAACCCACTCGGCATAATAGGTCAAAGAAATTTGCCTTTGCTCTGAGGTCTTGTTCTGCAGCGTCAGCCGGATGATTTTTACAGGATCTTTTAATGGCACGAATACAAGCATTTCATGTTTAATGCCGTTTCTTTCGTGGTCAAACTTTGTAAATCCTTTGCCATGCGTTACCTTATATGGCTCCTTTGAATGGACTGTGGATGGTGTGAAGGACCACACCGCACCACTTGCTTCATCCCTTAAATAACCTGTTTCCGTCGGTGGATCCAGAACGGGATCATTCGACCAAGGTGTTAGCTTGCATTCACGGCTGTTTCGCCACCATGTATAACCCGTTCCCATCTCGGAAATGAGGCAGCCAAAATTAGGATTGGCAAGGACATTAATCCACGGTGCCGGTAAATGATTTCCATTTTTTATCATGATCCGGTACTCTTTTCCATCAGGAGAAAATCCGCCCCAGCCATTAAAAAATAACCATTCTTTTGTTTCTTCTTGGATTGCTTGTCCAGAAGAAAAAGTCTTATCCGTAGCTGAAGGAAGCGGAATAAGTTGCTTTGGCAATTCACTCGTTGTTTCAACCTTTTGTAGCTCATTTTCCGTGCCAACCTTAGGCAATCGCATTTGCGTTGCTAAACTGGCTCCGCCTGCACGGAGTTCGATCCGAGCTACTGCCCGTAACAATGCTTTATCCTGCTCACCCAATTGATTAGAGGCAATGACATATACACCGGACAAACCTGCTCCAAAACGATCAACGCCATGCTCTGCCGCCTGCTGAAGTGCCTCTTGCAAGTGTTGGTGATAGCCTTCCTCCGATTCGTTAAGGAGAACGAGGTCGAATAAAAGACCAAGCCGCCGGATGTATTCATGACCCGCTAACATTTTTACAACGAACGGCATTTGGCTGCGGTCTTCAACTCGCAGGAGGGCGACGGGTCGATCACCAGATACCCCAAAGCCCCAGAGTCCAGACTGGCCTTTTGTATTGCTTAAAATATTGTTCATCCGATCCTTCTTCAGCGGGGATGTATATAAAATTTGTCCTGCCAGCCTTTGAAAATCAGTTGCCTCTCGATTCGTTAAATGCAGATTACGAATTTCGATCTGTGCTCGATTCCATGATAATTGAAACGCCCGTTCAACTGCTTGATCAGGAGTAAACTTGCGCACAATTTCGATCGCATCTTCCCTCGTCTCACTAACTGAGGTAACGGCAACCAATCGAATTTGTTTACCTGGTTCAATGCAGATGCGCCGTCTCATCACAAAGGCTGGGTCGGCCACAGAGCCAACCTTGCCACGAAGGCGAGTCCGGATTCCTTTGGGCTCGGATAGTTGATAGCCCCGACCAATGAAGCTAGAGCGGTCTGTTTCAAATTCAATCGTCCCAAGAGTATTACCGTCAACCATAAGTGAATGGGCTGACCAAAGTGCCTGGTCCTTCGCTTCGCGAGGTCTTCGGCCAGCTACAAGGCAGCCTGATTCAGCATCGAAAGCAGTCCGTATAAACAGCTTGCTAAAGGCAGTATGAGCAACATCTGCTATTGGGTTTGACAAAGCTGGCTCAACAAAAGTTGTAACCTCCAGAACTTTTGATTGTTCACCGCTATTTGTCAAAGTGATTCTGCGCAGCTCCGCATTCCATTCTGATGAAACGCAAATCTCCATATTAGTCTTAATATCCCCATCAACACGCATAAACGTTGCACGGTCTAGCTCAAATTCTACACGTTGTTCCGAAGCTTCCAGTTTACATGGTTGGTAAGATGGCGACCATAGCTTATCTTGGGAGACATCCCTAATATAGACATAGCTCCCCCACGGATCCATTACTGGGTCTTCACGCCATCTAGAGACTAATAAACCTTTGTACTGGTTAAAACCACTGCCGGTATTCGTTACGACTGTTGTGAACGAACCATTTGAAAGAACGTTGACCTCAGGAACCCTTGTGTCAGGTGAAATATATTCCCTTACTGTTGCAACATCCTGAGCGTTTCTCGGATAAGGCTCGTGTACACGCCCCAAAGCTGGATGCTTAATATACTTAGGGTTTTTCGGAATTCTTTCTTGTAAGAGCAATTCCGCTGAACGTATTTGTTTATTGCGATGAAATCTCTTCACCATTGTTTTTGGCTGTAATAGGTTCGCCAGGGTTAGTAAGCTCATTCCTTGGTGATGGGCCATAAAACTTTGAATTACCTCATGGCGCTTCCCATTCGGCAGCCGTTCTTGTGTAAAATCCATTGCTTCATAAAATCCATATTTTCCTCGGCCATTTAACTCCTCCATTTTTTTTAAAGCAGTTAAAGCCTGAGTCTTTGCAAAAGGCAGCGCCATGATTGTGGCGTAAGGCGCGATGACCAAGTCCTGCTCAAGTCCCCGTTTGAATCCGAGGCCCGGAACACCGAAGGCCCGATATTGGTAATTCATTTGATAATCAAACGCATAGTAGCCCGATTCAGAGATCCCGAACGGGACTCCTCGCTGGTGTGCATATTCAATTTGGCGATCAACAGCCGCTGCGTATGTTTTTTCCCATAATGTATTACGGTACGTCCTCATTAACAGCCATGGCATTAAATATTCAAACATCGTCCCAGTCCAGGATAAGAGGACGGGGTGTTTCCCAACTTTGGTCATCGTTCTTCCAAGTACATGCCAGTGGGAGACTGACACTTGACCAAGTGCAATCGCGACAAAGCTTGCAATTCTTGCCTCAGAGGCCATTAAATCATAAAGCACTTCATCTCGGGTGTTTCGATCAGCATGATATCCTAAAGTAAATAGATTGGCTTTATAATCAAATAGAGGCCGGAAATTAGTTTCTTGAATCAATTTTTCGATACGTTCAAGCAACAAGTGACCCCTCTCCTGCCAATTAACGCTTGCCTTCTTGCCATTCGGTCTTCCCGAAACATCCGGTGCGATTTCTTCAGAAAAAGCAATTTTCAGCATTTCATCATTATGAGAGTAGTCAGTCGGATGTTTCTTTTTATTGTAGGGTTCAAGCCACTCTGCCAACCCTTCTTTTACGGTAATAAGACAGCCAACTAAGTTTCCTGAATCAACTGTTGATACATACCTTGGTAATAACGGATTCAGTGTCTCTGTGTCATACCAGTTGTATAAATGCCCTTCCCATTTTTCCATCCGCTCAAGCGTCTCTAATGTACGCTCCAGCCGTAAAATTAACCCTGGGGTATCAATAAACGCAAAATCTCTTGCTGCTAAAGCGCAAGTAAGATACAACCCAATGTTAGTAGGAGAGGTGCGATGGGCCACCCCGTTTGGCGGTGCCATCTGCACATTGTCAGGCGGCAGCCAGTTCTCTTTTTCAGTAACGTAATCTTCATAAAAAGCCCATATTTCCTGAGCCAAGTTCGTTAGTTCTTCCCTCTCATCATCTGAAAAAGTAATATGATCCTGTGGAAAAGGCTCGTTTAACCACTTAATCACAAATGGAGCGCTTACCCACATCACAATTAGTGTAAACCCAATGATTCGAACCACTATAGAGTCATTAAATAATATTGCCGCCAAAAACAGAATACAAAGACCATAGCCTCCCAACATGCCTTGGAGGATAGGAGCACCATTCTTTTCACTATTGCGATTCTCCTCATCTGATGTGACCCATTCGAGCAATCGTTTTTTTGAAAATATTAAACGATACAACGTTCTGCCAATTGCATCGAGCAAAAGGACAGCTTGAAACGGCAGGGTGACAATCCCAAACAAAACTTGACTCGCCGTGTTCAAAATACCGCGCAGATTCAGCAAACCGGGCTTAACGGTGAAAAGCTGGCGAAGAACTGGCAGGAACCAAGTTGCAGCCACCAAAGCTATCCAGCGAAAAGGTGAACCTGGAAGGACTGTAACTGCTAAAAGAAGGGTGATAAACTGTGTCGTAGACAATAGACTCCGCCGCATATTATCAATAATTTGCCAACGAGTCAGCACAGACAAATCAACTGGCGCCAGTTCACCCCTTCGGTTATTTAATCTTGGCAGCAACCAAAGTAAAAGCTGCCAATCTCCTCTTACCCAGCGATGCTGCCGCTTTTGAAAGGCAATGAACTTCGCCGGATGATGATCAATTAATTCGATATCTGATAGTAGACCTGCACGCAGGAATCCGCCTTCAAGCAAATCATGACTTAACACCAGGTTATCCGGAACCCGTTCACATATGACTTGATAAAACGTATCAACATCGAATATTCCTTTTCCGGTAAAAATCCCTTGACCAAGCCCATCCTGATACGGGTCAGAAACAGCAAATGCATATGGGTCAACCCCTGAATCTGTTGACCAAAGACGGGCAAAACGCGATTTCATCGAGGCCTCATGACTCATACTAATTCTTGGTTGAAGCACACCATATCCTTCTACTACTCGAGTCTTCGCTTCATTTAGAATCGGCTGATTATATGGTAAATACAGTGTCCCGATCATTCGTTGAGCACTTTCAAGTGGTAGCTGCGTATCAGAATCGAGAGTAACGATATAACGGACATCCTTAAGTAAAGTCAAATCTGCTTCGATAAAAGCAAAGCTGGTATCCTTTCTCCCTTTTAGCAGCTCCACAAATTCTACGAGCTTTCCCCTCTTTCTCTCCCATCCCATCCATATACCCTCAGACGGGTTCCATTGCCGCTTTCGCTGAAAGAGATGAAAGTTTGTGTTGGGATAGGTATTCCGCAATCTCTTAATTTCTTGTTTTGCTGCTGTTAAAATAAATTCATCCTGTTCGAGAGACTCTGTCTCCGCATCCTTGAAGTCACCCAATAATCCAAAATGGAGATTGGCGTCTCGATTCGCCAAATAATGCAATTCAAGCCGTTCTGCTAACTCCTTCACTTCAGCTATGGATGACCAGATAACTGGAATCACAACCATCGTTTTCGCATCAGCGGGAATCCCTTTTGAAAAATCACATCGCAATAATGGGATTGGACTTTTGACTCGTTCAATGAACCAATGAGCTGCAGTAACCGCCCACTCCATCGCAGGGAACAAGAGAACTACTAGGATTGCTAGCCATTGCAACGATGAAAAAAATTCACCCCAGCCTATCCAAATTGAAAGGCCAAATAAGACAATAACGAAATAAGCTGCCAGCATATTAAAATACGTCCCCGTAGCACGGCGCATTAACCCTGTTTCTGGAAGAGCCCGGGGTTTGCCGCATATCTTTAGCGCTTGTCTCAATTGCATAATGCCATTGGGTTCTAATAAGTAATATGCAACAAACATTGGCTGATTTCTTTCCTCGCTATTTCCCTCTGCTCTTGCTTGCTCCACAGATAGATTCTCTCCATATGTATCCGCGAGCTCCACTGCCTTTGCTGCCACAAGGTTTTCGGGTAGGTTTAAGCGTCTCGCTAGCTGCTCGACCCTCTTTCGGAGAGTATCACGACTCGAGAAGTCCAATTGCGTATAAAAGCCTGTTCTCTCTTTCCGCAGTGACTGTTCAACCATGCTAATTTGCTCAAAGGTTTCCTTCCAATCCCAGCGAGAGAGCTTACGCATACTTGTAATTAGATTTCCTGTTGTCACTTGAAAAGCTGCTTGGAGCTGAAATTCATATGACAATATGTGATCAAGGCTCTCAGGTCCATTTTCCAATTTACAAATGAGCCATTCCCCAACTGTCGCTGTATAATCCACTCGTTCGCGCAGATGTTTTACCAAATGGACAATCATTGGACCGGAAAGAGGCATTTCTTGTCCAGCTTCTTCTAATACTTGCTTCATTTTTTCGGGAGTGATCTCCGATACCTTGATACCGGAAAGCAACTCTTCAGCCAACAAACAAACATCGCGTCTTTCCTTGACCGTATCCATGATGTCGGCCAGACGACGAATCAAAGCCACCCTCATAATAAGCGGTATCGCCCAAACCTCAGCAATTGTCAGTACGGAAACCTCCTGATAGGACTGAAGATAGGAAATAAATGAATCCATATCCAAATGCCCGTCGTTAAATTGGAGATAATCTGTACAAATAGAAAAAACCCTGGAATCCCCCGTTTTTTTGAGGTGGGGTAAAGAATTAACAAAACTTTTCGTTAAATTTTGGTTTACTACAAGTACTTGCTCTTCCAAAAACTCAGCATTATCTAATAACCATTCCTCAGCAGGCTGTGAACAGGAGGAACGATTATCTCTTAAGTCGTTAACAAAGCTGCGTAACTTCTCTAAGTCGGATTCGTTAGACCGTATAAAGCGTGCAGAAAGCTTTCGACTTATGAAAGGATCGTGCTTTAATGCCGCTTTATGTGCTTCTTCTCTTAGCTGCTCTTTATTAAAAATCATTTATATTTCCCCCAAAATAGGTTTTCTAACAACGTGTCATATTGATAAAACTACCCATTGTGGCTGGAAAATATACGGAATGATTCTATATGTTAATTTGTATTCGATGATGAGAAAGGGGGATTCTCGCCTGTTTTTTAATAAAAAAAGAGCTGAATGTTTATCTACAGCTCCCTTGCATCTATTTAATGTCTTGCGATTATTTCTACTATTTTATCCTCGATTTCTTTTCCTTTTTCTTCATCAAGCAGGTTATTTAATAAAATGGAAAATATCAGTGTTTCTTCTTTTTTCGTTTCCACATAACCGGATAAGGAAGTAACAGTTGTAAGGGTTCCTGTTTTTGCTTTTACGTTTAGAGATTCCATTCTTTTTCTCAAGCTTCCTCCTATCATCCGGTCGCTATTACCAGCGACAGGCAAGGATTTTAAAAAAGAGGGAAACCATTTTTCCTTTTGAACATGAAACAGCAGGTTCGAAATTTCATTAGCGGGAATTAAGTTAACATGAGAAACGCCTGAACCGTCTCTGATCACTAATGCATTTGGATTTACACCTAGCTTGGGCAGCTGCTCATTTAACACTGCTAGCCCTTTTTCCCAGCTGCCTTCTCCTTTCCTTATTTTCCCCATTTCCTTAACTAAAATTTCCGCATGTCCGTTATTGCTAAGTTTCATAAAAGGTATGAGAAGTTCAGACAAGGGAATAGATAGATGACTTGTAAGGATATGAGCATCCTTAGGTGTCTCTCCAACCTTAGCAGTTCCCAAAAGTTTGATCCCTTGTTTTGCTAATTCTTGCTTAAAGAGATCAAGGGCAAATTGAGTCGGTTCCCAAACTGCTATCCATTCTTTTTCAATTTTTGCTCCGATAGGTAGAAAGCCCTTAACGATTATGGTATTTGAACCGTGTTTTCGATCAATTGTAAGCTCCGTTTCTCCATCAGAAGATATGGTCACTGCTTGATTGATGATATGTATATCATTTGTTTTGTGTGAGAGCTGAATTTGTGCGGGATCCCCTACTTCCAAACCTGGGGATACCTCGACAAGGATCGTACCAGAATCAAAATCTTTATTTGGAGAAACTGTAAGTGCCGAAATTTGAGATCCATAATAGGCGTACTCATCACTCCAGATTAAATCAGGAGATAAACGAACATCGTCGAACCAGCTATCGTCTCCTATGAGGTCTCCTTCGATGATACTGATTCCAGAATTGGCAATATGTTTAGCCATTTGATTGAGATCTTCTCTTAAAAGTGTTGGATCACCAAAACCTTTTACATACAGATTTCCCTTTAGGATATTTCCCTTTCTCTTTCCTTCTATTCTGACTTCAGTCTTAAATTGATACTCTTCACCTAAGACTGATAAGGCTACTGCTGAGGTAAGGAGCTTCATATTTGAAGCAGGCCTCATCCGGATATCTCCATTATGCTCATATAAGATTTCCCCAGTATTTGCCGATCGAATGCTTATTCCCGCAAGCCCTCCTTTTAAAAGTGGTTCTTCCTCTAAGATTTGATTGATCTCTGCTTGCAAACTTTGATCTGATTCATTTGCATATGAATGGGAGGAAGGCGGTAAAAAGGCCGCCAAAATTGAAAATACCAAGATATGTATGCCGCTTTTTCGTATAATGTTCAACTGTTTCCACTTCCAAATTGTTTTTAGTACATATCTTTTCCTGTTCACTCGATTCTATTACACCACTGGAAACGTGCTGGATAGATACGAACCCAATCAAGAGTGTTGTTTCCTGATAGACTCGTTTGGATTGCACTTGCTCTTCCTCCTCCATCCCTTGCTAAGCAAGGAGGCATATACAATCTACTTCATATTGAATTTATAGTATTATAGTGTTAAACTGTTATAGTTTACTGATATATTAATGCATTAAAGCAAAATAACGTTCAATTAAAGGTGGTATTGTACAAACATGAAACAGTTAGCAACTATTATCTTAGTAATAGCAGCGGTATTCACAGTTATCGCCGGGTGCTCTAAATCACCGGAAACAGCTGAGAAAACGAACAATACGCTGGTAATCGGAATCGATGATAAATTTGCACCGATGGGATTCCGAGATGAAAATAATGAAATTGTTGGGTTTGACATTGACTATGCGAAAGCAGCTGCGGAAAAGATGGGAAAAGAAGTCAAATTTCAACCGATTGATTGGCAAACAAAAGAAGCTGAGCTAAGCAGCGGCCGAATTGATCTTATTTGGAACGGGTATACCATTACAGATGCACGTAAAAAGAAAGTTCTGTTCACAAAACCTTATTTAAAGAATGCTCAGGTTGTTGTTACGTTAGCTGACTCCAAAATTACTAAATTAGCTGACTTAGAAGGAAAGGTTGTAGGCCTTCAATCACTTTCTTCAGCATCGGATGCCTTGAATGCTGATCCAATCAAATCTAAAATCAAGACGGTAACAGAATTTGCCGATAATGTTTCTGCCTTAAACGACTTAAAAAGCGGGCGTTTGGATGCAGTCATTATTGATGAAATTGTGATTGATTACTATATGACGAAAGAAAAAAGCACATTTAAGGTGCTAGATGAGTCTCTTGCTCCAGAAGAGTATGGAATAGGTGTCAAAAAAGGAAATGAAGAATTATTGAAACAACTTCAAACAGCGCTTGATAAGCTAAATGAAGACGGCACGGCCGCTGAAATTTCGAAAAAGTGGTTTGGTGAAGATAAAGTATTAAAGTAATAATGAATATAAGACAAAACAGGTTTCCTTTGGAAACCCTGTTTTGTTTTTGGAGGAATCTCTTTATGTCTTTTGATTATGTTACTTCAATTCTTGCACCCCTTTTGGAAGGGGCACAAATGACAATCCTTTTATTTTTGATTGCCATTGTAGTGTCAATTCCACTAGGGTTCTTATTAACACTCGCTATAAAGAGCCAATTTAAACCTCTTTCCCTGTTTGCTCAGGGCTATGTTTATCTGCTGCGCGGAACCCCGCTCTTGCTCCAGCTGTTATTTATCTGTTTCGGGCTGCCGATGCTGCCTGTAGTTGGCGAATATTTGGTACTGGATCGTTTTGTCGCTGCCTGTATTGGTTTTATTTTAAACTATGCAGCCTACTTTGCAGAAATCTTTCGTGGTGGTCTCCTGGCTATTGATAAAGGTCAATATGAAGCGTCTCAGGTTCTCGGCTTAAACAAATGGCAGACGATGTTAAAGATTATCCTGCCGCAAATGTTCCGCATTGCCCTGCCAGCCGTAGCAAATGAATCTGTCACACTCGTTAAGGATACGGCGTTGCTTTATGCGGTTGCTGTACCTGAATTGCTGCACTTTGCCCAAACGGCTGTTAACCGCGACTTTACTATTATGCCATTTTTCCTTGCCGGTCTTATTTATTTGTTCATGACCCTCGTATTAACGTTGTTCTTTAAATGGCTTGAGAACCAGTTCAAATTTGAATAAGAAGGAGTGATGAATATGGCGATCATTGAGGTATCCAATTTAAAAAAGTCGTACGGTAAGCTTGATGTATTAAAACAAATTACCTTTGATGTAAATAAAAACGATGTAGTAGCAGTCATCGGTCCCTCTGGTTCTGGCAAAAGCACGATGCTTCGCAGTCTGATCCACCTTGAAGAAATTGACGGCGGCAGCATTTGTTTGTCCGGCAATCATTTGGTGAAAGATGGCGTATACGCAAAGCCTCATGAGATTAAACAAATCACAGGAAAAATGGGAATGGTGTTTCAGCATTTTAACCTCTTTCCTCATCTGACTGTCAAAGAAAACTTGGAGCTTGCTCCGAAAATGCTAAAAAAGGAAACTTCGGCTGAGATTCAACAGCGAAGCCAAGAGCTGCTGGAAAAAATCGGTCTCACTAACCGGGCAGCAGCTTATCCTGCGAACCTGTCTGGTGGCCAAAAACAAAGGGTTGCCATTGCAAGGGCGCTGATGATGAACCCGGAAATCTTGTTGTTTGATGAGCCTACCTCAGCCTTGGATCCAGAATTAACTGGTGAAGTATTACAAGTAATGAAGGATCTTGCGCAAGAGCAAATGACAATGATTGTCGTAACCCATGAGATGGGCTTTGCCAAGGAAGTTGCAAATAAGGTCATGTTCATGGACAATGGAGAAGTTGTCGAATCTGGTTCCCCTGAACAGCTGTTTATGAAACCGCAATTTGAACGGACAAAAACGTTCCTAAACCGCAGTTTGAAATAATTGCTGCCGCGTTTTGGGACAAGCAAGCACAAAGATTGCTTCATAGATTTATACCTCAACTAGATTCAATATGTAATCCAAATCGGTTTTTCTACATTTTCAGGCAGATTTCACCCGTTCGTGAAATCTGCCCTTTTTCGCTTAAAGTGCAAGGAAACATATAAAAGGCTGGAGTGCAAAGTACCCCCTCTCTCATGCAGTTAAGAATTGTATGAACAGTACATTCTATTCAAAGGGGATTAAATAGGGTTCTGATGCAAATATAATTTTTGGAAAACATATCCACTAGGTACTTGGTACTTTTTCTCTAGCGTTGAGTATATATTCTTGTTACTATATTTAATGATGATTTGATGACTTTTTAAAGGGATGGAGAGTAACAGAATGAAAAAACGATTATTTCCATTACTATTGATTCTGGTAATGGTACTCACAGCTTGTAATAACAAGGTAACAATTCAGAACACATCGGAGAAAAAACAAACTGTTGAAAAACCAAAAGTAAAAGAGACGGACCCGTTTAAAGAAGCATCATTCCTACGAGATCCAAGTAAAACATATACATATGAATATAGTAATGGATACGTTTCAATTGAAACAATTGAAAAAGATAATGGCAGTGAACAAATATGGAATATGGACTTAGGTGAATCCGGCACACAGCAAAATATTTATCAGGAGAGTAATGAAGGTCTTTTTGTTGGGATTGTCGATAGTGAAGGCTACACTGCGATTGTTTATCCTATTAAAGTTGGTGCTTCATGGGAAGTATGTACGGACCCGGAGGATTGCACCAATTATAAAATCGCTGAACTACTAGACTCTTATCAAACACCGGCAGGGAAGTTTGAACATGTTGTGGTGATTGAAGCAGACGATGGGGGTCGTACATACTATGCGAAAAATATCGGTCTGCTTGCATATATTGATAAAAATGGAGAGGTCATTTCACAGCTAAAATCACTGCAAGAGTCCGGAAATGCAGCCGCACAATCATCAAAAATTGATCCCACAAAAGAAGTATATAATTGGGATAATGTGAAGGATACAAATGGGAAGAGAGCAAATGTGAAAATCGTGGCCGAGCAAGATAAAACGTATCTTTCAGATATGTCTTGGGCAGGTGCACAGGAAGGGGACACTATTCGCGAGGGTAGCTATAAACTGTTGATTAACGACATCCCTCAAGACGTTAAAATTGGAGATTGGGTGTTTAACATGAACAAGAACAGCGGTGAGGTGATTGGAGATGCTCCAAACCTAATCGTTGTGAATCAGACGGAGGCCTCCAATTCTTATAGTAGCAAGATATTCTATATCCATGATGGAAAAATGGTGGAAGTGAAAAACTCTGATGGTACCAGCGACTTTTCTCACAGCGGAGACCATATTTATCCAATCAGTAAGGATACCTTCATCATCTCCTGGTACAATAATGCTGATGTTGAAACCTACTACGAAGTATTTACATATAAGATTGTCGACTTCGCATCTGGAAAAACCAATCTGATTAAGGAAGAACAAGTAAGCCTAGATAAATCTGAAGCTTTTTTTGCACCGCTAAAGAAATATAGATAAATTGATAGGTAACCATTAAAAAGCAAACTTGATTCTGAACTGCACCCCAATCGTTAGCTTTTTTTGTCTAACAATTGGGGTGCAGGCATGTCAACACCCATTTGGCAAAGCACATCCGGGTGCGATCATTAACCGATTGCTTGGAATTTGATCATAAGCTGCTTTTACACGATTGATCATGTATGACAATAATTTAGTTTGGTCATTGATTCTCAAGTCATTTTCTCTCTCGACTAGTAAGATCAGTTTCTATTTCAACTTCATCTAAATCAACCCATCTTTCTTCGGAATTCGAAAGATAAATAGCATCCAATGTCTTCATAACCGCTAGCCCATCTTTTCCCGTAATGATTGGTTCTGTATCATTTTCAATGGCATCAAGAAATTCTCCGACAATAGTAGTTGGTTCCATGACAGATTGGGGCAGTTCATTTGCAAAGGTATAAACATTTTTTTCTCCATTTTCCTTCTCCACGATCACAGAATGCTTTTCCCCATATAGGGTAATCGCTCCTTCCGTGCCAAACAATTGAGTCATGCGATCATTACCGTTATAACTTGTTCGGCTAGAAATGAGCACACCCCTTACACCATTTTGATATTCCAGAATAGTCATCGCGTTATCATCACCCGAGGCTTTTAAATTTGGATTTAAATTTGTTAAATGAGCGAATACTCTTTTAACATCCGAGTCGATGAGATAGCGCATTAAGTCAATTCGGTGGGATCCCACTTCGGCAATGGAACTTTTCCAATCTTCACTGACGGACTCCTCTTTATCACCAACACCTAGGAATGTACGAAAGGTCAACAGTTTCCCAATTTCATTTCGATCTAGCAATTCTTTAGCTTTAATATGGGGCCTGTATAACCTTTGGGCATGGGCAATCATCAACTTTTTGCCGCTTTTTATGGCCGCTTCTGTCATGATTTTGGCCTCGATTGCATTGACTGAAAGTGGCTTTTCACAAAGAACATGTTTCCCGGCCGCTAATGCACTCATGGTTAACTGGAAATGTGAAGGGGCAGGAGTGCTAATGATAACGGCATCCACTAAATCATCTTCCCAAATTTCCTCCAGTGTCTGAAAGGCTTTGCCCCCCAATTTCTCGGTCACAGATAACGTCCTTTGGAAGGTACGATTATAAAATCCATATAGATTGCCGCTTTTACTTGCTGTTAAAGATGGAATATGTCTAGAAAATGCAATGCTGCCACTTCCGATGATAACTATATTGACCATTTGGAGATCAAACACCCTTTCCCTGCTAATTTAGTAATCCCGTAGAACACGTTTTAAGAATTGTTGGGTCCTTAATTCTTTTGGCCTTTCAAAGATTTCTTGAGGTGTTCCCTCTTCTACTATTACTCCTCCATCTATAAATATTACTTTATTGGCTACATCTTTAGCAAAAGACATTTCATGTGTCACCACTAGCATAGTTGTTCCTTCATTTGCTAGTGTTTTCATTACAGCGAGTACTTCACTGACTAATTCAGGGTCAAGTGCGGAAGTGGGTTCATCGAATAAAATTACCTCCGGGTTCACTGCCATAGCACGGGCAATACCTACTCGTTGCTGCTGTCCGCCTGAAAGTTGAGATGGATAGAAATCACTTTTATCTATTAAACCAACCTTTTCGAGCATTTTCTTAGCAATGTCCGTTGCTTTTTCTCTTGGAACCTTTCGACCAATAATGAGACCCTCCGTTACATTTTCCAAAGCTGTTTTATTATTAAATAGGTTATAGTTTTGAAAGACAAATGCAGTTTTTTTACGGATTTTTAAAATATCTTTTTTACTGGCCCTATTAAATTCGGTTTTAACGTCACTTACTTGAATCGAGCCTTCATCAGCCTTCTCCAAAAAATTGATGCAGCGAAGGAGGGTTGTTTTCCCTGATCCGCTTGGACCTAAAATGACTGTTACATCACCTTTTTGAATCGTTATATTAACACCTTTTAAGATTTTGTTATCCCCAAAGGCCTTTTGAATATTTTTAACTTCGATCATGAATTCACCCCATTCTTAGACAGATAATGATTTATAAACCTTTATTTTTTTCTCGAGCAAATGAAATAAGAATTCAACAATGGAACAAACGATTATGTAGATGATCCAAACATCAAGGTAAGCTTCAATATAGTTATATCCGAAGGAAGCCTCTACTTTTGCTACAGCTGTAATGTCCTTTATCGTCATCAGAAAGGCAAGTGATGTGGCTTTTATCAGATTGATGGTGGTCGTACATAGATTTGGTAAGGCCGCCACCAAGCTCTGCGGAATGATAATTCTTCGATATGTTTGGAAATTCGTTAACCCCATTGCCTGCCCTGCTTCGAGCTGACCTTTATCGACTGTAAATAAAGCGGAGCGAAAAACCTCCGATAAATTGGCTGTAATATTTAATGAAAAAACAATGTAGGCATAGATAATTGGATTAAGGTCAAATACGTTAATCGAACTGTGAATATGGGCTAAATAAGCAGACAAAATGCTGGGTACAAGGCTATACATAATAAGGATTTGAACCACAATCGGTGTTCCCCTGATAAAGGAGATATACAAAGTACCCAGTTTTGCAAGGATAGGGACATTCTGCATCCTTATGATAGCAAGCAAAAAGCCAAGTGGTATTGAAATTAGGAGTGTAATCCCTGTTATCTTTAAGGTGATGGGTAACCCCGAAAAGGTTGAAATAAAGGTTTTTAGAAAAAATTCAGTATTAAATATCACTTGATTTCACCTCTCTTAAACGGTTTTCGCTAGTGTTTTTTCCTTAAGTTTAAGCTCTAACAGGGCAATGCATCTGCCTATCAATATCGAAATAAACCAATAAAGTAATGCTAGACCAATATATATTTCTTTTGCATGGGCGCCATAATGATTTGAAACAATTAAATTGGCTTTGCCCATAATATCAATAAATCCAATTGTGAAGGCAATTGCTCCTTCATGAAAAAGCGCGATTAATGCATTGCCAAGGTTCGGAAGGGCAATCACAAAGCATTGTGGAAGAATGATTCTTATAAACGTCTGCATGCCGCTTAACCCAATACTTATCCCTGCTTCATATTGACCTTTATCTAACGATTCATAGGCTGAGCGCATTACTTCAGCCATAGCCGCCGCAAATAATAATGAAAGTGTAATAATCACAAATACCCCTTTGTAAACTTCATTCAGATTAAGACCAAGTCCATTTAGGAGTTGTGGCAACCCGTAATAGACGATAAAGAGTAACACAACGGCGGGAGTACATCTCAATAGATTGGTGTATCCATAACCGATGATTCTCCAAAATCTATGCTTACTTAATTTAGCGGCAGCCACTAATAAGCCAAGCAGCACACTAAAAACTAAGGAGATGATCATAATCAATATGGTTTCCCCAAGATAAGGAAGAATTTCAGGAAGATGATGAAAAACATATGAAAAATTAAAATCTATCATTAGGATGGCCCACCCTCCTTTTCTCCACATTGATTTAAAGACCCCTCTTCAGATACAGTATTTAGGTACATCTGAAGAGGTTTAGTGAAGAGTCTTTTATTCTACTAATTTAATTGTATCTTCACCTAGATATTGAACTGCTAACTTGTTTAGCGTTCCATCTTCTTTCAACTTTTTGATTACACTATCAAAATCATCTGCCAGTTGTTGCTCTTTATTATTGAAAAGGGGATATGTTTTAATTGCTGTGAATTGATTAAAGACTAATTTGCCATCCAAATTTTTATACGGTGCACCTTGTTCTTTTACAGATTTCTCAAAAGCAGTTTTAATGGCCATAAATGCATCGTACCTCTTTTCCATAAGCCAAGCAGCCCAATCTAAAACGGTAAAATTCTCTGAGTTTTCCAGTTTGATAGGATCATCTGGATGTTCTTTGTTGTAATCTGTAATAACATTGTACTGTGCATTTTGTGGGGCAATTGGGATTAATTTTGCATTTGTTTTCGCTAGATCAGCTAAATTTTTAATCCTGTCTTTGTCTTCAGCTCGTACCACAAGTCCGGTTACACTTCCTCCAAAGAATTCTTTAGGATAAATATATTTTTTAGCTCTTTCTTCTGTATAGAACGCTCCCTTGGTACCTGCTTGATATTTTCCAGTTTGAACACCTATTAATAAATCATCATCTGTTGTAGCAACATATTTAAACTTATATTGTGGCAGCTCTTTATCTACTAGCTTCATTACTTCTATTTCATATCCAGCGGGATTACCATTTTTATCTTCGTAGTTTTGTGGTGCTTCATTGTTAGCAAAGGCAATGGTAACAGTTTTTACATCTTGATTTCCCTTATTTCCTTCATCTGCAGAAGAGGAAACTTTATTGCTTGACGAGCAGCCTGAAATAAAAAGTATCAACATTAAACTAAACGGAAAAATTTTCTTGAAATAACTCATCCTACCTCATCTCCCTAACATTTTATTTTTAATAACATAGACACTTAAGAACGATTGATTAGTTTACGGGGGTTTAACCAAATATCTGATTCTTACACAAATGAATCACAACCCTTTCAAATGACTGCTATGATTGGTAGTCTTTTTCTTTATTGATGATTTCAATTGGATCCAATCAAAAATAGGTATAATAAAAATCTGCATACAACAAGTTAAGTACATTAAACACATGTGTTTAGTCGGAATGAAATAAATACAAAAGGCCCCTGTTCTCATGAAATATAGAAAGGGGCCTTCGGTAGTCCGATCAGCATTTTTATTATATTTAAAACAATTCTTCTAGCCTTAAAAACACTTTATTTGAATGCAATATTAATATTTAATTAGTATTTTATTCCTACTTTTCCAATTAGTCAAGTAAGGATTTGGCTTTTTTATCTTTTAATAGTTATAAATTATTATTAACGAGTACAGTATAGTCAGCTGATTTAGCTTCTTTTTTTGAATAAAATTAAGCTATTGTCCTTTTAATGATGAGAATGCTCATACATTTTGCTTTCCACAGGGCGATCATTAATCTGTTTTTTGAAATAATTACCATTATAAAAAGCGGCTATCAATACAATAACTGATAAAATAACCATCATGGATATTAAAGTGTAAGAATTAATAATAGTCGGAGCTTTATCACTACTTTTTCTTACAATATTACTAATGAGAAGAAAGATTAAAGATGCAACAATAATATATAGGAAATCCATAAATACTAACATTATCTGATATTTCCCTGAAGGCAGCATTACTCCCAGCATTGCCCCCATCATGCTGCCCATAAGTGAAGCTGCCATTCCTTCAATTGTAACCAATAAGCCTAACTTGTTGCCTAAAAAGTATCCCACAATCAAACTTGAAATGACTGCAATCATCGTTGAAGTAGTTAAATTATTGTTATAAACAATGCCAGAGATTAATCCAATAACCAAACTAGACACCATTCCCAATGACATCACTATAATCATCCCTGTCGTTCCTGTTAATTTATCTGTATTGAAATAAATTTTGCAAATCAAGTAAGCAGTATAACCTAATACTATTAAGATACTTATAATTAATAACATCGACTCCCCCCTGAATAAACAAGCTTCCGTATCCTCTTCTCAATTGCTGTTTTTTGTTTATATAAAGAGAGGCAATAAAAATGGAATATAGAAATGCATAGCGCTAAAACTTTTTTATAAACAGATCCATGTGAAGAGAAGGGCTAGAAAAGAGGGATACGGCTTCTTGTAAATAATGGCTAAAAACATCCACCTGTCTTTGACACTTCGTAAATGTGATGGAAGCAAACATTACCTTGGTATCGTTAGTACAATTTTGGTAGCACAAATATGAAATACACCCTATTGTATGTTCGATACGATAACTGTTATTACCAAATCATGAAAACAAAAAGGTCCCAACAGGGTTTACCCTGCTGGGACTTACGGTTTTTAAACAAGTGTAATAGCTGAATTGCGAAGCTATCACACCCCGGTTTTCACGATATACACCCCTTATGTGTTACTTCCTGATCTAACCTAGTTACTTCCAGTAAAAACCTCATAACTTTATTAATGAATGACCAAGGCGATACTTCATTTCAACAATTCTTTCAGGAAATCCAGTTTCTGCTTCACATTATCTTTGGTGATAAGATCTACACCAGTATCCACACTTTTTCTAAATTGTTCTCCCTCTAGCACTTTCCGTGCAGTTTCAACACTTATATACCCCATATCATAAGGGTTTTGTGCTACTGTACCGGGTAGTGTTCCATCTTTTATTAACTCATTCATTTTAATAATTCCATCTGCTCCGATGACTGGCATTTTATATCCTTGCTCCTTAATGACCTTTACAGCACCTAGCGCCAGAATGTCACTTGTAGCAAAGATTCCTTTCACATCAGGGTAATTCTGTAAAATTGTTGTCATTGCTTTCCTAGCTGGCAAAGCTTCATTTGGTAAATCTACTTGTTTTGCTACAATTTTAATCCCTGCATCTTCTAAACTTGATGTAGCCCCCTTTATCCGTTCAACCGAAACTGGACCGTTTAGAGATCCGCCAATAAGGGCCACTTCGTCTCCAGGCTGCAGCCCTGAAGCTAATAGTTCCCCTGCCTTTTTGCCTAATTCAAAGTTATTGGTACCAATATAAGCAGTTTTATGTTCCAAAGGAATATCTGTATCTACTAGTAATACGGGAATCTTATGTTGAGCAAATTTCTTTAAGGCAGACATGACTGCAGGTGATTGGAATGGAGAGACAATTAATGCATCTGGCTGTTCTTTAAGAACATTTTTTAAAACATACTCTTGTACATCTTTTTCTGATTTGAAACCAGGTGCCACAACTTTACCATCTATATCAAACTCTTGAAATCCCTTTTCCGCTCCTGCTTTCACAATATTCCAATACTGTGTATCTAGGTCTTGTAAAACAACAACCACTTTAGGTCGATTGTCTTTTTTAAGGAATTTGACTATACATCCTATTACAGTAGCTAGAAGAATCGAGCTAATTAATAGAATGACCCATTTCTTTTTCATTATTTATTTTCCTCCTAAAAGGGCTATCATTAAATTTTTTCGATTTTATCACGTTGAGGACAAGCAGATTCAGATGCAAATATGATTTTTTAGAAGTATAGAATCTCGATATCCCTTTCAACTGTGGTTATGATGCTACTTCAGACAATTTATGTGTGGATGCAACCTCAGTTCGGGCAGAAATGTTTCTTCAATACCTTCCTATGACTTTATCAACAGGAAGCGTTTTCGGACAAGCTAAAATTTTAAAAACATTAACTTTTTACAAATCTCCTAAACGTAAAGAGGATATCTCAAAAGGTAGATCATAGCGCTACCTTTTGAGACATCCTCTTCTAGCCAATTCCTTCCTGCTTACCAATTTTGTTTAAAAGTTCTTGATTCACATCACAAATCGCACTCACTTGAATGGAAAGCCTCCTTACTCACTATTACATCCCTTATTAATCTTTTCTTACAAGCAGCGAACAGCACTCCACATGTCCAGGGTGCGGCAACACATGAGATGTTGGTGGGAATAATTTATAAATTAATTATTGTTTATAATCTGTTTATTTAGGATTGATGCTTTTGGCATTAAAACCCCATTAGCGAAAGTATTCACAATCTTCTTGTTTAATTAATTATAATCTAATAAAATACAACTATTCAAATAAGGAAATCCCCTATTGGGTACTTACCCTTATTTCGTAAATAAACAATTCCAAGTTGTATATGCTAAGCTATTATTGTTTTTTGACGTAAAACCACGTTGAAAGCTTTTTGAAACCCTAGGCCTAGCCTAAGGTTTTCACCTCTATAAAAAAAAGAGCAGTCTTGCTTACAATTACAAGACTGCTCAAAATATATACTTATTTAGCGTTTTTTTACTTATTGTCTACATCCAAAGATGGAAGCCCAGCGATGTACCCTACATATCCCGGGTTTTGTGAACTGTTCATGAGATAAGTATGACCATCCAGATTTTCGACCATTTGTAATCCAGTGGATTCCCCGCCGCCTGGAACGGAAAGAATTCGGGAAAGCTTCTTGGTATCTACATTGTAAGCCCAGGTATAATTATTTTCATGATGATCAGAATCTTCAGCAATAAATAAAGTTCTCATTTCTTGAGAATAGACAATGTTATCCGGGTTGGCAATCTTGTCTACGTTAGCTGTATTCCCATCTTGATCTGGAGTAACTAAGTCCTCACCCATTACAAGACCTGCCATACTTACAGGCACATAATGACTGTCAATTTTTCCGCCATCATTTGTTTTACGATTTGGTTTGAAGGAAATCTCATATACTCCGCCTGCACTGATTTTCGGTAATTGAATATCATCAGCAGGTGCGGTCGGTTCAGCAAGCATTGTGTTTTCCTGATAGGAGATGGCCACGTATGCCTTATTGTCTTTTTCGTTGAAATCGAGACCTTCCATCTTATTAAATTCTACTGTTGCACCAACGTAAGCCGCATAGCGGTGTGTTTCTAAGAAAGCAGCCGCTTTTTCCATTCCCGGCTTCACTTTCAACCATTCCACTTTTTTGCCGTTAGCAGGTGTTTTGACTGGTGTGTACCCTTCTGCTTGTCCTTTAACTGCATCATCAGTCACGTCGAAAATATCACTGAATTTAAGGGTATCCGCCATTTTTTGAATTTCTGCATCTGTTGCATGACCAAGCTTAATCCATTCAAGATTTGCCGAGCCGCCATTGTCTGTACCAGTCTGAATCCACTTTGCAGCATATAGTGTACCGGCTGATAAATCTTTTTCCTTGTCAGCCACATACATAAAGAATCCGCCCGGATTGCTGTCAATGCCATAAATCACCGTTCGATTATCAGGCATCACCTTCACCCGCTCAAATGCCATACGACCCATGCTGTAATGCTTTACAACACTTGTATCCCCATTTGCATTTACAGTAACTTCTGGGACATGACCATAATAATAAGGATTACCTACAATGGTTGGATCGTTATAATAGTTTTGCATATACTTGGTTACCGATGATGTTTTCGGATTCGCTTCATGTGCCCTTGCATCCGGATCGGTCTCTTCGGAACCAAGATGCGTATTCCAAGGAGTCAACAATCCGGCACAAGGTTTCCAAATGCCGTGAACGGAAGAAAAATCAATTGGTTTAATATCAACAACTGTAAGTTCGCCCGTTTCCGGATCCATTTTTACAGTACTTAGACTCATCGTTCCCGGGTTTTCAAGCCCATTCTGGTTTTTAGGCATTGATTCATAGTGGCTGATTAAATAATACGTGTTTGCTGGTAACCCAGGTACCTTCATTAAACTATTCATGTCAGGTGCAGTTGATGTATACGGTGTACCATCTGCCTTAGTCATAATTTGACCCTTTGCATTTATCGTGACACCGGCTGTGTTACCATTGATGACATCACCAGGCCTGAACAATGTTTCATAGCTTAGAGGAAGTGTTTTCTTGCTTCCATTAACATATGTAACTTCTACAGAAGCCTTTGAATACATCAGGTTATTTTTCTCATCATCCGTTTTTGGTGCATCCATTCCAATGAATTCTACCGATTTGATTTTCTGTGGTTGAGCAGGTGCAGCTAAAATGGAACCGACGGAAGAAAGTAAAAAAGATGCTGCCAGTGTAGGTATAAGGTACTTTTTCAATTCTCTTCACTCCTAGTTTATAGTTTTTCCAATCATTTGCTTCCCTCCAATTTTAGAAGACTAGTATTAATCACCTGTTATATAATGATAAACATAATGTAAATGTTTCATAAAACTTTTTGTAATTTACATTACACACACCATATATACAGACATGCTTGGCGTACAAACAAAAAAAGCAATCCAATTCATAGAATTGAACTACCAATTGATTTGCCATTGATGCAAGGATTCCCTATTTAAATAAAGGCCCCTCAGAATGGGACCTTTATGCTACTGTTACATCTTTAATTAACTTACTCTAATAAGTAGTGAACAGGATTCCACATGCGCCGAGTGTGGAAACATTTCAGTATAGGAAAACAACTTCATTATTTAAGCTTATCAGCAAATCCCACACCCACATTATTCTTACGTTTCATATACTTCTCTAAATAAATTTGACTTGTTTTTATACTTTCATGTCCCAAGGTGTGCATTAAATGATACAAATCTGCATTCCCTTCTTCTACGGACATAATTGCGAATGCATGCCGAAATGTATGGGCTGTTACAGGATTCTCTCGATATTTTAAGAATTCTAATCCTGTTTTTGCTACCATCTCCGTTACTTGATTGGAGAGTATTCGAAAATTATATATTTTTCCATTTCGATTCAGGAGCAATGGCATTATATCTCCTGTTTTAATATCCGTTTCATATCCTCTTCTTTTTCGAAATTCACATATGCATTGAAAAAGATAATCTGAAATAAACAAATCCCTCTGTTTATCACGTTTCCCAGTTACACGTAACCAGTATTTCCCCTCTGCATAAAACAAGTCTTTTACTCTAGCCTGACATAATTCTTGAATACGTGCCCCTGTACTGGCTAAAGCAAGTAAAATTGTATAGCTGAAGATATCTCGCTCTTGTCGATAATACTCTAGAATTTGCATCACTTCTCCATATGAGAGATCTCGATTGGGCCGATCTTCACTCCGCACATTTGCTTTTTGTAACTCCTCATGTAAGGGTGCCTCAATATAAGACATGGTATATAAATGTTTTAAAAAGGAGCGAATGATTGTTACTTTTTTAGCTAATGTTGCCACTGTGTATGGCTTTCCTCCTCTTCCTAACTTTGCTGTCTTTAACCAATCATTATAACGCCGGATATTCCAAGGGGCTAATACTTGAAGAAGTGATCCCTTCTTCTCAACCTCCTCTCCCCTTATATCAAATACATCTGCATCCTTGATGAGCGTCTGACAAAATGTTAGTAGCTCTTTTAGATATATTTGCTTTGTGTCTCTTTTTCGATTCTTCTTCTCATCCATATCTCGTTCAAAGTGTACATAGTAATAGATCACTTCCATATCACTTAGATACTCATATTTCCTTCTTCCCTCTTTTTCCGCTAATTCTATCTTTATATTCATTGTATGGATGTATTTGTTATCTATTAAAATGTTTATTGCATCATGGATGTTGTTTTGTATGAGATGGTTATGTATAAGGTTCTGATTGGTTAGATCATTAATATTTGTTATATCTAATTTATCCACATAAGCCCTTCTTTCTATTTGTTTATCTTGTATGACTTTTCATAGATATGTTAATTATAACATACCTATAAAACCCTTATTATTACTATAAATATTTAATTACATAAGTCTTCCTATAAGAATGGTCTATTCTTACTGATATAACCTACTTATTAAGTATTTTATAAATATCTTGTATTTCTTTTATTTGTTACAAGTAATTATCTTGTTATCAATATGCAATTTATTACTTATTTAACCTTTATCTTTAAATTAAAAATAACTTTTCATTAATAAATAAAAAGAAATGAATGATACATTATCTAATAGTTTACTTGTAATAAATAAGTGTAAGTGAAAGTTAGTGCGTGATATACTAGAATTAGAACTATACATGCTTCTTTTCTTTTATACATCTTTTATTTGTAAAGTCAGATATTGAATATTACATAGTTTGAGAAAATATATAACTGAATAGATAGAATGCTAGGAGGATCTAAAAAATGAGTGAGAATTTATTATTTATTCAAGAGGAAACCGTGACAACCAAACAGGCAGCACAATTGTTAGGGGTAAAGGAAAGTACGATTCTCCGGTATGAAAAAAATGGAATGCTTGCATCTTTGTATCCAGATTCTTGGCAGCAAGATGGTACGAAAATTTTTTATAAGAAGGATGTAGAGCAACTCCTTGAGCAGCAGCAAAAACCTGGATTGACTACTAAAGAAGCAGCCAAGATTTTAGATGTAGCCCCTTCTACTATTATTAAGCATATCCAAAAAGGAACACTGCAGGCAGAATTACAGAAATATAGAGGAAGAGATACGTATTTCATTCAAGAAGAGGAATTAGAGCGTTTCATAGATAATAATCCGATTTCTTCCTATATATATGAGCGAAAAACATTCATCGCAAATGTGGATGACACAGAAGTGTACTTGTTTCAGCCATTTGTAAATTTTGACAACAAGTTAGCACGTATTATCTCTGTAGAGGGAGAAGGAAAGGTATTAACAGAGCAAGAAGAAGTATTTCCACTGCATGAACTGAAAACTCGTGGATATAAACCTAAGGTTGTAATTGAACGTGGTTCTTATAATACGAAGCGTGGGTATGTTTCGTTTCTCTTTAAAAAACCGGCTTTTCTTCAATCCCCGACGTATACTATGATCGAGTGGCTTTATCAATATCAAGGGGCAGCGAATATTCGAATGGAGGTAAATGGGGATAATATTAAAATAGAAGTAAAACCATTTTTGTTAGAAATCAATCCGCTGCAATATCAGGAAGAGATTAGGTATATGCATCGGCATGTTGTGGATGGGGAAATAGCTGTGCGCCATAATGGAGTATTATTGGATAGTAAAATTGAAACTCTTTCTTTCTATGTAGATAAACAATTTAAGGATCAGGTAAAGATGCTTGCTAAGGAGCAAGGTGTGGGATTAGAGGAATTTTTGTTGAATGCTGTAAGGGAGTATATAAATATTAATAAATAAGAGTACACTAGCAGCCCTGATTTGGGCTGTTTTCTCATTTTCTTACTGTAGTAAGAGCTTCCATTCCAAAAATCCCCTCAATGTATAATATCCGCGTTTTGCCGTCAGGGCTCCTAGAAGCTGTTATCGTCGTGGCCACTAAACCAAGCCACACCGATACCGATAATAATAAGTAGAATAAAGGAGAACAAGCGATAGCGTAAAACCTTTACTATATCCATGTCCACAATCAGTTCCACAAGTAACTCCACCATCACTCATATACTTTCTTCTTTCATTTCGAAAGGTTAATTATGGAACTTTATCTAGGGTACTTCATTATATTTCCCCCTGTTGTATTTGGGTACAAGTCAGTTATAGGTTAATTAATATACTTTTCCACCATCTGCTTAAGTCTAGTTTTATCAAAGTTATTATACTGATTTGCCGTATTACGAATTGGGTCTCCTGCATAGAAACGCTCATATAATTCATGTCTGGACCCTAATGGACTTCCAATCAAGTCCCAGGCTAGTTTAAATAGTTTTGTCCTTTTTTCGGCTTCTATAGCAGCGCCCTTAAAATATTCCTTCAAAAGCGGGGACAACGGACCCTGGAAATCATGAACACTTGAAGGTAATTGAATAAATCCTCCAGCTCCTATAAGCTGTAATATTTCTAGCGCACGTGGATAATATTTGGCCCCCAGGTTTCTTGCTGTTTCAATATAAGTAAAGTCCGGGGTAAAGGTTCCATATTGGTCGACTTTTCCTTGAAACTCGGAAGCTATTAGTAAACCATTGATTGTTTTAACCTGCATGATCAATTCTCCGATCTTTTCCTGGACATGCAGATAAGTATTGGCTCCTATAGCGTCCGCAATTTCATATGCAAGAGCCGCCACAAATTCCAATTTTGTTCCCAACCGGACAATAGCCTGGTGATACGCTAAGCTATTCGATACGGAATCGGATTTGATTTGCCATATTGCTTCTGGGTTATCATGAAGTAAAACACGTTCCCACGGAACAAAAACATTATCGAAAATTAATAACGCATCCATCTCATCATACTGGGAACTGAGTGGGGAATCTGCTTTTTTTGAAGGCTCTGAGGCAAAGGATTCACGGCAAACTAGGTGCAAGCCTGGAGAGTTTGCTGCGACAATAAGCATGTGGGCTAGGGGCTTCTGCTCTTCTTTTAACATTCCAAGCGGATAAATAATCAAGTCATTGCTATATGGAGCTGCGGTTCCAACCATCTTGGCCCCGTTTACAAATACACCATCTTCTGTCTTTTTTGTAATTCTTAATAAGCCTAAATTTTTTACTTCTGGGACAGGTTGAATAGAACGATTAATTTGGGGATCCCGCTGCACAACGCTTAAAAAAAGATGGCGATCTCTTGCTTCTTCATAGTAGGTTCTTATTTTTCCGGGGAAGTGTTGATCAAATCGTTTATACTCTTCTCTCGAAGCATACCATCCCGTCAACCTGGATCTCGCATAATCAGATAAACGGCTCATAACACCGTCTGTTGCTTGGCTCCATACTTCAAAGGCTCTCCTTCTTTTCATTAAATCCTCATAAGAGTGAGGAATCAAAAATGCCGTATGGACATATTCATGTGTTTTGGGACTAATATATCCAATGGAGTCCCTTATATCCGGATCTTCAAACATGTCAAATAAGCTGGAAATGGTCGATAAAGTACCTGTAAAATTTTGATTTTTTGACACATCAACAATTTTTCCATCCAACCAGACATTTCTTCCGTCCTGTAAGCTTTGAATAAATTGTTCTTTGATACTTGTCATGTTTTCCCCTTCCAATCTTCCTCAATGTTTGTACTCGGAATGTAAAGTTGTCCTCCATTTAATGGTGAAGAATATACATGAAATGTAACAACGGGTGAAAATGTCGGATTAAGCATCATATGGATGGTATCGCCATTCACATGAAAGACATCACCTCTTGAATATTTTTGTATTTCTTCATATATAGGATAAGATTTATTTTCCTTTTTCTTATACACTACGTTTAACAACTCCCCTTCTACTATGACAATACACCCGATAGAAGTACCGTGGTCATGGACTAATGTTTTAGCCAATGCTGGTAAATAAATAACAATCACTTCTGTATTTTTATTTTTGAATATAACATTCCTTCCGTATTCAAGGTTCTCGGGCTGCTTTAGAAAATGGGCAATTTGATTAATATTTAAATTTAAATTCTTAACAGTAAGAGCTAAACTTTCATGTTTAAAAGATGATAAATTATTAAACGTTTCTTTAATCTCATCTAGAAAAGCCAATTGTTCCTTTCCTTTCCTTTCTTAGTGAATTCTATTTATTCTCAGTAAAATAAACAATTGTAGAGAAACATGATAAACTTAGTCGACTTTCTAGATTAGAATATGAAAAATTTGCTTGGACGTGCTTAACTTTTATTTAAATGGACGTGCTCCATGTATATATTTTTTTCAGAGAAATAGCATGGTAAAAAAGCCTTTTCTTAAGGAGGGAGCACGATTTGAAAATATCCAGTAAAGGAGAATATGCTTTAAGGACTCTTATAATGTTAGGGAAAAATGAAAACAAGCTCATTCAGGTTAAAGAAATCGCTGCGGAAACATTAGTTCCTTCACAATACCTTGAACAAATATTACTGCAATTGAAAAGTCACGGGTATGTAAAAAGCAAACGGGGAATTAATGGAGGCTATATATTGAAAGTACCAACAAATTTAATTGTCATTGGGAAAGTGATACGTGATCTCGAAGGACCGCTCGCACCAATGAGCTGTGTAAGCGTCACTGCTTACGAATATTGCCCGTTGGAGGAGAAAGCATGTGTCTTAAAACCGCTCTGGGGACTAATTCGAGACGTAGTGGCAGACCTATTGGATCACACAACCTTGAAGGACCTATTGGAGGGAAATATCTACAAAAATTAGGCGGCTACTCTCCAAGCCCTTAAAAAAATTTACATTAAGATAAAGGAGCTAAAGGAGTAGAAGTCGTCGCTAAAACTTTATATTCAACAATGTCCTTCATTTTTAGATACCATAAAATTATTATGTTAACTATAGCTATCTTCAAAATAACATCACTGAATCAGAGCTAGATTTGACTCACGTACTATTAGACACTTACAAAAATAATGTTAGTAGCGAACTTGTTAGTAAAATACCTTTGGATGGCAAAATTGCATCAAATATATCAACTTTATCAATAAAATCATATAAAAACTGATAAAAAGAGCCACCATATCAACTAACTGAATTAACTACAACTATTATAAATCCTAGTCGTCCCTGGAGGTTGCTGATTCGAATCTAGTCGGTATCATACAAATGAGAAGCCCTGAGTCCTTGGTTAAGAAAATACTGACCTGATTTGTCTACCTCCTATATCGGAGATTACGTGAACTAGCAGCCCAAATCAGGGCTGCTTTCTCATTTTCTTACTGTAGTAAGAACTTCCATTGCAAAAATCCCCTCAATGTATAATAATATCCGCGTTTTGCCGTCAGGGCTCCTAGAAGCTGTTATCGTCGTGGCCGCCAAACCAAGCCACACCGACACCGATAATAATAAGTAGGATAAAGAGAACAAGCATTAGCGTAAGACCTTTACTATGTCCATGTCCACAATCAGTTCCACCAGCAACTCCACCATCACTCATATATACTTCCCTCCTTCATTCCGAAAGGTTAATTATGGAATTTCATCTAGGTTAATTCATTATATTTCCCCCTGTTGTATTTGGGTACATATCACGAATAAATGATGAAATCGCCCATTTTTTACGTTTCTATTCTCTGGTTGGCGCTTTTATGCCATCAAGGTCATTTGTTTATGTTTCTTTTTATTTATGTGATTTGCTCAACTCAAGACATGAAGACGCATTCTGTACAGTGAAAAACACTATCAATATATTCATAACTTAATAGAGTACGTGTACAAATGAATGAAAAATAAAACACCACCCTTATTAGTTATTCAACTAAGAGGGTAGCGCATTTCTCCTCTACTACCCTTTGTAATGAAACTGTTTGATTAGAAAATCAATAAAGTACCTGCTTGATATTGGTAATGTCTTTTTGTTTTTAAAGGCTATTCCGATTGTCCTCCTAATAGATGGCTCAATTCGTTTTGCGACAAGCCGATAGCTCACCTTCTTTAGTACCATCTCTGGTAAGATCGAGATACCTAATCCATTTTCCACCATAGACATAATCGTATAATCATCATGTACATGATATTGAATGTTGGGGTATAATCCTTTTTGCTTAAATATTTCTAACGGTTCGCTTAGTCCTCCCTCATCTAATAAAATAAACGGTTCATTCACTAAGTCATCAACTGAAATAGATTCTCTGCTTGCAAGTGGATGGTCAAAGGGCAACACAGCAAGCATCTCATCGGTTGTTAGTGGAATGGTTTCCAAGTCTGTGACGGCATCTGGGTTCACAAAACCAAAATCAACACTACCTTCTTTAATGTATTGAACAATGCTTGTGTATTCCCCTTGCTGTAGGTGGAAGTGGACTGAAGAGTAGCTTTTCTTAAATTCTTTCATAAAAATTGGCAACCAATTACTAGACACACTAGAGAATGTCCCGATTCGAATATTACTGTTCTCTAACCCTCGCATTTCCTTGCTTTTCTCGATTAGTTCCCTATGGGCATAGCAGATGTTTCGAATATATGGCAAAATTTGCTCCCCGTCTGGAGTCAGACTAATTCCTTTTCGGGAGCGGAAAATTAACGTCGTTGATAGCTCTTCCTCAATTGCATGGATCATTTGGCTAACCGCTGATTGTGTATAATCGAGCTCATCTGCAGCCTTTGTAAAACTTCCTTTTTCCATTACTTTTAGAAAGACTTCATACCGATTCATAATTATCTCCTTTTGGATTAATTTTATTAATACAACTATTATAAATATTAATTTTACTAATGTAAATTCGTCTGATAGAATCAAAGAAATTTAACATCAGGGGGATTGGACATGAACACAAAAGGAGCGTTATGGAGAAAAGGAGCAAAGGACGGGCTGCCAATTGCATTTGGTTACCTTGCCGTAGCGTTTAGTTTTGGCATTTTAGCAGCGAAAGCAGGGATTACCTCGATAGCAGCCGCACTTATGTCATTAATAAATCTAACATCTGCTGGACAATTTGCCGGCCTAACATTAATAGCAGCCTCGGCACATCTTGTGGAAATTGTGGTCACACAATCGATTATCAATTCACGCTACTTTCTTATGTCGGCAGCATTATCGCAAAAAATAGATACACAAACATCACTTGTTCATCGAATGATCATGGCTTTCGGAATTACCGATGAGGTATTCGGTCTGTCGATATCGGTAAATGGGAAATTAAGTCCGTTCTATACATATGGCGTTATGAGTGTTGCGATTCCTGGTTGGACACTTGGTACGTTTCTTGGTGCCTATTCCGGAGACGTCTTACCAGCGAACGTGGTAAGTGCATTAAGCATCGCACTTTACGGTATGTTGCTAGCTGTTATTATCCCTCCAGCGAAAGGAAATAACGTCTTAACTGTACTAATTTTACTTTCGATGATAGCAAGCTTTTTCTTTAGTGTGATACCAGGTTTAAAAAGCATTTCATCGGGTGTAAAGATTATCGTATTAACCTTTGTTATAGCAGGAACGGCTGCCTATTTGTTTCCGATAAAGGGAGATGTAGCCAATGAATAGTGTCTATTTCTATGTGCTAGTTATGACTGCAGTAACTTATCTCATTCGTGTGCTGCCACTAACATTAATACGAAAACAAATTAAAAATGTCTATATCCAGTCCTTTTTATACTATGTGCCATTTGTTACATTGGCTGTCATGATATTTCCAGCGATTCTAAATGCTACTGCTACAACCACCTCCGCCCTTGTTGGATTCGTCATTGCTGTAGTACTAGCTTATAAGGGTGCAAGTTTGTTTCGTGTATCGCTGTTTGCTTGTGTCGCTGTGTTTTTGGTGGAGGCCTTTGTTTTATAAATAAAAAAACAAAGTATTTCCCTTTCCTGACTTTTATATTATCTATGGAACTTAAATATTCATTGTTATGCTAAAGGGCAGAATTGTTGAAAATAACGACCTTCAACAATCGGGCATTTTTATGGAGTAATGAAAAAGAGCCCAATTTCCCTATTTTAATACAGAGAAATTGGGCTTTTTAGTATCGAAATTTCCTTAGCGTGCGAAATCCGCATTTTGTTGGCGGCAATCATTCTACTAAAAGGATAACGTATTTCTCGCATATGGAGGATATTTATTCAAATTAGTTTGATGGGCAGGGGGTACTGATGAAAAAAGGCGGATATTATACGCTAAGATTTTTCCGTGAAGGTGAATCCCTGCTGTTCTTGCGCTACCAAAGCAAAACCAGCCCTTTAAGGTCTAGATAGTTAAGAAAGGCCACAGTCACTTCCACCACAAAGCATTAGGGTATTGTGCTGAAGGGATTTGTACTGGCTCTCCAATCTTCGGTACCACAATCTCCACATTCTTCTCTTTTGTTGCTTTTATCACCCGCTCAATAGGATCATTCCAATCATGCAACGCTAGAGTGAAGGCACCCCAATGTATTGGAAGCAATACCTTCCCTTTCACATCCAAATGAGCCTGTACTGTTTCTTCTGGCATCATATGGATGTTAGCCCAACGTTCGTCATATTGACCGCATTCCATAAGTGTCAAATCAAACGGACCGTATCGTTCGCCAATTTCCTTAAAATGCGTAGCATACCCGCTATCGCCACTAAAATACACTCGATCCTGCTGACCAATAATGACCCATGAACACCATAAGGTTGCATTGCGATCAAAGAGGCTACGCCCTGAAAAATGCCTTGCCGGAGTACAGATAAGCTGAAGTCCGTCTAGTTCGGATTCCTCCCACCAATTATGTTCGGTGATATTTTCCGGTGCGACACCCCAACGTACCAAATGGCTGCCAAGACCGAGCGGCACAAAGAACCGTTTCACCTTATCCTTCAACTTTTGAATGGAGCGGTAATCAAGATGATCATAATGATCATGAGAAAAAATAACTGCATCAATTATTGGGAGTTGATTTAGATCAATGGGCACATCTTTGCTATAACGTTGGTTACTCATGAACGGAATAGGCGAAGGGGTCGGTCCAAGCATTGGATCGAGCAGCAACGTCTTTCCCTCCATTTCCAGCATTAGTGCTGAATGTCCAAACCACGTCACCCATGTTTGCTTGTGGCGCTGTATACTTCCAAAATTCACGTGCTGCATGGGAATAGGCGCAATCGGCTTCCGATTTGGGTTGCCCTTTACATAATCCCGCAAAAGCGACAAAATATCTGCCATTCCCATACCCATTGAGGTAGGAGTTTGGTTTATGAAACTCTTCCTGTTGAAGTTCGGAAGCTGGCGGAAGAGTTGTATGTCCTCTTTGGACATTTTTGCTCCAAAGGATGGGTAATAAGCTAAGAAAGATACGATACCGAATATAACGGCTGCGCATATAATGAAAATCGTCATTTGGTTATTCTCCATATCTTTATATATATCGACATATTTCCTCCATTACAGGAGCCTGACGGCAACATGTAGATACTACACGATATCATCCTGAAAATGTAGCGAATCTGGTATCATAAATTGCTGAAAACATGCATTTATCCCTATAACAACATGGGGAAGTGGATGATCGCTTCACTATTCCTAACATCCCTGAAATAATAGAATCTATAAATCCAATTAGGAAGATTGTAATTTAAAAATTAATATTCATGTTGTTCCCCTCTTTAGAAAAGCTATTTATGAAGAGCTTCTTCCCATTCCAATAAATCAGATATTACTTTCCCTAAAATAAAGGAGATAAAGGAGTAGAAATCATCGCTAAAACTTTATATTCAACAATATTCCCCATTCTTAGATACCATAAAATTATTATGTTAACTACAGCTATCTTCAAAATTACATCACTGAATCAGGGTTAGAATAACCCAACCGTTCTGATATCACTTTCGCATGTACTTCCTGTGATATACAAACTACAAGGTCATGATTTGTGTACGCTGCCTCGCTTTGTGCTTTTTCAAAACAGCAACAGTCTCATCCTTAGATATAGATAAAGACCGAAATGAAACTCACTCCGATCTTCAATCTACATATGATTCCGACTAAGAAGTCACTTTTTCGCGAACTTCCTCTTTTTTCATTAATTGCTTAATCATATGATCAATCCGTTCGATCTCAGCAGATGGGTTTTTCCACCAGTTCCGGCTCCAGATTCTTTCGATATTCCAGCCTCTTGATTCTAGAAAACGTTGCCGGTAGACATCTCTTTCTTTTGCATTTGGAGAGCTGTGATACATAGCTCCATCACATTCAATTCCGAGTACGTATCGTTGAGGGTCTCCCGGATGAACCACAGCCAAATCAATGCGATAGCCTGACATTCCCACCTGTGTAGTAACCTCATAACCAAGATTTTTGAGCTGGTTGTACACTTGTTCCTCAAATGGAGAATCAAAATGAAGTTCTTGTTGCTGAACTTGTGTATTTACGCTTTCCCCAATTTCTTGGATTACACTCTTTACTTGGTCATGCTGCAAATTGGAAACGGATTTTACATACTTTAAGTAAGATTTTAATAGGCGAGGTCCAATGTGTGCTGTATTAGAAACATTTAATTCCTCTGGCTCGACGCTAGACACCACAATAATCTCTTCTTTTGCACGAGTAACTGCAACATTTAATCGATTTTCCCCGCCTTGTTGATTTAACATACCGAAACGGTTAAAGATTTTCCCTTCCTCATTTTGAGCATACCCAATGGAGAAAACGATAATATCTCTTTCATCCCCTTGGACATTTTCAATGTTCTTTACAAAAATGCGCTCATCTAACTCTTTGCCCATAATTTGTGTATAAAGAGCATTAAATTCAGGATCCTCCTGTAGTTTCTTATCAATGATATCTAGGATTTTATCTTGTTGCTTGGCATTAAAAGTAATGACACCAATGCTTTTTCCAACCCTTCCGATCAATAGTTGTTTTAACGTTTCAACTACCTGGATAGCCTCTATTTCATTACATTGATTAATCCAGCGGCCCTGTACCTTTTTCCAAAGCAAAGCAGGAGGTGCTTTGAACGGCTCCACATTTGGCGCGATTTGTACCTGCCCATGATAAAAAGCATGGTTAGAGAAGTTAATTAATTCTTCAGATTTCGAACGATAGTGCCATTGCAGAATCTTTTCAGGAAACCTACGCTTTGCCAAGTTAAGCAAACTTTGCGATTCATCGATATCATATGCTGCGTCCTCATCTTCATCGTTAATAACTGAGACTTGGAACATATTAAAAGGAGGCAGCTGCTTCTCATCCCCTGCGACAATTACCTGTTTACCTCGATAAACAACTGGAATTCCGCTTTCCACTGTACATTGTGAAGCCTCATCAAAAATAACCACATCAAATAATCCTTCTTTGAGTGGGAAAATGGACGAGACAGTTTCTGGAGATGCAAGCCAAACCGGTAATAATTCCAATAAACCATTTTGAACATAAGCATCCACTAAACGTCGTAAAGGCCAAATCTGCCTCTTTTTCGTTACTTGATGGTTAAGGTCTTTCATTGCTTTTGTTTCTTGAGTCTTTAATCGAATCGATGTCTCTCCTAATTGATGACGTAAGAATTTCTTCGCAATCTCCCTCTTTTCATCAATGGCTTGAGCAAATAAGTCTCGAATGCGATTAAATTCATTGGATGATACCTTTTGCACATCTGGATATTGTTTTTCGATTTGGTCAATCCAATGCACATAGGCAGAATTTCTCACCATATTTACCCATAGCTCTGGAAGAGAAACTACCTGTTCATCTACTCTAAATGCTTTTTTCGTTAGTTTTTTGATCAAGGTTTTAGTCAATTCTGAACTACTTTCGAAAAAAGAGTCCATTTGCCGTAAATCATCAAAGTCCCGGTGAAGATATTCCAACATTTTATCCAGTTCCTCTATCGGAATGTCCCCTTGAGAAATACGTTCTTTCATTTTCTCAATGACGTCGTCCTTCATATACCTTTTAAGCTTCTCTATTTCTTGTGACATCTTCAGTGTTTCATTTGCTAATTCATATATAGTTTTTAATCCTTCTCGAACCTGTAGCCATTCAGAAGAATTCAAGCCTTTAAATTTATTTCCATGTAAAAGCTCTTCAATAACTTGTTTACCTGTAAAGGATGTCCACCACCATAGACGTAGTCCTTGAAGTGTTCGTTTCTTAACTGGATCTAGATCTTCATATATTTTTTCAATCTTGTTATTCACTAACCACGTATAAGCAGGTGTGATTTTATCATGATTGAGTGTTTGGATAAATAGGACAGATTGCCTCGCTCTCTCTAACACGACATTTAATGTTTCCGTTACCGAAAGTTTGTCCTTCATCTCAAGCTTAGTAAACGATTTTCTCATCTTTAAAGGATAATGCTCTGCTCCAAAACGTTCATACCATTCCCCATATGTATAAAGAGCAATTAGAGTATCTTCTAGAACCTCTTTGTTTAGTTGAGACAGGATATCCGATAAATCAACATACGTGTCTGCTTCTTCCATTGGTTTTGCTTTACCATATAAGTCATATAATCGATATCCAAAATCCTGATATTCAAATAATGCTTTTGCAATTCGATTAAGTAAAGATTCGTGTGCAGCAATTCGTTTAGATGTATTTTCTAATTCTTGCGCGGCCTGTGCAAAAAATGGTTCAGGTTGGCTAAGAATTTGTTGGATTTTTGCATAGAGCTCTTTACGGTCATTCTTTTCATCATGAATCAGTGCCACATGTTGTGAGAGATTCAAGCTATCTAAACGTTGATAAATAACATCTAATGCAGCGCGTTTTTGACAGACCACTAAAATCTTTTTCCCTTGGTGAAGTGCGTCCGTAATTAAATTGACGATAACCTGAGATTTACCTGTACCAGGAGGCCCATGCACAACCAATCCTTTTTGAAACCGGGACTCTTTTAATATTTCTTCCTGAGAACCATCAGTTTGTAATAAGTACAGCTTATCCTCCTCGTGAATCACTGTATCGCGTTCCTGCTGTTCCGCCTCGATAGGTGTTCCTAGAGTAGAGTTGTCACTCATCCAATCTTTCGGTTCGATTAATTCTTCAACTAATGCTAAATCCCCTTCCTCACTCCATTTTATTAGCTCTTCGTAATCTTTGACTAAAGAAGAACCACCTTGTGGGAAATTTCCTAATACGGCATACTCTAAGATGGACATGTTAGCTAGTTCGGGAATCTCATCCTTCTTGTACTCTTTTAGTTTGGTGATACCTGTTGGTTCAAAAGCAACTGCTTGATCGAACTTTTTAAGCCAATCCACCCATTGTTGAAAATCCTGCTTAAGAGCTAATTCACTCGCTTCTTCAAGCCATTCATCCGAGAAAGAGATACCGTTTACCTTCTTAAATGCTAAAAAGAGGGTTCGATTAATTTGCGATTCACCCTCCCCCCTCTTTAACACCCATTTTTGATGATCAGTATTCTCTTTTTCTAACCTTACTGGATAAAGGAACAATGGTGCTTGAAAAAATGTACCATCTAGCATGGTCCCTGCAACAAAAGGATATCCCAGATAAAAGTCATAAACTCCTGACTCGTCTTCAATTCCTTTCATATTGCGATACAGATCTGTAAGTTTCTTAGATATACTCAAGGACTCTTCTTGACTCATCTTTGGATATAAGACGGAAATATCTTGTTTAGAGCTAGATAAAATCTTTTTAACAATCTGCTCCGCTAATCCTTCCTCTAATCGTTTATCCAGTTCAGCTAAGTCAAAGCTCCATTTATTATATAATTTCAGTAAGCGGATTGAACGGTTTCGTTTGCTAATATCGTTTAGCTTATCCCGCATATGTCCTAATTTTTCTTTCATGGTTATCCTCTTCCTCTATTGAATAATTCTGTATGGTAATTATATGCAATTTTCATCTTTACTATTTCTGAAAATAAGTTTCAAGATTTGTCATGCGTGTAGTAAGAAAAGTACGTTCTCGTTCGATATATATTGTTAGTTATTAGAGAAGAGAAACCTTTCAAAAACGGATTTGACAAGGAAATTAATATTTAAGGGACAAAAGAGTCCTCGATATCAGAGAGAAAGGGTTTCTCATATGCAATTTTTAGTATAGCACTTTATAGAAAAATATTAACAGACTAATATCTGATTTTACTCTTTCCCCTCACACATATGTACCACCTTTAGAAGAATAAAAAATATTAGCTTCTAGGATAATTGTAAAAATGCGTTCTTGCATTGTAAAATGGGAAATTCTTATTTTTTATTTCTTCCAAAGCTTGTGGCTATTTTTATCGTAGTGGCTTTTTTAAAATCTACCTTGATTGTCTTTTATTATTTTTTTGAAGCTAAAGCTAAATGATTAACTTGATAAGTGAATTGTATGAGAATTTCGTCTTCCTCAAAAGCTAACAAACTGTTAAATACAGGATTACAAATTGTCATCCCCCACTAAAACTACACTTTGCAGAATGTAATAATGATGCCTGATAGCTAAGTAGGTTAGGCTCAATACGTTTGTTTTAGATACAAAGGTACAAATAAGTCTTATGTCTTATTTAATAGTTATTAAATATTTTTAATTCGATACGTGAAATTTTAACCTTTAATCAAGTCTACACTTGACTGTTACTCCATCGACTCCACTTGCACCTTTATTTTTATAGCCACGCAAGTAGGCTTCATTCATATTTTGATTACTTAGAATTGTTTCTAAAAGTTCCACACTCGTTTCTCCTTTCCTCTCACGTAGTAAGTGATAGCTCCCATTTTGGTTATTCTTTGAGATATTATGCTCATACTTTACCATTAACACATTCGGAGTACGTCACTTACGCATTTGTGGCGTTGAAACACTATAAATTGTTCGGCCCTTCATGAATGTATTTCATTACTATGGCTTCTGCTAACTTCTTGTGACTACCCTTTTCCGACTGTACTACTATCCGCAAGATCTCCCAGGGTAAGACAACTATCTTTCCTCTTTTACTCGCCTGATTTACTCTACAGAGTTACGCACATCTTTTTGGACTTTGACTTGTTGTGGAGTCTCATCCCTTTATAGAGCCTTGGTATCAGATTTCTGTTCGTCGAGCCAAGATTTTATTCCACGCTTCCTCCAGCCCTTACCTCACGATAAGTACCTTGCGCTTCCTTAGTGATTGATCGATGTGTACCCCCACAGTTGGACTTTCACCACCTAGATAGTTGCCATGCCTGGCACACACAAAAAAGAAGCAATTGGACATTGCTTCCTAAAACTAAAAAGTATCTAATGTCTAAACGTGTATTTTTCCTTATTTTGATACTCGCCCCTAATTCACTTGAAGACATTGAGTGCGATCTTGGCAGCCTTTGCTATAAGTTCATTATTATAGGTAGCATTCTTAGTATCATGGGTGGATAGAATCGCGATGATGATGGGGTCTCTATTCGGCGGCCAAACGATGGCAATGTCGTTTCGCGTTCCGTAGTCTCCTGCTCCGGTTTTATCGCCTACCTCCCAGCCTTTAGGTACGGCCGCACGGATCAGTTCGTCTCCAGTAGTGTTCCCCCGCATCCAATCTGTAAGGATTGTACGCTTATCATTCGGGAGCACGTCATCGACCGTGAAAGCCTTCAGGTTGGTGACAAGTGCTCTTGCTGTACTTGTATCACGGATGTCTCCTGGGATGGCACTGTTCAAATCAGTCTCGAAGCGATCAGCCTCGGTGACATTATCGCCGATTTGCCTCAGTGCTTTTTCGAATCCATTAGGGCCGCCCAGTTTCTGCAATAAAAGGTTCCCTGCGGTATTATCGCTGTAACGGATAGCAGCATCGCAGATTTCCCTAAGGGTCATCCCGGTATCCACGTGTTTCTCTGTGATTGGCGAATACGTGACTAGGTCATCTTTGGTGTAGGTGATTACCTCGTCCAGTTTGTCAATCGAGTTTTGCTGCAGCACTACCGCTGCAGCCAGAGCCTTAAAGGTGGATGTGTAAGCAAACCGTTCATCAGGTCGATAGGCTACCGTACGATTTGTGCCAGTGTCAATAGCATAGACGCCGAGCCGAGCATCAAACTTTTTCTCAAGTTGCACGAACTTTCGACTAGTCGCATGACTTGTACTTTTTGTTTGCTCTACTTTTTCTTTTGCTTCCGTCTGCTTTGATCCGTCTCCAAAGAAACTTAAGCTTACAAGACTTAAGCTTAATAGTCCAACACGCGTCCATATTTTTAACATCTTTACACCTTTCAAAAGGATCAGTCCTCCCATATCCTCGAGTGTGTGTGATCTTGGTTCAAGACCTAAATTTAACAGATTTTTCGGAAAGAAGTCCCCTCCTCAAGGAGTGGGAAGGGCATAGCCCAACGAGTAGGGAGGCTGCTGAAAAAGTCCTTGCTCTGAGCAAATAAAGAAATTTCTATCAATATACAGAAATAAAAAGGGTATATTAATCTACATATAGTAGTTGTCTAACTTCTTTTCTTCGTTAAATGGACTTTTTCAGTGCCCTCACGAGTAGGTGGGGGATGAATTTCCGATAGGCGCAAGCCTACAAAACTGAGAATTGCCAGTTATTATTATGACAAATCAATTCTAAACGACTCAAATTCACCTGTTTATAAGATTTGCCTGGAACCGTAATGTAATCTCCTTGTATGTTTTTTACATAACAACTTTGTCCACTAAATCCACTAATCCAACCAACTTGTCCAAACACACAAACTTTGTCATTCAAATGCCAGGAACCAACTGATTTTGTATTCTTTTCATTGCGTGTAGCTGTTCTATTCTTCTCTTTTCTGCCCTTACGTGCAGTTGCTTCATGTAAAGAGCGTTTTTTCTTTCTAAACTGTTTGATGTAGAGAACGTGATCCGTATTTTCTTTGATGTTTGTTATCCCTGTAGCTGCAACGGCATCATTATAATGTGTTTTTTCCAGTTGAAGTTCTTTTCTTCTTGGTGTAGTGATGCTGCCATATGTAATGTGAGCATCTGAATACTGATCAAATATCCTTCTACGAAGGATGTTCATAAAAGGTCCTTCTTTGTAGCGTTTGGTTTTCTTCTTCTCAACCATCCACTTCCAAAGAATGTTACCTTCCTGATGATTCTCATGGGTATGGCAAGTTGTGCAAACCGTAATTAAGTTGGATGCTGCGTTGCTTCCATCATGGCTTCTATAGATGATATGGTGTGTTTGTAAAATGCCACCTTTTTTCTTACAGACTTGGCAAGTGTAGTTGTCTCTTGCAAAGACAAAATATCGTACATCATAATACCCAAAGGTATCACCTTCTTGATATTCCTTGCCTTGCATGTCTGGATTCATCATCTTTTGTACGTCAAACTTTCCTACTTCTATATGAAGTTTACATGTTGGAAGTAATGAATAAAAGGTATCTATCCAATGAAACGTGTTATCTATTCTGCTCTGAATAGAAGGTGGAAGCCAACCTTTTGAACGGGATGAAGGAAAGGATATGGATATTTTACGATATCCTCCTTTCTTTTTTCCTTTCCCTTCTACATACACACGTTTTGTTTTGTACTTGAATTTTGACCTTCTGTATCGTGTTTTACGATTTCTTCTGCTTCTTCTATAGATTTTCTTTGTTTCCAGGTTGCTTTTTACATCTTGACGTAGCTCTATTTCTTTTTTTTCAAGAACTTTTTCACCAGATGTAACGGCAGCTCCAATGTGCTTTGCACCTAAATCAATTCCTAATTTTGTTTCTTGTGTTGTTTCTCCAGTTGGATACGATAACTGAATGGTAAAAGGGTTGTATCTTACAATAATTGCCTTTTGTTCTTTTAGTAGAATTCTAGCCTTACGAGTCGAACAAGGCATCAGTGGCTCTCCTCGTAAGTTTCTGACGAATACTCGCAAGTTTCGTCCCTCCTTAGAGTTTGTTTCCCTTCGTCCATGTTGGATCAGCTTCTTGCTTCAGGTTGACCGTTCCTCCTCTCAGAACTGTTACAGAGCCTGAACGACAGATTGTGCTTGGGAATCACACAAAGCCGTATTGACTTACCCAACGTAGTCACTCGCTATGGCTCACCATATACCGGAGACTGAGACTAGACAACTAGGCTTTTACAAGCCCCCACTTTCGACCAATGGAAGTCCCCTTGTGGGAAAAACATGTTAACGTTTAAGTGGTGGGTAGTTGACTCACAGCCTGATTCTATCAACTTGATTCCATAATAAACACGGAAGAACAGTGCAATGTTCATGATATTTTTATGTAATAATTCAGAATACTCATAGAATTTTCTGCTTTAATAGTGATAGAGGGGGCTAGAGCTACGATATACCGCAAAGCAACTTAGTTCTTCTACCCTTTATTCACAGGCTAAAGCGCATCTGATGCCTTTTCATTCAAGAGCGAGATGAAACCACAATCAACCTTTGTAACTTTCATTTCTCCTTTCTTACTAAATAGCCCAACAAAAAATACATCATACTAATACATAAAATCATAAATTCATATGTTCTTCCTAATGCTCCTATAGAAATAAAAAAGATAATAAGAAAACAAATTCCAAGTACCAAACAGAATCCAAAGTAAACGATTCTCCATACATTCCGGTTTAATCCAAAAGGACCTGCTCCGGTTATTACGCCGACTATGAGAAGACCAATAAGAATGACTAAAGTAAGCCTATCAGTTGCTGATGTATCGATTTCGGAGTTGAGCGCTTTCCCTAAGGATGTACCAAGTAAATACAGAAAGCCATATCCTAACGTAGCAATGATCGTTAATATCCCTAAGACAATCCCGATCTTTTTTGATAGTACATATTTCCCCATTAGCTCACCCCATATGGTATAAATCCCCACACTTTTATAACATGCCTAGAAAAAGTTTTAAATTGATTTTATACAAGGTAAGGGAGCTAAGCTACTTTGCAATATACCGTAGCTGGGGTCTGTGTAGCAACCGAACCAAATCTTACGTTAAGTATTAGCGGACATAATATTGAATAATACATATATATTTTACAAATAAATAGGTTAAAATGTAATATTTTTCCTATAATCTGAATAATCGGGATATTAAAGTAAGGGACTTATTAAGGTTTTGCACTTCCCTTGCTTTTTGGGTGTTGTGCTGGTCAGGGATGTTTGGGGGCAGAGCCACCACATCAGCGTGTAGACATATGGAGCAAGAGAAGCACAACGGACGGATGAGCACTCCATGCCCATCAAACTAAGAATAAAGGATACCCCCAGAACGAAAATTTTGTGCAAATTTCTCACTTTTATCGTTTTGGGAGTAGTTTGTTTTTTTATGTTGATAGCTATAGGGTAGCGACGTCAAAACACGAAAAACTTACAATAATACATATTTTGGAAGCGAAAATCCGATTATCCTTACGTGAACTGCAATGAGGGTACGGTGCTTTCTACGATATAGAAAATGCCATTATGCTTCTGTGCTGGAATGAAGAAGATTCGCTGGAATCAAAGTATATGCATTACTTTCTGAACAATAACAACCTCTTTATCACACTCTTCATACCAAGACTTATGTCTCCTGTACGACCCCCTGCTAGTGCAACCACCTTGGCACCTGCTGCTATTCCCCTCTTCACTACCGCATCTCTATAGATCAATATCCTTTATAAATAACACTTCGGCGTTCTATATACGTTTTATAAGCTTCATATTTAAAGTCTTTGGTTTTAGTGTAATCATTGGTTCAGGCTTGACTTCATTAATGGTTTGCAATTTATATTTTTGCCCAAGCGTAGCTAAAACAAGAACAGCCTCTAACATTGCAAAATGGTTACCAATACATACTCTACTCCCCCCGCCAAATGGAAAATAGGCAAATTTAGGAACACCCTTTAAGGTACCATTTTCAAACCTTTCAGGATCAAACATGGGCGGCTCTTCAAAATAACGCTTGCTTCTATGTAAAACATACTGAGATGCTAAGAATGTATCTCCTTTTTTGAAGTTGTAGCCGCCTATTTCTACATCCTCGAAAGCTTGTCTAGCAGTTTGGTAAGCTGGCGGAAAAACACGCATAGACTCCTGAATAATTGCTTTTGTATAGGTTAATTTACCAAAATCCTCTAACATAGGCGTACGATTACCCAAAACTGTATCTATCTCTTGATGGAACTTCTCCTCGACATGTGGGTTTTGGGAGAGCAAGTACCATGTCCATGACAAAGCGTTAGACGTTGTTTCATGACCTGCTAAAAAAAACGTCATAACGTGTTCATAAATCTCCTCGTCTGTCATTCCAGCCCCGCTTTCCTCATCTTTTGCACGAAACAGAGCAGCAAGTAAATCATCCGTTTCTTGTGTTTCTAATCCCCTTCTCTCCGTAATAATAGGTGCCACAGCGGATTGCAGTTTTTGAATACTGTTGGCTACCTGCTGTTTAAACAACGCCATATCTGTTATTCCTCTATAAGCACTGCTAATTACTTTTGAGAAGGTAGTAAACGCTTCGTCCACTTCTTCAATTTTACCTTGATCTATATTGGTACCAAACATTGTCTCCGTAATAATATTTAATGTAAGTTTCATCATGTCTTTTGAGACATCTGTCTGTTGAAGGTCTCCCTCCTCCCACTGCTTTGTTAAATTTAAAGCATTCAGCACCATAGTATCAGCATAGCCCGATAAACTCCTCATATGAAAAGAAGGTTGAATGATTCTCCGATCACGTTTATGTTTCTCCCCTTCACTTGTTAGTAAACCCTCACCTAATAATGGTTTAAAGAAGTTAAAAGCTGCCCCTTTTACAAATGATTTTTGTTTCGTCTGCAGAACTTCCTCTGTATACTCAGCATTTAAGATAAGATACCGATTCTCTCCATTATGGAATGGAATATTAATAAAGTCATAATCATCCTCATATTTTTCTACTAAATAATCTAATGTGCCAAGTACATTGGTTTGATAGTCTTGATAATCTCCTGTTAAAGCCGTAACTACTCTAGCTTGAGTTATTTGAGACATATATAATCCTCCTTTGAAAATTTTCACCTCTACCATTGTATACTAAATAAGAAATTGTGATTTTATATTCCTTGTATTTTTTAAGTTTTCTTCTTCAAAATTTGATTGAAGGATTACAGAATCCCTGAAAACCAAGCCCTGTTGTTCTATGGAAAAACTACATCGCTAATCTCTCGCATCTAAAATGTTAAGCATAAGGCACTTTACCAATCCTATACTTAGCCGGCCCATCACTCCGATGTTCCTCGTTCAAAGTAAAAGCAACTCAGAAAATCTGGATTGCTTCCATAAAGTAAAAAGTAATACAAACATGATTTAGTTATCCTTGTTTAAAAATACACCTTCAACAAGTATATCTAAGTAATCTGAAGCAAATAATTATAACTGTTGTAACTCAAAAGGAGGTGGCTATAATGAATGCACAACGAGCGCAAGAAATCTCTGCTTCACCAATCATGGCTAATGTAACCTGTCAGGGGGAACGCATCTACATTGAACATGTGGATGAACAAAACGGAACGGCTACAATTCATTCCCTTGATAACCCAAATAACAAACAAAGTGTTCCTGTATCCAACTTGATGGAACATTAATTTTATTTCTTTGTCTCCTTTAACTATCCTGACCTTATAATACGAACGGGACAGGATAGTTTTAAAAAAAACTTAAGTTTTGGACAAGTTAGGTTTAAAAATGAACTCACTATAAAAAAGTCAGTCCGGATGACGCAAGGTGCTTCCTCACACCTTATATAATATTTAAATAAAATCTTCTTTCACTCAATATTGCTTATTGAGCGAAAACATAAATGTCTTTGCAGTTGGATCATAGTGTACATAGTATCTATATCCATTCCCAAAAGCTTCGTAATCTTGGGTCAATATATTCCCTCCGTAGCCGAGATGCTCCAGAAGTTCAGAAGTCTCTGTACCTCCACTCAATCCAAGCCACCAATTTAAAAAGGTACCAACAGTTTGATAAAATTCATCGATATCTTTTGCTGCTGACGATCCGTTATCCAACCCAATCGTGACTTCCATAATTTCATTTGTTTTAGCATGAAATGCAATTGTAAATGACATACCATTTGAGAAGACTGCTCTGAATCTAGTACCATCTTCAAGATGGTCTATATCCCCCACTTGATGAAGTTCGTACCCAACTTGATTCGCATATGCATTAAAATTAAGTAAAAATTGCTCCATCATTGCATCAGGAAGAGCGTTAGGTTCAAGAAATGATAATGGGATTGGTGTTGGCACTACATATTGCTGCGGCTGTGGATTTGGAGCTGGAGCTGGTTTTACATCTGGGTTCGGATTAGGCTTTGGTGAAGATGCTGGTTTCGGTTGTTCAGAATTGGAATTAGTTTTTCCATCAGAGGTATTATTACTGAAACACCCTGTAAGAAGCAAGAATGATAACAGAAAAAATGAAACAAGCATTACAGTTTTCCATTTTTGCATCCAATCATCTCTCCCGATTGTTAAAGTAAAAACACCTGCAACATTACAATATGCTCACATAAATGTTCACTTGCTACCGTATACAACTGTATCTTACAATTTTATTGGCTCTGCAAAATTCTAAGAAGCATGCAAAAATCGAAAAGTTATTTATTTCACGTTTAATCAGAACAAGGGTGTCCCAAAAGTTATGGGCACCCTCGTTAATGTATTTGATTTATCTCATGTTAGCCCCTTTGTTATCTGTTGAATCCCTACATGATTAAAATGCTGTTGAGCTTGCATCTTTCCTTTTGAATACTTCCTTCTTTGTCAGTAAGGTATTTAATTTTTCTGAACTTAGGAGCATCGCTGCAACAAAAACAACAATACAAAATGGGAAGATTCCTATTGTTGAATGGGATGCAATAAAACCAAGAAGAGGTGGCATGAATGTACTACCTGTATAGGCAACAGCCATTTGATAGCCCATAATTGTTTGGGAATGCTTCTTCCCAAAACGTGCTGGTGTTTCATGCAACATACACGGAAATATCGGTGCTAATCCTAAGCCAATCATAATAAAACCTACAAGCGAGAAAGTGGACGGCAATGGTAGGAATAGAAATGTTGCACCAGTCAATGCTATTATTTGCCCCATTCGGATGAGAGTACGGTTACTCATTTTAAAGGTAATAAAGCCTGTAATAAATCTACCAATTGTTATTCCTGCGTAATATAAGGAAACCCATTGTGCAGCAGCCGCTACGGGTAACTCCTTGACATTTACCAGAAAGCTACTTCCCCAAAGACCTACTGTTGACTCAACCCCACAATAAAACAAGAAGGAGATCAGAGCTAGTTTAACTCCTTTAATTTGTAAAGGCTTTACATGTTTAGCATCTTCATGATGAAATACACCTTTTGAATCCTCTGGCTCTTCATGTAAGTTGATATCGCTGCTTTTTTTCACTCTATTCCATAAGGGCAAGGTGAAGAGAAGGATGACAGTTAACGTGAACTGAATTCCAGAGATTGCAAGATACCCATTTCTCCAGGAATGTTGTTCTGAAATAAACTGAGCCATAATGATAGGACCAAAAGTAGCTCCGACTCCCCAAAAACAATGTAACCAACTCATATGGTGTGCCTTATAATGGGTAGCAACATAATTGTTTAATCCTGTATCAACAGATCCCGCACCTAATCCAAGTGGGATGGCACATACAATTAACCAAACGACGGATGGAGCAAAATGAAATCCTAGCAAAGCACCAGCAGTCATTAAACAACTGACAAATGTGACATTGCCAGTGCCAAACCGTTTAAGTATCTTTCCGCTAGCTAAACTGGAAATAATTGTACCGCCGGCAATCGTCATAAAAAGCAATCCAGCAGTCTCAAGTGGGGCCCCATAGTCCGATTGCATCACAGGCCATGTTACCCCCAATAATGAATCAGGCAAACCTAAGCTGATAAAAGCCAAATAAATAATGACCAAAAGGAATGTTGTCATATGTAAATCTCTCCTTTAACTATTTAATGGTCAATGGTACTTTCCGATTTGTTTTACCTGCTTATTCCATTCATCATGAGATCAAGTCCAAGACTTTGTAATCCATATAAATAGTCTTGTTTCCAATCACTCATTGTAAGCACTGGAAGATGTTCTGACGGGACATAGTTTGAGCTGCCTAGGGCAATTTTGTCTAATATTGCTTTTTCAACTTCATCATTACAAAAAATAATAGTATGAGGGTTAATGATAGCTACAAGCGAGGCGACTAACCTGCTAATTGCATCAATCTCATAATCCTCATGAATCGTTATTTTTTTAGGGCCATTTCCGGTTTCCAAAGCTTGCCGAAAATTGCGGTCATTATACTGAGGGACGAATGAAATCTCTCCTGAGAAAAAAGTACTTCCTCGCACCACATCTCCATTTATCATAATCCCTGCTCCTGGGCCATTTTGACCAGAATACAAATAGATAAGGGATTGCTTATCCTTAAGTCCCTTATTATTGTGATATCCGAGAACAGCAGCATTCATATCATTCTCTACCACGACAGGTATCGAAAAATGTTCCTCATAGTATCCTTTTAAATCAAAATTTTGAAACTGCTCGTATCCTGGTATATAGAAAATCCGGCCATTATCGACCGCACCAGGAACGCCAATTGCCATAGAATTGATCTTCGGATATGTAGTCATTATGTTTTCAATGCACGTAGTTAATACATGTAAACCATCATCTATCAATACACTCGGCACTTTTCCTTGTTCTTTTACTTCTCCCAGACAGTTGAAAATTGTAAAATTCGTCTCGGTTCTCTCTAAAAATATTGCCAGACCTAGCATATGCTCAGGATTGTATGTATATCTTTTGGCCCTTCTCCCGCCGCTAGAATCATCTAAACCGACTGAAAGAATTTCCCCATCCTTCTCCATCTGCGTTAGGAACTTACTTATTGTCGGGAAACTAATTCCTAATGTATGGCTGAGTTCAACTTTTGTTGCGCTTCCAAGTTTTAAAAGAGTTGTACGAATACCACGAAGAATCACCTTCTTCATGGATTTAGGAGTAGCTAATAATTCATCCACTAGATTCACCACCTAAAAAATAAACTTATTAAAGACCTTTAATAAGTAACGGTGTTAATATACCACATACAATTTTTGAAAACAATAGCTTTTCAAACCACTCCTCAGTTACTTAAACTGTTAAACCTTCTCTATAACTCAATCTTAAGATACCTACTTCATAAGACACATGTTGTTACATCTGTGTAACAACTGACTTTTCGTGTTATTAAAAACTAGATGCTCCTGACTTATTTACCGTCCTAATCAACGCAGATACAATTCATTCATAAGTACTTTTACTTTCGCTATTAAAGAAGAAAAAGTAAAAAAGGACATTCACTAAAATTTTTTCAAAAAATAGAAGTGTGAGGAGAAAGCTTATGATTAAATTAGTGTTAACTGATATGGACGGAACCTTCTTGAATAATAGCGGCGATTTTAACTGGGAACTGTACAAGGATGTAAAAAAGATAATGAGAGAAAAAGGAGTTGTTTTTGCTCCTGTTACTGGCAAGCAATGTGAACGCGTAGAAGAGTTATTTGGTGATGATGCAGATGGTTTATGGATTTTAGGGGATAGCGCAACTCGAATCAAGCATAACGGGGAATTTATTTATGAATCTCTGCTCAGTAATACATTAGGACTAGAAATTATCCGTTTACTTGAGGAAATAAGCTTAGAACATACGATTATTGCTTGTACAAGAAACGGTGCAGTAATAAAAGAAAACATCCCTCATGAAGAAGCAGCTATTGTTAGAAGGTCCTATGCGCAAGTAAGGCAAGTTTCTGATTTTAATGAAATAACAGATGATTTTGTTAAGATTACCATTCATGATCCATCGTTTAATTGTTTTGAGACTAGGGAAAAACTATCTCCGTTTTTTGAGTCGGCCTATATTGTTGCTTCTGAAGCTGCTTGGATCGATATAGCGAATGCAAATGTTCATAAGGGTACTACCGTTGAACATTTGCAGCGTTTATTGAATGTTACTCCTGAAGAAACAATGGCATTCGGAGATGGTTACAATGATTTAGAACTCATGACTCGCGCAACATATAGCTTTGCTGTCCGAAATGCAGTTCAAGAATTAAAGGAGGCTGCAAATTTTATTACCCGTTCAAATGAAGAAGATGCTGTGATGAAAACAATCATTCAAATGTTATCGTTATAATAACAGGGTCTCCTTTTTGAAAAATTGTATGCATAACGTTCTTTCTACAGGTATATACAAAAACACAGTAACAACAAGGAGTTTCAGTCCTTGCTGTTACTGTGTTTTAGATGAAATAGATATCCTTTATATAGATAAACTTCTAGCCAAGTGATAAATAGATAAGTCAATGGTATGCTTATCGTTTGCTGCTTCCTCAAAGGGAGCATGAATTAACTCACTATTTTTCCAGCCGACCATAACTCCTTTTTCACCTTCAACTAATAAATCAACAGCTGTTGCCCCCATTCTGCTGCTCATCATTCGATCATAGGCAGTAGGAGCGCCTCCACGCTGAAGATGTCCTAATACTGTTACCCGAGTATCCAATCCCGTTTTCTCTTCAATGATTTGTCCAATTTCAGTTCCTTTACATACTCCTTCAGCAACAATAATAATGCTATGCATTTTTCCACGTCTGCGGCCTTGTTGAATACGTTCAATCACCTCATCTATGTCATAGTTGTGCTCTGGAATAATAATAGATTCTGCACCTGCACACATTCCTGCCCAAAGAGCAATGTCACCTGCATCGCGACCCATAACTTCAATCACATACGTACGTTCATGGGAAGAGGCTGTATCGCGAATTTTATCAATTGCCTCCACCGCTGTATTAACAGCTGTATCAAACCCAATTGTATAATCCGTTCCGGCAATATCATTGTCGATGGTTCCCGGAATGCCAATTGTCGGGAAGCCTTGCATAGTGAGCTTACCAGCACCTTGGAAAGATCCATCTCCTCCAATGACAACTAATCCATCAATGCCAAATTTATTTAAACATGCTATCGCTTTTTGCTGTCCTTCCACTGTCTTAAATTCCTCACTACGTGCACTTCGTAGGATGGTTCCCCCGCGGTGGATAATATCACCCACGCTCCCAAGGTCCATTTTGATAAAATTCCCCGCCATCAAACCCTCGTATCCATTTAGTACTCCATATACGTCCAGTCCTTTAAAGATACCTCTTCGAACAACGGCACGAATAGCAGGATTCATTCCCGGTGCATCCCCACCACTTGTTAACACAGCAATCTTCCTCATACTTTCCCCTCCAGCTTATGTAGACTACACTTTTTATCAATCTCATTAGAACCAAGAAACTTAAAATTAAGATAATAAAAAAAGAGATAAGAAGGTAGGTATTCTTATCTCTTTTTTGAAATGGTATAATTTACAGTTCTTCCCCATTCGTCGCAATTACATTTTTGTACCAGAAAAAGGATTGTTTCTTTTTGCGGTCCAATGTCCCGCTGCCATCATCATGCTTATCAACATAGATAAAGCCGTAACGCTTACTCATCTCACCAGTTGACGCACTAACTAAATCAATACATCCCCATGAAGTATAACCCATCAGTTCTACTCCATCCTCAATCGCTTCACCCATTGCTTTGATATGTTCGCGAAGATAGTCAATTCGGTAATCGTCATTGATTGAACCGTCCTCCTCTATCTTATCGTAGGCTCCAAGACCATTTTCCACGACAAATAACGGCTTTTGGTAGCGATCATACAATTGGTTTAAAGAGATTTGAAGACCAATCGGATCAATTTCCCATCCCCATTCACTTGCTTTTAAGAATGAATTTTTAATTCCGCCTAAGATATTCCCTTGACCCACCTCTTCAGGTGTTTTATTCTTCTTCTCTGTACGAGACATATAATAACTAAAAGCGATATAATCAACTGTATTTTCTTTCATGAGTTCAAGATCGCCTTCTTGAATTTCAAGCTTGATTCCATGCTCTCTCCAGTATCTCTTCATGAAGGCTGGATACTCCCCGCGCACTTGTACATCGCCGCAGAAATAGTTAAATAGCTGTTCTTCCTTTAAAGCATAAAGTACGTTTTCTGGATTGCAGTCAACAGAATAAGTTGGAAGGTACACAATCATACATCCGATTTGAGCGCCAGGAATCATCTCATGGCAAAGCTGAACTGCTCTCGCACTTGCGACGAATTGATGATGATATGCTTGGAAAGTTGGCTGATAATGGTCTTCTTCGTTTTGAATCGCAAACCCCAGTCCTAAGATTGGCATATGGAGACTGCTGTTGATTTCATTAAATGTCATCCAGTATTTTACTTTATTTTTATACCGGTCGAAGAGTGCTGTTACATATCTTTCAAAGAATGTAACCAATTCACGGCTTCTCCAGCCCCCATATTCCTTTACAAGGTGAATGGGTAGTTCATAGTGAGAAATCGTGACAACCGGTTCAATGCCGTATTTAAGCAGTTCATCGAATACGCGGTCATAGAACGCTAACCCTTCTTCATTTGGAGTGAGCTCATCGCCTTTAGGGAAAATGCGTGACCATGAAATTGACAGACGAAATGCTTTAAAGCCCATTTCTGCAAAAAGTGCAATATCTTCCTTGTAACGGTGATAAAAATCAATTGCTTCGTGATTTGGATACGTATATTTTTCTAGATTCAACTCAAAATCAAAACCAGGATCTTTCAATACTTGTAGTCTTACTTTCCCACCTGGTAAAACATCAGGTGTATTTAATCCTTTACCACCTTCAAGATATGCACCTTCTAGCTGGTTAGCAGCCGTAGCCCCTCCCCATAAAAAACCTTCCGGAAATTGTTTGTTCAATTCAGCCATTTTCTTGTTCCTCCTTATAATCAATCAAATAAAAGAGATTATCCATGTAAAAAAGGTAATGATTTCAGCCCACACGGCTATGCCATATCAAAATAAGTGAAAGGAAGGGATTCTTAATAAGCCCCGCTCCATGATGAACTTAAATGACAAGTGTCAGCAAACCTTCTTTTGCTTCAATCCTTTGTTGATTTGTTTCTACTATCTCGTGATACTGGCTCGTATTTGTAATAATCACTGGTGTTGTGATCTGATAGCCAGCTTCTTTAATCTTCTCAATGTCAAACTCAACTAATAAATCGCCTTTCTTCACACGATCTCCTTGTTGAACCTTTGGTGAGAAATATTTTCCTTCTAGTTGAACTGTATCTATCCCAACATGAATTAAAATCTCTGCACCTTCTTCAGATGTAATCCCGATTGCATGTCCTGTCGGGAATAGGATAGACACAACGCCATCTGCCGGTGCAAACACTTTACCTACTGTCGGTTCAATTGCAATCCCTTTTCCCATCGCTTCTGATGCAAATACTTGATCATCTACTTCGTTTAATGCTTTGATTGCTCCAGTCAATGGGCTCACAATCGCTTCTTTTTTCACAAGCGGCTGTCCTGCTTCTACTTTGTTATCAGATACTACTTCCTTTTGCTTTTTGTCTTCAAATCCAAGTAATACTGCCATTAATGCTGCACCTGCAAAAGCAATTCCAATCGCGATGATGTGTATTCCCATCGGTGCGAAGGCTGGGATAGACAAAGCGCTTGGGAATGCATACACCACTGCTTTTGTTCCAAACATACCGTTAATTGCGCCACCAACAGCAGCAGTGATGATAACATACGGAATGGTTCTTTTATAACGCATCATTAAACCGTAAAGAATTGGTTCTGTTACACCGGATAATAAAGCTGGAACTAAAGTTGATGCTCCAAGTGTTTTTACGTTTTTATCCTTTGCTCGTAAGAAAACACCAAGTGCTAAGCCTGCTTGTGCAAGTGGAGCAGCTGCAAGCATTGCAAAGAGCGGGCTGCCTCCATGTGCAAGCTGATCTAAAAGAATCGGTACGAGTCCCCAATGAAGACCAAACAGTGTCAAGAATGTCCATCCTGCACCCACAACAGCCCCTGTCAAAATACCACTCTTTGTGCTCAAGAAGTCAATCGCTGCGCCGATCGCATTCCCGACATTGACCCCAAATGGTCCAAAAGCTATCACAGTAAGCGGTACGATAATTGCTATTGATAGCATCGGAACCAAGAACATTTGTAAATCTTTATGAATTATTTTCTTAAGGAACTTTTCTAAAACAGCATAGATAGATACGGCTATAAAGACTGGAAACACAGAAGATGAATAATCCATCAATATAACGGGAATGCCGATAAAATCTGTACTTTTAGCTGCAGCTAGCAAACCGGTGAAATTCGGTTCGAGCAGCGCTGCCCCAATTGTACCGCCAACATACGGGTTTGCACCGAGCTTCGTTGCAAGTGTAATCCCTAAAAAGATCGGTAAGAAATAGAAAACCGCGTTTCCAGCGGCGGATAGAATAAAATACGTTCCGCTTTTGGCTGATAATAGTCCTGCCATTGTTAAAATCGTTAACAACGCTTTCAGCATACCTGCTCCAGCAAGTGCACCTAATAGTGGTGAGAAACTGCGTGAAATGACTTCGAAAATGCGGGCCCCAATGCTTCCCTTTGGTTCATCTGATGAAGCAGCTGCCGCACCTACGTTTGCGATTTTTGTAATTTCCTTGTATACATCGGCAACGTGACTTCCAACAACAACCTGAAATTGTCCGCCACTCTCAACAACGCTGAGAACTCCATTTAAATTTTCAAGTGTTGCCTTATCTGCCTTTGCGCGATCCTTTAGTTTAAAACGCAGGCGAGTGGCGCAATGCACAAGACTGGATACATTTTGCTCGCCGCCAACAAGTCTAACAATATCTTTTGCTAAACCATTGTAGCTCATGTTCTACACTCCTTTTGTGATTAGAATTTCCTTTTAAAATGACTGCTATTAAAGAAAGAAAAAATGCGGGTATTTCTGTTACAAAAAAGAAAAACCTGAATTGATTCCATTGCTACGGATAATAAAATCCCCCGAGCAAGGAACATCAATTCAGGTTTTGCCTGCCTAACCAGTAACAATCCTGTGTAACAAGTTGTTTATTCATTTGTCGCACCACTGTAAAACACCACATCCTTCTTTCAAAGGGTATAAAAAAACCTAAATCACCACAGTATATGGACATGTATATACACCTAGAGTTAGGAATACATACCCCTATTCTGTGAGCGATTTAGGTTTTGCCTGCTTAACCAGTAACAATCCTAAAATAACTCGAATATTCAAGTTAAATATTGTGTTTAGTTGATGAGTACAATCTAACATGATTAAAATAAGTTGTCAACGTTTTCTTTTTAATTAATTCATATCGAAACAAGTCGAAATGCAGGATATGGGTATGATATTCGCGCTAAAGTAATCGGTACTGAAGGGACCATCCAAATTGGATCATTAAGGAAAAATGATATTAAAATCCTAACTCCAGATGGAAAGAATAGTCATCATATTGTTCATGAATACCAAACTAGATTTAAGGAGTCCTTCGTCATTGAAATGGAACATTTTGTTGAGTCCGTACTGAATAAATCCACTCCAGCGTGCACAGCGCTAGATGCTTTAAGAGCACTAGAGATTGCAGAAGCAGCTGATAAGGCATGCAAAATGAATCAAGAAGTCAAAATTGAAAGAAAAAACATTTTAGTGCACATGTGAGGGAAAAACGTTGCTGTAGGTATAAATGTTGTTTGATTGAATTACGCTGCCATTAAAATTAATGATTCTGGTGCAAAAAACCTAAAATAATTTCCATTCATTTCTAAAGCTTGAACATACTGATCACACACCGTTTGTGGAGTAGTATGTCCAAGCTTTAATGATTTTTTGCACCAGAACAGACTGAACCACTAACCTTACATCACTAGAATATCGCTGTTCTATGTTCTAACAACCTATTTTCCCAATCAATCTCTAACACTCATTATGAGCTTGACCGCATAATTCGTGCGAGCTCTTCTTCTAAAGCAACGGGCTCATTTGCATAATTATAAATCCCTAAAAGTTTCTCTATCGCCAAAGGATGGGAACTGATTAGCTTGTTGACAGCATCTTGTTGTTCAGATACGGGCTCATTCTTGGAAAATTGGCATCCCATATGAAAACGAACCATAAACTCAGCTTCTATTGCTTTTTGATATTCTTCAGACATTTGCTTCCATAGATTGGATTGTCCCTTATATATTGATAAAATATTGGACAATATACGTGCTCCATATATAGCATCATGGATACCCTGCGCCATGCCAGGGTCTTTAAAACAAACCGCATCCCCAACCAACGCCCATCCTTTTCCCATTCCTTCATACCAATAGTTATCATATCCGAGAATCCCTTTGATTGGTTCTACTAGTTCTGCATTTTGTAAGCGTGCACCAATCGTTGTGTTTGGAAAGTGATTTGTTAAAAGCTTACGTAGGCAACTTTCCGGATTTGATTTTAATCCTTCTATCAATGCCTTATTATCTAACGAAAAAATCCCAATAATAACATATAAACTATCATTTGTCGGAAAGAGAATAGCCGTATTATCCTTTATCTTATATACCTCAAATTTAGGAACATTATCGTGAAGAAATCCGGAGAAATATCCGAAATAGATACCAACTGATGCCGGAATACTGATTTTGCGTTCGCTTTTTACTAACTTACGAATAATGGAGGATCGACCGTCTGCTCCAACTACCAGGCGAGCTAAAAACTCTTGTTTCTTGTTATGGCTATCTACACCTTTCACACCTATAATTGTCTCGTCATCACGGATAACATCTGTCACACGAAACCCTTCGATAACAGTTACATTCTTTTGAGCTTTGGCGTGTTCGAGCAAGATATAGTCAAGATGCGTTCTTCTAATACAATAACAGTTCTCCTCTCCATCAACCTTAGGCATAGGACCTTCTATCACGGTATCTTCAAACTGAAACTTGATATCCCGTACCGGTTGTACATTTGTTGCCAATAACTTGTCTATAACACCCATCTCTCGAAGAAGAGCGACAGTGTTATTGAAAAAAGTATGTGTAGATAATGTGTCGCTTGGAAAAGTCGAACGGTCTACTAACAGCACATGAAAGCCTGCCTTAGCAAGATTAATAGCCAGGGTGGAACCAGCACACCTAGCGCCTGTAATGATGACATCATATGTCTTATTCACAGTATCACCCCATTTTTAAGGATAATAAATTACTTGTTCTTATCCGGTAAGCATAGCTCTACAGTTGAAAACTAAGACGGATTGAAAAACATTCACGTTACCGACTATATTCCACTCCCAGCTTGGAAATGCCTCTAATAATGGCTTTCCATTGTTCATTACAATCCTGTTCATGGTAGCTGGAATCCCATAGGCCCAGCGTGGAACGAAAACATAATAATTCTCTTGATAATCAACCTTGATTCCAGCGGGCATACATTTTTTTTAGATCTATTATCAGGGACAAACAACATATCCTAGAGGTACAGCAATACATGCTATACCTCTAGGATATGTTGATTTTATGCCCACTATTTAATCGTATTACCACCATCAACTACAATATTTTCACCCGTAATGAAGTTCGTTGCATCACAAGACAGGAATAAGGCAATAGCTGCAACTTCTTCAGGGTATCCAAAGCGTCCAAGTGGAATTTCTTTTTTCGCTTTTTCACCTTTTTCTCCAGCCCAAGCTTTTTTTCCTAATTCAGTTAAAATAACAGTAGGTGAGATAGCATTTACTTTAATATCGAATTGGGCCCATTCATAAGCAAGCACTTTAGTCATTCCAAGAATCCCAGCTTTACTTGCAGCATAAGCCACATGATTATCTAAGGCAATAAGTGCTGCTTGAGAAGCTAAGTTGATAATGTTTCCGCCATTTCCTTGCTCAATCATGATACTTCCGACTTTCTGACACATTTTAAATGATCCAGTTAAATTAAGATCAATCGTTTTTTGCCAGTAAGCATCAGAAATATTTTCTGCATCATCGAGTAAGGCAATACCAGCACAGTTTACTAGAATATCAATCTTACCAAAGTATTCTCTAACTGTCTGGATTGCCCTGTCCATACTCTCATTATTAGTAACATCACATTGTACGCCGATGACATTTTCTGCACTCAATTCCTTAGCTACATCTTTCACATCATCTTTCAGGTCAAAAACAGCAACTTTTGCACCTTTTTCTAAGTATAATTCTGCTACGGCCTTTCCAATTCCACTTGCTCCACCTGTTACAATAGCTACTTGGTCCGTAATATTAAAATTCTTATCATATCCTTGAAAACTCATAAATCGTCTTCCTTTCTATTAGCACATTTTGTTTGCGTTTTCATTATGTTAAAAAATTTCTTTCTAGAGAAAATCTATTTGATGAAATAAACATTATATCGATACTTAAGTAATCCAAAATATTGATTCGTTATTAAATAGTTAATTAACTATTTTCATTTTAATACTAATTTTATCGTTATTCAACATTTGTTTTCGTTTTTATTTAATTAATTTTTGTTTATTTTCGTTTATTACTAATGATGAGTGAATTAAATTTAAAATACTCCCAAATTATAAGAATAGATAGAAAGACATCAACCTCAACAAGAGAATTAACTTGTGCAGAAATCGCTTTTGTTGTCTTCATTGGTGAGATATAAAAGTAATCACAGCAACATGCTATCTTTCACGTAGTAACAGCATAATAAAAGAACATATTAGTAGACTAAAAACAATCAAATGAATGATATATAGATATATGAATATCAAGTTATTGACAAAAAGTGTGTTATTAACGTTGTAAAGAAAACACTTTCGTTAATATCTAGAGAGATTTAACCTATTTAGACTTTCGAAATCCCTTTATGTTACCCTCCCTTAAAGAAAGCTCGCCGATTGACAAGCCCTGTTCTTGGGCGAAGACAACTTATACTGTATTCTTAAAATTTCCGACCACATCAAATTCGCTTCTCGCTGGAAATTTATACTTTCTTACAGTGAAATAAAAACCCTTTTTGTTAAAATTGCTCAACAAAAAGGGTTTTTATTCTAACGTTTAAATTCAATACTTAAATTAGTTTCTTAAGCTTCGATAAGAGATTTTTATCCCGTTTGGAAAGGATCTTTCTGTTAAACCCTTATTAAGCTATTACAACCACATTAATAGCTTGGACAAATAAGAATCCTGACAGGTTGTATCATTAAAAAGCTCGCTGGAAAAACCATAACAGCCCAAACGCTAAAATCCCCACAGAGGTTCCTTGGATTAACCAGTTAGCCGGCCTTATTTTCTTAATCAGTCGTATTAACGGAAACACTAGTGATACAATTAATAATTGCCCGATCTCGATTCCAATATTGAAAGATAAAAGTGAAGTTACCATGTGACTTTCATCTAATCGCATTTCTGATAAAATTCCTGCGAATCCAAATCCGTGGATGAGTCCAAAACAAAAAGCAATCCAGGGCTGATGCTTGGAATTTTGATCAAATATGTTAATAAGTGCGACATAAATAATGCTTAATGCAATGGCCGATTCAATTAATTTACTTGGCAACTGCACGATTTGTAAGGTCGCAAGTGCCAGTGTGATACTATGTGCAATTGTAAAGGCAGTAACCAGAGAGAAAATATGGCGTATTGTTTTTGCACCGAAAAGCAAACTAATGACGAACAAAATATGATCATAACCGGTAAAAATATGTTCTAATCCAAGCAGCAAAAACTGTTTCGCGTTTTGTAGAAAGCCCATTTCTCCAACTTCTAACTCTCTTGCCTCATATGAAAGAATTTTTTCTTGTTGTTTTCCATTCATTTTAACTGTTACAAAATTGGCATGGCTGGGATCAGAATCATCAAAGAATATATTATAATTGAGGACAAGCCTTCCAGGCGCATGGTCCATTTCATAAGTCAAATTCATCACACCAAACTGCCTATCCTTTATCGTCTCCACATCTGTTTTTTTCACGATTCCTTCAATCAGAACACCATCTGCATACAGCTTTATATGAGAATTTAGATATTTCTGTAGGACATCCGAGTTAATTGATTGTTGTTGACTTATTTCTTTATTCATCGCATGCCCTAATTCAGTAAGGTCCAGCTTCAGTTCGTACTGAAGTGTCTTCCCCTTCACTTCGATAGTTGAAAAGCCTTCACTGTTATTTGTATGTGCAGATGCTGATGAAGAAAAGAAATAATGAAATGTAAGCAAAATAAGCAAAATGGGGATCCATTGTTTTTTCATTATACCCAAACCCCTTCTTATAGTTTCCTTCCCCGATGTATACGGAATATAATTCAAAGACGAGAAGCTACTACACTCCTCGCCAAATTTCTGTCTCTTCTAATCTATTTATTAGCCTTCACAAAGATTGGATTAGAGTAAAACCAAAGATCCGTCCAAGGATTCTCACCGCGAGGATCTACTTCTGGCTCTAATTGGTCAGTGTTTGTTCCACGTACACGAATGTATGAATCTTTATCTACGTTCTTTAATGTGTATGAGATCGTAATATATTCACCGTCTTGCTTCCAATCACCTTCGTAGAAACGTTTTACTACTTTTGTTGTCGGATTGGTAGCTGTTGAACGATCAGAAACTTGTCCAGTTACTTCACCAACGATTAGATCCACGCGTTTTACCTTTGGATTATCACCATGAGCATTGTTAGCATTTGGATCACGAAGTCGAATAGTCACTTCCACATCGGACTTCTTACCTGGTAAAGAAATTGTTTCCCCAATAGCTGCTGTATTACCGTTCCCTTTTCCGTTGCCAACTGCAAACGCCTTTATATCTAGTTCAGAGACCAAATCACCTGTTGTGATAAAAATGCGACCGTTGCGCAGGCCATCCATAATATCTTGGTAATCTTTTTCTGCTTTTACGTAAGTTTTAGAGTATTCCCCCGGCCAAAAATCACTTCCTCCATCTCGCCAGTTAACATGGGAGTCGGATGTGGATGTTACCCACCAGTGTCTTCCTTCCCCTAACATAGAATCCCATAAACCGCCAACCTGAGCGGTCATTTGATCAAATCCACCCATAGTTGCAGCATTTCCGTATCCGCCACGAGTACCATTCGAGTCAATAGATCCGTCTTGATTTATAGCACCTGCCTGATGACCCGGAGCGCCTTCCATGCCAACGGACACATTAGGTGCTGTATCGTTCCAGTTACGAAATTCCTGCGGTGTATCTTGCCCCCATTGTCCATAGCCCGTTGCGGAACGTGCTGGGTGGTTCGCAAACAGTACTGGAGGCTCGTCCAATTCTTTCATATAGTTCAATGCAGCAATCATATTAGATTCAGTATCCCGCGTTCCGTCATTTGGATATGGCTCACGCTTATTAAATTGACTTTCAATGTCGTAGAGTGTCTGTGACTCATTGTCATTCTTAGGAATGATGAGTGAACTATGATCAGCGGCAGGCGTATCAAATTCCATTCCGTAGAACTGAAGAACCTCCGGAACTGCCTGGCGAGACTTAATTAGCTCAGGGTATGCTTGTTCTAAATTCACTTTAGAATGGTTAGGACCGCCATGATCCGTTGTAACCATCCAATCAAGCCCATACTTCCTAGCATTTTCAGCATTTTTTACAGTTGGGTAAATAGCATCTCCACCCTGGATAGGAGTTGGAGGGTTTGTAGAATTGTCCCAGCCGACACTCCATTCGCTATGTACATGATGATCACCAGCAAGCCAAGCTCTATCTTTCTTTGACTTTTCTTCAGCTTTGGAGTTTTGGATATCTCCGTAAAAAGCCTGTGCCGTTAAAGCTGTAGTGGTAAGTACTGTTGTTGCTAACAATGGAATAGATTTCTTCTTTAATTGAAACCTCACTGCCTATCAACTCCCCTTATAATCTATTATGACATTTAAATATTAAACTGTTTTTGCAAATGTAATATTAATGAGCCTTATTAAAATTGTTAATTTGTTGTATTTTTTGTAAATTTTAAAAATATCTTACCCAAACGTCCTTCCCTACAGTGTTTAATGATATTTTTGTTTTTAATCTAAATATACAGTAATTGAAATTATCAAAACCATCGTTTAATATGATTAGATTGTCATTAAAATTAAGGGGGCTGGTGCAAAACACTCACATGCTTGCAATAGCTTTACATCCCAGACCATATTTTCATAATTGATACCCGTATGTCTTTTTTCTGTATGGAATTCATGGCGATCCCCCCTTTTTTAAAATAATACAGTTCCCGTTGACTTGCATGGAGCCGTCCTTTAGCTGTTTTTTAAAATAATATTTTTTATCTAAATTTTAATAATTTAAATACGGTCAATGAAATTCTTTGCGTTCTACCTCCAAATACAAATTATATATCCCCTATTCCTTTAATCATTACTTTCTTCCAACATACATATTGGTGAAATTGTTTTTTAATCCTATTCATACATCCCACCTTCAGTTAACATAATAATATTATAGAAAACTAAAAGACCGATTTCCCTATTTAGGTATAAACGCAACTTGTATGCTTGATTAATTAACATGCTCTTCATCTTACTTATGATTAGGATCCTTCCCGCATGTAATTGAAGCAAGGGTATCCTTTCGGTAAAATCTGCTAGGTAGCTTTGTATCGATTTGAAAAAAGGAAAATCGGAGTAGTTCCACCACATGTCTATGAAATTCAGATAATTCATTATCCCAAACGCAAAAACACTATCTTTTCTTGTCATGCTGCAGAAAGAATAGTGTTTTCCGTTTTTGTTTCCATCACACATCCTTGTAAAATAATAGTGTCGATATTGCGATGGTTTTGAGGTTTTTGTACCCAACACACCATTAGCAGGATTCAATGTATGTAGGAAACTGCCTTATAATACTGATTTATTTTTAGCTTTAGTCATTATCCTGTTATCTTTCTCTCTTGTTGAACTGCCTTTCTTTAACTCTTCCCAGATAGGAAAACCATCTTTATCAAAGTAAAGATTGTATAGAACTCCAGCGTCGTCGCGTTTCGTATTACGAAAATCACAAGTAACAACAACTAAGATGACTAGCAGTAAAACAAATATAAGAATGCCCATACCTATCCTCCATTTTCATAGATTCCCTACTTCCCGAACAACCTCGCCCGCAGAGAGTGCCTAGAACGCTTCTATTCTACGGCTGCATGAGTCTTTGTAATAACAGAACGTCTTTATTATAAAGAATGCTAGAATTATTTATGCCACAAACGATACCTAGATTCCTTGAATGTTAAACAATACTTCCTTAACCGTGCTATCCAACTTGTAGAAACTTAGATACTTCTCTTTACTCCAATACGTTGGCTCCATCCCTCCCTTCCCTTCCTCTATCTGTTATTCGGTTGCTATGAAATGTTATCCTGCCATTATAGTATGGATATTTTTAAGTAAATACTGGAAATATCTACTGTTTAAATGCTAGAGAAGCGGACATACTCAAAAGACATATACCCACTTACAAAAAACATGACTTTGCCGAAGACCCTTTTGACGATTATGGGAGAGAGCAAAATACGCGGGCGTATGATCCACTGGGCGAATAGATGCATACGCTTCGTTTCATCGACATTATGAGAATATTCAAGCAGCTTTTCAGTGATCCAACGTGGATGATTGAGAATAAAACACCTGAGGAATGGGAGGTCCCTATGTATATTTCGCTGTAAATTGGTAACCCTTATTAACGTTTTCTTTTATAAAATCAATAAAAATACATAGAACAAGAGGAGATAGTAGCAAATGAAACTTTTATACAATACGCGAAAGAGAGAATTGAAAAAAGAAGCTCTGCAGAAGGAAAAATTGCAAGTAGAGCGGTACATACAGCGCATTTATCATGAATTTGGGATAGAAATCAAGTATATTAATTGGATTTCATTGTCAGAAGACGATGCAAAAAATCTATATACTTTCTATAAACAAAAAAGGAAATAAATGCAGTTATAAAAAATGTCTATCGTTAGTCGATTATGCCTGGATACAACATGTTATCCAAGAAAACAGACCGCAAGTAAAGTCTTAAAAGGAATTTATAGGCTAACTGGGGAGCTATCTACACACGAACAATTTTGGGAATGATTTAAACAACGAATAATCTGGAGGTGCATATGCAACAGGATACCCTAGTGTTATATGATATTTCTGAAGAAGAGGTAGAAAAACAAGATTTTAGCGGGATTTTGAACACACTACGAAAAATGGAGAGCCAACATCCGAATCCTGCAAAGAAACTTATTCTTTCCTTCTCTGATTTTGAAGATTCTCATAAGGAAATTTGGGCATTTTCTAAGGTAAGAGCATATGCTGAAGTTCTTGTATTTCAACTATTCCCCGGCATTTTCTACTATCTATCTGAAGAATGTTCTTCAAGAACTACCATGCTTAATCTTATAGCTAATGTACATATTGGCGAAAATAGTATAGGATCTTCCAGAGAATATAGACAACAAAATGGGCAAGCTGATACGCAACTACCCATTCAAGTATCCTTGCCTATTCACAAAGCCTTGCAACTGGTAGAGGGAACACTTGCTTATGCAGAAATACACCAAAAGGAAGCAGAGGCACACTATATTGTAAAATGGATTCAAAGTTATGTCCTCTCTCACTAGAGGTAAAAATGTTCCTAAGACTTGCCCCGCTTGATGAGTATAACGTTCATTCTATTGAAGTTTGACTCATCTGAGTAATACATTTAATTTCTCATCCTTTTTATTGCAAATGATAATAACTTATAAAAAGCGATACTGTTCAGTATGAATAAATATACAATCCCCCCAATGAATAGAATACTCACTATGAACCCAGGATCTTGTAGTTTCTGTAAGATCATTTTTACCACTCTCCTTGTGGTTATTAATTGGTTATTTTTTTGTTTAAAATAATTATAATCAAGATATATACAGGTATTATTTGGTATATCATCATAGTGTACGGCCATAGCGCCGCTGCTCCTTCTGTTATCGCCCGCTGATGCGGGAGAGTTTTGAGATGAAAAAATGAATATCCAATTATACATATACCAACCAAAATAATCATGAATTTTTGATTCTTCACATTGAAGAGATACGATAAAGCTAACACAGCTCCATAGAAGTTAATAATCATTTTAAAAAGACCGCCCATAAAAAGGATAGCAATAAGAAAAACATCAAGATTCATGATAATGTCCCCTAGATTAATGGATAAAATAACTTCCAGCAAAGGGACCACAGAGTTTGCTGCTAGGCCCGTACCCAATACAGAAATAATAGTAATTTGAGAAAGCATAATGATAATTCCAGCTAAACTAAATGCTAAAAAAGATGTGAATCGAATAGACTTCTTTTCAGCTACAAATTTCCATAAAAAAAGAAAAACGACTATTTCACCGAATGGAAAAATTGTTACCTGAGGGAGTGCTTTTAAAATCGGAGTCATGCCATTTCTTAAAATCGGTTGTAGTTGAGTAATATCAAAATGCTGAGAGATTACACTTAAAACGAGAGATGTCAGAAGAAAAAATAAAAAAGCTGGCAATAGCATCTCAGCCGTTCGGGGTACAACCTGTTGCCCAATTAGCAGCATATAAATGACCGTCACTATGAAAACTCCGCCTATAATAAATGGCGGGGTATTCATAAGGGATGTAATTCTCATGATTTCTCCGAATTCAAAGAAATTTAAACATGCTTCATAAAATAGGTATCCTGCATACAAAAAAATCAAAGGTTTTGCAATCCATTTTCCCAATAAAATATTGATAACTTCAGCCAAATGATCTTCAGGAAAATGTTTGGTTATTTCCGTATATACCCAAAGTAAAATAAACCCAATCAGCATAGCAAGAAAAATAACGATCCACGAATCTTGCTTTGCACGATCCCCCAATAAAAACAGTGTTGTGCTTCCTATTTCATATAGTAAAATGAGGCAAAAAAGCTGATTTTTTGTAATCTGTTTCATTTCTTTATTCTCCATGCCGGCCATTATTTTTCAATTGATTCATTTCGGTTCAAATCACTAAAGTAGTATTTTATATTACTGAGCTTTAAAAAGGACCCTTCATTTCTCTAGCTCCTCTGATCGTCACGTCAACCTTTACAATCACTTGAATATCCGAAAGCTGTGCATCCCATTCTTTTTTCGTTTCATTCCATTTCGCAGGGTATTTTTTATTAAGAGCGCTGCCAAGCCCTAAAAAATCGGACCGGAGCTTTTTAGCTTTATTCACTGCTTGCATAACTTCTTTTCTAACAAGCTTCTCATTCTCTTGTTCCATGTTTCTGAAATACCGGAATCTTTCTTTAGAAGACTTGAGTTGGCCTCTCCCCTGTTCTTCCACAATCACGGCCTTTTCATGAATATCAATTATAAAAGATATCCTGTTTTCTTTTAAAACAGGTTTAATTTTCGCGCTTGCTTTGATGATTTCAATAGATGCCGATTTTCCTTTCTCAATTAAGGAAGGGAGTACAATAATTCCGCTGTTAACCTTTCCAGCTATCCAATTATATCCACGTGTCTCGGTTTCATTCAAATAACCAACTAACGTATCCTTTCTAAAAACAGCTCCACCAGAGAGCTTAATATAATCTGTTTTTGTTTTAGAGTTTTCTTCTACAGGATAACTATTTTTTTGGATCATTTGAAAGGAACCTGCAACAGGATAAATACCCGTTCCCAAAACCTTCTTATAAAACTCCAGTATCGTTAAATTAGCGGAACTATAATTAAATTTTTGATTTTCAATGATTCCTTTTAAATAATTAGCTTGTATCGTTTCAACTCCTTCCGGTTTCACCCCCAAAACCTCCCTCGCCTTTACACCTTTAGCAATACAAAGCCAAACGTATCCGCGAACTTCTCCTCCCCGCTTTAAAGAATCTAGGATGGGCAGCAATCCTTCTTTGGCAAGGTCGTCACTAATTACAATAACCTTATTATGAGCATAATGGTTTTTTCGATCAAATTCTTGAAGCATTTTCCGAATGGCCTGAAAAACGGTTTTTCCTTTATTTCTCACCAGTTTAACGGAAGATTTCTCTATTGAACCTTCCCCTTGAGCCACTTCGGGATTCACCACTTGGGCTGTCACTAAAATATCTCCTTTAGGCCCTTTATCAATGCCAATTGCCAGAACAAATCCAAGCTTTTTAATTTCTTGTTTGTCCCAACACCCTGTCAGCAAAAACAAAGAACATAAAATGAAACCGACGCGCTTCAATCGTATCCCTCCACCAAGAACCTTTTCGGTTAAATGATCATTCAACTGTTCAGTCGATTAAGGCTTTTTCTTTGTTAGCTGTAAAGGGGCTCTAATGATAACATCTTTCCAATCACCCCAGATTGTAGGCGCTAATGGGGCTAAATAAGGCGAACCAAAAGATTGTAAAGAAGTCATATGGGCAATAAAAAGAATGCTGCCAATCAAAATCCCATAAAACCCCAACACTCCCGCTAAGAATACTAATACCAACCGTGAAAAAACAATAATGTCATTTAACGGTGGAATGACCATACCAGAAATCCCCGTAAACGCCATAATAATCACTATCGGTGCACTTAAAAAACCTGCTTCAACTGCAGCCTGACCAATGATTAAAGTTCCAACAATCGTAGTAGCGGATCCAACCGCTCTTGGCATGCGAATGCCAGCTTCTCTGAGCAATTCAAAAGCCACACCTATCATAATGACTTCAAGAATGACTGGGAATGGTACTTTTTCTTCTGCAGAGGCAATCTTAGTTACTAAAATACTCGGAATCATAGCTTGATGATAGCTTGTCAAAGCCACATAGATTGCAGGTATATTTATGGTTAGAAATAAAGAAACAATCCTTAATAAACGCATCAAGGATGAAAGATAGGGTCGGGAATAATGGTCTTCACTTACTTGTATATTTTCAATAAAAAGATGTGGAACAGTTAAAACAAAGGGAGTACCGTTACAAAGAATAGCAACCCTTCCTTCAAGCATTTTCGCTGCAACAAGATCCGGCTTTTCACTGTTCCCAATCGTGGCAAAGAGCGAGTAAGGATGATCTTCAATAAGTTGTTCAATATAGCCAGATTCTAAAATGGAATCCAGCTCAATCCGTTTTAATCTTTCTTTGACCTCTTCTATCACTTTTGGATTCGCAACGCCTTTTATGTAACCAATGCGAATTTTAGTATGCGTTTCCTTCCCAAGTGTTAGTTTTTCAAATGTAAGATTGGGATTGATAATTTTTCTTCGAATTAAGGCTGTATTCACCTCAATATTTTCCGTAAATCCTTCGCGAGGTCCTCTTACAGTAACCTCAGTATCTGGTTCCGTAACACTTCTTGATTCAAATCCCTGTGTTTCAATAGATAACGCCGCACTGCATCCGTGTATAAATACCATAGTTTGCCCGGATAACACGCCGTATAATGCGTCTTGCATTGATTGTATCTCGTTCAAACTACTAACATTTAAAATGTTATCCTTGACGATTTGAAGTACGTTTTCAAACGGTTCCAGCATATGTTCATTTGTAAAATTCGCTTCCATCAAAGGCTTTAAAATGTTATGGCCAATATATTTATCATCAACTAAGCCTGACATATAACAAATAAAGATTTTTATTGGTTTCAGTACAAATCCTTGAAATTCTCTGAAGACAATATCATCATTGGTTCCTAATCTTTCTTTGACTATTTTCATGTTACTATCTAGATCCGTATGAATGGTATGGGAGAAACAATCGACTTTTTGTTTTGGTTGTGTGGATGTGATGCTTTTTTTTTCATTCTTTAAATAAAAACGAAATTTTTTGAACACCTACATCACCTTTCATTGATTATTCCAACCTATTAGCCCCGCCCATTAACAGATATATAAGAGGGGTTAATAGATCTTCCCTCCTTTAAGTACATACACTTGTTTCTTATTCTCATAACAAAGATTGGAATATGTATTAGTAAAACAGACGATTAACATAACTAGCCACCCGTAGTACTGATAGTAAAGTCTCTAATGTTATCTCCTTTTAATTAGAGGCACCGCTTATATGTACATTACTGTTTCCAATAAATACTTTAGTTATTCAGAAGACGATTGTCAGACTAACCTAAGTACCTATATAAATCCTTAGTTTCGTGATTGAGTCGAAATAATAGAAGAAGCAGACTATTTATCGCTCATACAATCATTATGCGCTGTCCATCAGTACGGTCCTGAATGAGATAAGCGAGTCGCTAGACTGCGGAAGGCAAAGACCAATGAATGCACCTATAGCCTGCCTTTGCTTCAGAAGGAAACACGATTGATTGCTATGCCAGCAAATTTTTGAAAACGCTACCTCAGGAAATATTAAAAGCAATATTATTAAGTAAATAAGCAACATAACTTAGTGTAATTGCATTTTACCTGTACTAAAATGAAATAGAGAAAAGCAATAAACAATAGTAAAACTAAAAGGAGAGAGACATATGAAAGAAGTAAGAATAGGACTTGTTGGTGCTGGATGGATGGGGAAAGCTCATACTAACTCTTTTGCAAACGCTCTAATGTTATTTGGACCTGAGTCTGGAAAACCTGTTTTTGAAGTTGTAGCTGATGTAAATGTTGAGGCAGCCAAGCTGGCATGCGAAAAGTTTGGATTCTCAAGATGGGCTGAGAACTGGCAAGAAGTTGTTACAGATCCACAGGTTGATGTTGTCGATATTGCTACACCGAATGCTTTCCACTATGAGGTTGCAAAAGCAGCTTTGGAAAACGGCAAACACGTGTATTGTGAAAAACCACTTACCCTTTCTGCAGAGCAATCAAAAGAATTAGGTGCACTTGCTAAACAAAAGGGCGTTGTGAATTATGTTGGGTATAACAATGTTATGAATCCTGCAAACGCTTATATTAAAGAACTTGTTTCTTCTGGAAAACTCGGCAAAATTATGAGATTCTCTGGAACGTACGATCAGGATGGATTGCTAGATCCAACATTGCCAATCACATGGCGTCATATTAATAAACATTCCGGAAGCGGTGCGCTTGGTGACCTTGGTTCTCACCTACTTAGCATTTCCCAGTTTATCCTTGGTGATATCAGCAGTGTAAACGCTTTATCCAAGATTGTGATCCCTCAAAGACCAAAACAAGCGGGTTCCTCCGAGCTTGCTGATGTAGAAAATGATGACTTGATCACAATTCTTGCCGAATATGAAAATGGAGCAGTCGGCACGATTGGGGCAAGCCGCGTTGCGACAGGACGTAAAAATTATCTAGCATTTGAAATTCAGGGCACTGAGGGTTCTGTCTACTATTCCCTAGAAAGAATGAACGAAGTAAATGTCTACTTTACGTCCGATGACAGTGCTGACAGAGGTTTCAGAAATGTATTTCTTGGACCTGATCATAAAGGATACAGCGCCTTCTATCCTGCATCCGGAATTGCAATCGGATACAATGACATGAAAGTGTTAGAGGCACATGAATTGCTTTCTGCTATTACAGCAGGTACACCATACGCATGTGATTTTGAGTTCGGCTGGAAAATTGACAGAACTGTAGACGCTATCTTAGAATCTGCCGCAGAAAAGCAATGGGTAGAAGTAGAAAAGAAACCTGTAGAAATTATTTAAGCGAGGAGAGAGAATATGAACATCAAAGTTGGTACAGCACCAGATTCTTGGGGAGTATGGTTTCCAGAAAACGAAAAACAAACACCTTGGGAAAGATGTATGAATGAAATGGCTGAGTCTGGATATGCAGGGATTGAACTCGGCCCATGGGGATACCTTCCTAATGAATACGATAGATTAAAGGAAGAACTTGAGAAACGAAATCTTGAGTTAACCGCAACAACGCTTGTGGGCGATCTTACATCCGATCGTAAGACAGAGGAACTGATTGCTTTACTCGATGAGATGGCCGTGCTTCAATTACGATTTGACAGTGCAAAATACGTGGTTTTAATTGACGATTGCTATACCGATCTGTTTACCGGTGAATTGGTAAGACCACAATTTCTAAACGATGCTGAGTGGGACAAGTTTATCACTAATATCCTAAAAATACGGGATCACGCGAAAGCCAATTATGGTTTAGAAGTGGTATTTCACCCACATGCCCAAAGCCATATTGAAACAGAAGAGCAAATTGAAAAACTCTTGCAGGATACGGATATTAATCTCTGCCTAGATACAGGCCATCATGCGTATGCAGATGGAGATCCGGTTGCCTTTATGAGAAAGCATCACAAACGAATTCCGTATCTTCACTTGAAAAGCTGTGATCTAAAGGTAAGAGAAAAAATGCAAGAAGAGAACTGGTCCTTTGCGAAAGCGGTAAGTGAGGATATCATGTGCGAGCCTGAGCTAGGTGTTGTGGATATGACAGCCTTCGTGAAAGTATTAGAGGATATCGACTTTAGCGGTTGGGCCATCGTGGAACAGGATATGTATCCTGCGCCTTTTGAGAAACCATTCCCAATTGCGAAAAGAACAAGAGAATATTTAACAAGAATCGGCATGGATTGATCATTGCTGTTTGAGAGACTGCTGAGAGCCTGTTCGAGAGGCTCTCAGCAACTCTGAATCTAAAATGATGGCTATTAAAAATAGTGTTATTTGGTAAAGAGTCCTTATAAATTTCATAAATGCTAGAAAGGTGTTCAGGGCAATGCTATTGAAAAAAGCACTAGATCTAACAAAGAGTATACATGAATATCGTCGGAATATAAACGATGTATCAATGAATAAAGAAAGTACTAGTCCAGAATTAACAATGTGCCGAAAATTAGATGGCGAAATTAGAATGTTACAAAAGATTTTATCTGGAGGACATTCTTCAGTAAGCAGCTAATATAAGCAGGAAAAATATTTTGGATAAAGCGTTCATTTCGTAAAATTCTTTTAAATGTAACAATACATGCATTACTAACAGAAAGGGGTAGTTTAACATGGAAAGTATCAGGAATACTGATAATTCAGTTGAACTGGAATATGATAAGAAAAAGGACCCTAGAAAGTTTTTGAAACTAATCACCATTGTATCCACTTTTGGCGGGCTATTATTTGGGTATGATACAGGGGTTATTAACGGTGCGCTTCCATTTATGGCTAGACCTGACCAATTAAATTTAAACCCTTTCACGGAAGGTTTAGTAGCAAGTTCTTTAGTATTAGGTGCTGCTTTTGGTTCCATATTCGGCGGGCGCTTATCGGATACTAGAGGGCATCGAAAAGCTATTATGTATCTGGCGATTTTATTTTTCCTTTCTGCACTTGGTTGCTCCATCGCACCAAATACAAATATATTGGTTATTTTCCGTTTTCTATTAGGACTTGCTGTCGGTGGTGCCTCTGTAATCGTTCCATCTTATCTTGCCGAAATGTCACCTTCAGAACGGCGTGGTAGATTGGTTACTCAAAATGAATTAATGATCGTTACGGGCCAATTTCTTGCTTACGTATGTAATGCAGTGATTGGAAATGTTTTCGGAGAAGCAGGACATGTATGGCGTTATATGTTAGTGATTGCCTCATTACCGGCTGTAGCGCTTTGGATTGGAGTATTGATTCTGCCTGAAAGTCCTCGTTGGTTAGCATCTAAAGGAAGAATGGCTGAAGCACTGAAAGTACTTAAACAGATTCGCAGCGAAAGTATCGCTGAACAAGAATTGAAAACGATTAAAACACGTATTTCAGAAGAGAAAAAAATAGCAAGAGTAAAATTTAAGGATTTGAATACACCATGGATTCGACGCATTGTCATTCTCGGTGCGGGAATTGGAGCTATCTCGCAATTAGTAGGGATAAACTCTATCATGTACTATGGAACACAAATTCTGCAAAATTCTGGTTTTGGCACAAAAACAGCATTGATTGGAAACGTAGCAAACGGAGTAATTTCTGTTATTGCAGTTATTGTTGGGATGTCCATCATGCACAAAGTGAATAGACGGACAATGTTTTTGACAGGTTTAATAGGTGCAACAATTGCGCTTATTGCGATCGGGATTGCTACGCTAACGCTTTCCGAATCTCCAATGTTACCATATATAGTATTATCAATGACAATCCTATATTTAGCTTTCTTTCAAGGAGCTATTGGTCCCATGACATGGCTGACATTATCCGAAATATTCCCTGCACGCTTACGTGGTATGGGTATGGGTACGGCTGTTTTATGTTTATGGATTTGCAACTTCTTAGTAGGATTATTCTTTCCAGTTCTTCTAGAAGGAATCGGACTTTCAGCAACATTCTTCTTATTTGCTGCGTTTGGTATTGGAGGAATCATTTTTATAGCAAAATACTTACCTGAGACAAGAGGATTGTCCTTAGAACAAATAGAGGATAATTTTAAGGCTTTATAGGAACTAATTGGTGCTGGATGATACAGTCTATTGTAAACGCTTTAACATCCATCAGGCTGAGCTAGGAACTTCTAGTATATCACCTATCACAGCCACTACTTATATGGTGAACTGAAGCCAAAAAGTTAAACATGAAGGCTAGGCAGCTTTCTGGGCATAAGTCGGTATTGAACCGGACTTATGCCTTTTTTCTTAATCTGTTTATGATTGTAATAGTATCTAAGCCTCTTCTACTTTGCCGTCGGCTCCAAGACCGTTTTCCACGACAAGTAATGGCTTTTGGTAACGATCATACATATGAATCAACTTCTACATTTTCTACTAAAAAAGCAAAAAGAATTTGCTTACCTCACCATAAAATCAAATGAGTTTCTTACTGCACCATTAATAATAATGGATAGTGAATGAACTCCTTCGTAATGTTTCCTGGTAGTCAAATCTTTAAAGGAATGTTTTCTTGAATAAGATTTAGTCTCCCCGCTTTTTATTTCCGTTTCCGTTATCTGAAATACTTTTTTGCTCCTATGCCCTTTAGATTTAACATAATCAATTGCATATTCAATCCTTATTTTAGTATGCTTTTCAGATTTGACCTGAAATGAGAAGGAAATCTCTTCTCCAATTGAAATACGATCAGGACTACAAGTGAACTGCAGGAATTGAATGGATTCATCATCCTTGTAACCAAAAATAGACAACACCCGCCTATCCCCTTTTTTCAACAAAGTACGGCAGGCATGCTTTACAATCCAGTCTGTATATGCATGCTTTCCATACCAATCCAAGGCAATTTGGATAACCAATTCCGGATGTGTTTTTGAGATGTCATTTAGATTATTGGCAACACTTTTGCGAACATAAAGTGATGAATCTGTTTTTAATTGCTCAAGTACAGGAAGAATTGGAGCGGGATCTTCCTTAAATTGCGGCAATGCTTGCCCCCAAGGAAGACTTGGTCTGCATCCCTCACTTGCAAGCCTTCGAACATGCCCATTAGGATGCTGCGCCCAAGCATTCATCTGACGCATCATTCTCTCTGGATCGCGGATGAGGAATGGCCTTATAGCAAACTCAGCTGATGACCTCTGCGTAAACCGTTCCAAAGCTTTCATAGAAAGCTCCCAATGTTCCTGATTTTGCCCGTACACTTCCACAAAGTCAGGAAAGAACAGATAAGGAAATCCTGTGCATTCCTCATCAATTTTAAATAAAACGTTCAATGCCTCTTCGTATTTCTGAGGCAGGTACTTTCCAAGAGATACACTTATCCGACGTATTCTGGCTTTCAATTCTAAAATATCCCAATCATTACCTAAAACAGCCGCAACAAATCCCTCAATATCGAAAGCACTATACGCCTCCCTGACCTTCCTGGCAAATTGGTAAAGAAATTCCTTATTATATATAGCTTTAAGTGGTTCTGCCATGTGTATTCCCTCCTATTCAGTTCAAGTATGTTATCTTTGTACACCCCTTAAAACACCTCACCTAGTATACAAAAATATGTAGACAAGAAACCAGGATCTCCCGCTTCCTTTGAGGTTAGAGATCTATGTAAGGGTTCCGTCCTATAGCTATCAAACTAAAACCCTATCGAAATGTATCTTAATCCAATGTCGTGATAAAATAATAGATAACATATTATCTTAGCAAAGGGATGAACTAACATTAATCTACAAGAAAAGGTAAAAAACCTGTCCTTATCCCCTGGAGTTTATCTTATGAAAGATTCACTTGGCCAGATCATTTATGTGGGAAAGGCTAAAAATTTAAAGAATAGAGTTCAATCTTATTTTCGAGACTCAAAAAGCCATTCTCCAAAGGTTAAAAAGCTTATAAATCACTTAAAAGATTTTGACTATATACTTACAGATACAGAATTTGAGGCTTTTATGCTGGAATGTAAATTAATCAAGGAATTAAAGCCAACATATAACAGAATGATGAAAAACCCACAATCCTTTACCTATATCGCCATCAACATGAACGAGGATTATCGCGACATTGAGATGACTTATAGCCCCATTGAAAATGATGGCAAACTTTATTTCGGCCCATTTACAAGCAAGAGCACAGTGGAAAGAGCAATTCAAGGTGTAAAAGAATGCTTTAAAATAAATTGCAGTAATCCTTCTCGAAAGAATACCGCATGCTTGAATTATTCTTTAGGTTTGTGCATTGGCAGATGCCTTGGGGGTTCTGCAGTGAAACAGTACAATGAGATAATAGACAAAATGATCGCTTTGCTGACAGGCACTGACATGAGTATTCTCGAAGACATGGAGCAAATGATGGTAGCTGCTTCTGAGAAGTATGATTTTGAAGCTGCTTCAAAATATAGAGACAATATAAGTGCAGTAAACTCCCTATTATCTAAAGAAAAGGTTATAGAATTCACAGAAGGAAACCACAATATCGTCACCATCGATCCCTTAACCGATTCTACTATTAAACTTTTTCTCATTAAGAGGACTAATGTGCTTTTTAGTCACAAATATTCACTAGAAAGCAGCTATATTGAACAGCTCAGTGAAGAAATAAAAACAAACATTTTAACGTATTTCAAAAGCAATGATCTAAATTCATCGATTGCTGTTAGCAGAGATGAAATCGATGAAGCGCAGATTATTTATAGTTATTTAAACAGTAACAACTGCTCCCATCTAATCATTCCAGACAAATGGCTTGACTCTGAGAACCTTTTCAACATAAATCTAGCACTTAATACAGTATTGAGAGGCCAAAAAGAAAACT